>NZ_CAXTNE010000259.1:0-11290 GCF_964245445.1 uncultured Nostoc sp.
GGAGGGAAAGTCGTAGTGAAGTCTAGAAATTGGATAATTTATTTTTTGGAGTTCCTTTAAAAAAAAGTAATTTTGAAGTCCCCAAGAGGTGGGGGATTCAGATCCGCGAGTCGTACAGAATTTATGCTGAATTCTAACGACTGACGCCTTTATTCTGTTTCAATAAGTCTAATAATACGATCGCCTTCACCAATTCTTCTGGATCTACAGGCTTGGAAATATGCTGTTGAAATCCAGCAGCGATCGCTTGCTGATGATCTATCTCACTAGCGTAGACAGTTAAAGCGATCGCTGTAATTGTCCCACCTTGCTCTAGTTGCAAACTCCTTATTTGTCGCATCAACATGTAACCATCCATTTCTGGCATCCCAATATCGCTTATGAGCAAATTTGGCTGGGATTGACTCAGTGCAGTTAAAGCTTCAATGGCTGAGGCTACAGCAATCACAGTTGCACCATATTGCTCCAGCATGAAAGGCAAAAACTCTCGCATATCTGCGTCATCATCCACCACGAGAATCTTTAAGCCAGACAAGGGTAAGGACTGATCTTCCACAAGTGAGGAGTTATCTTTTGTATCCTTGCTTCCTTTGCTTTCATTCTCTAAGCATGGAATTTTGACAGTGAAAGTTGCTCCTTGTTCTTCGCCCAAGCTATGAGCTTGAACAGTTCCCCCGTGAAGTTCTACAAGATGCCGGACGATTGCTAATCCTAAACCTAAACCGCCAAATTTTCGAGTTGTGGCACTATCTGCTTGACGGAAATAATCAAAGACATAAGGTAAGAACTCAGGTGCAATCCCCTTCCCTGTGTCAGTGACACAGATTTGTACCTGTGAGCCAATTTGCTCTAATTTAATTTTTACTTCTCCCCCAGTGGGAGTAAACTTGATGGCATTAGAAAGGATATTCCAAAAAACTTGTGGCAATGCGCTCTAATGCTCGTTCTGCTGTTTTTTGTGCTTGCTGTGCTTCTTGGTAAAGGCGGACATTATCAATGGCGATCGCAGCTTGCACTTCCTCATTTGTATAAGGGAATGTCACCCCAAAAAGTTTTAAAGCTTCTAATCCCAATGTCACTCTTAAAATTGCATCAACAAGTGCATTCGCTGTTTCTTCAATAGATTGTTCACCAATAATCGCTAAAACTTCTGAATCAAAGCGACTACCAATACAAGAGGCTAACTTAAGCACCTGTTGAGTTGCGGCTGGCAGTTTTTGCATCCGCCCAATCATCAAACTAACAATATTATCTGTAATCCCTTGGGCTTTAATCTGAGTTAAATTCCATTGCCACCCCCCTTTACTTCCCCCCTTAGTAAGGGGGGAAGTAAAGGGGGGTCAAAATTCAGCAGATTTTCTTGGTGCAGTGTTTTTAGAAACTCGTTGATAAAAAAAGGATTGCCGTCAGTTTTTTGGATAATCAATTGAGCAAGAGGTTCTACTTGTTCTACTGAACTATGTAAGGTATCAGCAATCAATTGATTTACATAAACAAGATTTAAGGGTCTAGCAACTGATCGAGCGATCGCGCCTCAAAATCCTCCATAATTAAATAAGGGATTCCCTGATGCATCTCTAAGGCGTAAGCTTTAACTACGGCTGCGGTGTTTAACCTGCGAGCGATCGCATACTCATGTTTGATTTGTTCAATATTATTGGGTGTACACTGTTCTGCACGTAGCCCTTTAATAATTACCGGACACTGATCTTTAACCCTAATTCCACGGTATATGACTGCTTTTACCCCTGCTTTTAATAAAGTAACAATTTGAAATCCGGGTAATGCAATCATCATGCCAAATACTCCAGCCGTGCTTCTTCAAATATAGTTCGAGCTTAATTGTATTTTAGATACATTTCCTTGGGCAGATGAAATTTAGATGATATTAAGTTTGGATAATTTACGTTCTGCTAACTCCCAAACGAAAAATAAGCTAAAATGCAAGCAGAGTAAGCATTTCCTGCTCAGAAAGTCCCCATGCTTGATAACCTGCAAACCCAAATTTACCAACTAGAACAATTTGCCAACAGCCTCGTTTCTAACCAATTGACACACCTTAGCGTGGTGAGTGTTGGTATCATCTTTGCTGCTGGCTTGCTTACCAGTCTTACACCCTGTATGCTTTCTATGCTGCCAATTACCATTGGTTACATTGGCGGTTATGAAGCTAAAAGTCGCTTGCAAGCAGCTGCCCAATCAACTTGGTTTGCTTTAGGATTAGCAACTACATTGGCAGGGCTTGGGATAATAGCAGCTTTTGTCGGAAAAGTCTACGGTCAAGTGGGAATTGGTTTGCCGATTATCGTCAGCATTATCGCCATTCTCATGGGGCTGAACTTATTAGAAGCGCTACCTTTGCAATTTCCATCCTTGGGCGAAACGAATTGGATTTCGCAAGATTTACCAGCAGGACTGCGTTCTTATTTGCTGGGGCTGACTTTCGGTTTAGTCGCATCCCCTTGTAGCACACCTGTTTTAGCTAGTTTGTTGGGCTGGATTGCCAATACACAAGACTTAATTTTAGGGGCTGTTTTGCTACTTTCTTACACAGCCGGTTATGTAGCACCATTGATTTTGGCGGGTACTTTTACAGCTTCAATTAAAAAGTTATTAGAATTGCGTCGCTGGTCTGGTTGGATTAACCCAGTTAGTGGGGCGCTGTTGGTAGGATTCGGTGTATTTTCTTTAATTTCTCGAATTCCCCTTGGCAGTTTTTAATATCAATACCTTTGTTAGATTTTACACATAATGACTTTAGAAGATTCAGCGTCGAAAGAATTAAAATGGTGGGCAGTACCTGGGCAGTTCTTACGGCAAGAGCTTTTGCCTGTACTGACAAACTTACGACTAGCGATCGCACTACTGCTATTGATTGCAATCTTTAGCTCCACTGGTACTGTAATTGAGCAAGGTCAATCACCCGCATTTTACCAGGCTAACTACCCAGAACATCCAGCTTTATTTGGTTTCTTAACTTGGAAGGTAATTCAGGTAGTTGGGTTAGACCATGTATATCGTACCTGGTGGTTTCTGGCATTACTCATTTTATTTGGTACTAGCTTAACTGCTTGTTCATTTACTCGTCAGTTACCAGCCTTAAAAGCTGCCCAACGCTGGAAATATTACGACGAACCACGGCAATTTCAAAAGTTAGCTTTAAGTGCAGAACTAGATACTTGTTCCCTCGATTCTCTCAGCCAAATATTACAGAAACGCCGCTATAAAATTTATCAAGATCAGGAAAAAGAAAATCTCCTTTATGCCCGTAAAGGAATAGTCGGACGCATCGGCCCAATTATCGTTCATATTGGTATCGTCGCTATTCTGATCGGGGGAATTTGGGGGGCGATGACTGGGTTTTTGGCTCAGGAAATGGTTGCCAGTGGCGATACATTTCAAGTGACAAATATTGTCGATGCTGGCCCTTTAGCCGCAAAAATCCCGAAAGATTGGTCTGTGCGAGTTAATCGTTTTTGGATTGACTATACACCATCTGGCGGCATTGATCAATTTTATTCAGATATGTCTGTCTTGAATAAACAGGGCGAGGAAGTAGACCATAAGAAGATTTTTGTCAATGAGCCTCTGCGCTATCATGGCATCACTTTCTATCAAACTGATTGGGGAATTGCAGGTGTTCGCGTCCAATTTAACAATAGCCCGGTTTTTCAGCTACCAATGGCGCAATTGAACACTAATGGACAAGGGCGCATTTGGGGAACGTGGGTTCCTACAAAACCAGATTTGAGTGAGGGTGTCTCCCTCTTAGCCAAAGACTTACAAGGGATGGTATTAATTTATGATCCCACAGGCAAACTCGTTGATACTGTCCGCGCTGGGATGTCTACCCAAGTTAATGGCGTGAAGCTGAAAATTCTGGATATCATTGGCAGCACTGGCTTACAAATTAAAGCCGATCCAGGTATACCAATTGTTTACTCAGGGTTTGGTTTACTAATGCTGGGTGTGGTAATGAGTTACTTTTCTCATTCACAAATATGGGCATTACAAAAAGGCGATCGCTTGTATGTGGGTGGCAAAACTAATCGCGCCCAAGTTGCTTTTGAACAAGAGGTTTTGGAGATTTTAGATCGCCTGAGTTCACAGCCAAAAGGTGAAGAAAAAGAGGCGGCGATTGAAGTTTAAATGCTTCAGGGGCGCAAAGTAAATCGCATAGGAACGCAGAGGATTACTTTGCGTTCCTTGCATTTCAAAGTTATTTACAATTAATTACGCTACTTCCACGGCTACAAATTGGAAAAATAATAGAGGTATTTATTAAACATTGGAACAAAAGATTTCTATGTCTGCTCAATTTCAATTCAAGGGACGCGTTTACCTTCTACCGTTAATAGCTATCGTGTTGAATATTGCTTCTTGCACTGCCAATAATCGAAACATCAACCGTGTTTCTCTTGTAGGTGCTGGGGCAAGTTTTCTCGCACCTTTGTACGAACGCTGGCTTTCAGATTATAACCAGCAAAATCCCAATGTAGAAATAAATTATCAAGCGATAGGAAGCAGTGCTGGAGTGCAACAACTCATTGAAGGTACTGTGGACTTTGCAGCTAGTGATGTAGGAATTACAAATGAACAAGCAGCTAAGATAAAACGGGGAGCGATCGCTTTACCCATAAGTGCTGGTTCTATTGTGCTGGCTTACAACCTTGCGCCAGTCGTCCGCCAGTCATCTCAAGTCAATCTGCCAACTGGTTTAAAGCTATCACGCCAAGTCTACGTAGATATCTTTCTCGGAAAAATAACGAATTGGAATCATCCGAAAATAGCTGTAGCTAATCCAGGAGTAAATTTGCCCAATTTACCGATTCAGGTTGTACACCGAACTGATGGTAGTGGGACTACAAGCGTATTTACGCAACATCTAAGTGCTATAAGTCCAGAATGGAAAAGCAAAGTTGCAGCCGGTAAATCTGTAGCATGGCCAGTGGGAATTGGTGGAAAGGGTAACGAAGGTGTTACCGCCTTAATTCAACAGATACCAGGAGCTATTGGCTATGTAGAATACGTCTACGCCAAACAAAATAAACTCCCTATGGCTGCTTTGGAAAATAAATTTGGTAATTATATTACGCCGACACCAGAATCTGTAGCTCAAACCTTAGAGGCAGTAAAATTACCTGCCGATAACTTGATTGCTTTTATCACCGATCCTATAGGTTCCCAGTCTTATCCCATCGTTACTTACACCTGGTTTTTAACTTATCACCAATATCCAAACCGAGTCAAAGCTCAAGCGCTGAAAAACTTTATTAATTGGGCTTTAATTGAGGGGCAAAAATCCAGTTTGGAACTTGGATATATTCCTTTGTCTCAAAAAGTTGTGATTCAAGTGCAATCTGCTGCAAAGAAGATTGGAGAATAAATAGTTTTTAGTTTAGGGTAGGCTGACGGCGTTATTTGATAATAAGAAATTATATCGTGTCCGCTTAATCAACCTGAGTAAAAAGTCCTGATTTTATTCGCCTAGCGTCTCGTAGAGAGGACTTTAGTCCTCACTACAAGCCAAAATTTTCATTATGGGTACTTGTGATGACGCACTTCAATCACGGTATGTACATTGCCGCGAGGCGTAAAATCTGCTTTTACAGTGGCTTCCAACGGATCGCAAGCAGCTACAAAATCATCCAAAATTTGATTGGCAGATTCCTCGTGGGAAATGTAGCGATCGCGGTAACTGTTAATGTAAAGCTTAAGCGCCTTCAATTCCACTACCCGTTCATCAGGTATATATGTAACGTAAATTGTCGCAAAGTCAGGATAACCAGAAAACGGACATTTACAAGTAAATTCCGGCAAAGTAATATTAATGTCATATCGCCTCCCCACACGCGGATTCGGAAAGGTAATTAGTTTACCTTCTGCAATATCGCGTTCGCCATACTTCATATCTTGGCTTGCCTGGGTTACACTTTCGGGTAATTTGTCATTTGTCATTTGTCATTAGTTATTTTACTTGTCTTTACGTCCTTTTATTAATTTTGTAGCTTTTTAACTCCTGACTCCCTACTCCCCACTCAATACTCTTCCTTCTCCCAGTCTGGACAATTCTCATCTTCACAACCGTGGGGATGCATGGCACAAACTAACAAATTACCACTATAAACTTGACCGTGGTAGTGAGTACAACCGATACACGCAGGATTTTTTTCGGCTGTGGGTTCAACTGAATAAGGAAAACCTGAATCTACATCTGCTACAATGTCTTCCAGTTCCCAGTAAGCTTCAAACATTGGTTCAGTCAAATCCTGTAAATACTGATCGACTTCAATGGCAATGTTAGGGACTTGCTCGGTGATTTCTTCCGTTAGCTCAAAAAAAGCGTCCACCATTTCACTCATTCCCAGGAAGAAACGCTCTACTTCATCAGCCACTGTTTCAACGATCTCTACTAAATCTTTTTGCCACTGTTCCATAAACTTGACACCTTTGCAGGCTATAAACAGGACGCTTTGTGTTATCTGGCTTGAAGGACTAGAGTAAACACTAAGCAATGTATCTTATCAAGTTTCTATCTGAAGTGCCATGTCAAACTGCTACTTCTTACTAATATTTCGATCAAACAATTCTTTTTATTGATCGCGTTGCAATCTTTTTAACTCGTTTTGCAGGTCTAACACTTCTTGCCGTAATTTTTCCGTATTATCATCACTTGCTTCCTCTTTCACCGTTGGTTCTTCATCTTCCTCTAAAATTTCAATGCGGCGAGGTTCAGAAGGAGGTGTTTTTTCAGAGGTTTCACCAGATGCTTGTGGCTGTTGGGCTTGCTTCATCATATCTTCAACGAAGCGGCGGGCTTCTTCTGTGTTCATTTCGCCCTTTGCCACCATTTCATCTGCCAGTTTTTGGACTTGCGATCGCACTTCGGCTAATTTTCCCCCTGCTTTCTCACCTGCGTAAGAAGCTAATCCAACACCGAGGTAAAAAGCTTTTTGAACAATATCTCCAAAACCAGCCATTCTCCCTGACCGCTCCTACAAATAGGGCGACCCGGAGACTACGCCTACCACAAGCCTCCCGTGTTGCTGCTACCTTCCGGTTCTGACAAGATTTGGGTGTTGCGATCGCATAGATCCAGGTCTACTCAAAGCATAACATTAAAAGTCAGTAATGTGTGTGTTATTCCATAACAATCCGCCATTCATAAAGCTGATAGTTGACGCAGCCGTGTTTCACCAACGGGTCAGCAGCTACAATTGCTTCTGCTTCTTCCTTTGAGGCTGCCTCAAACAGCAACATTCCGCCTTTTTGCTCTGCCCAATAGCCTGTTCGCGCTTTGTGTCCTTTAGCAATCAAGTTCTGAATGTAGGCTTTGTGGGCAGGTACATATTGGTCAAAGGTAGGTTTATCGACTTTCCCTTCTTCAATTTTTACAAACCACGGCATCTGCTTGTCATCTCCTATTACAAAGGACTTCCTACTAAAGTTATTACTCTTTTTGAGTAGCATTTTAGTAGCGAATAAACCCGATAACTATGGCAGAATTTGTAAACAACAAGATTCCCGATTTCTTAAATGAAGTCGGGAATCTGAGCAGGCGCGATTTTCAGTATTATAATCACTGGTCTGTTTGCAACTCGTCAAAGTCAAAGACCTCGGATGTACCGCTATTTTGATATCCCTTAGCACCGCGATCGCCTTGACCCCAAGATCCTGGCGGTTGAATTGGTACATTCCCGTTAGGATGAGGGACGGACATTGGATATACGCCAGAACCAGGTAAGCAAGAACCTCACTAATACTCAGTCTGCTTCATTTAGTTGGCATAGTGATTTCCCAAATTCCTTGATTTCCACCATATTCCAAAACATAAATCTTATTGCCGATAATCGCAGCGTCAATGGGATTACTAAAACCTTCAACAATGCGGGTAGCATTCAATTTATAGTTACTTCCTACTTTAGTTAACTTTAAATGCAATAGGTCTTGGCCGGAATCTTTAAAAGGGCCTGGTAGTGTTTCGCCAGTGGGGTCGCCTGTTGTAAAACTCAGCATGAATCCATCTCTGTTGAATTCTTGACTCAGTACTCCTTCTGTATCAAAAACTAAGCCCAAAGGAGAACGGTGTGCTGAAAAAGTACTCAAACTTTGCCCAAGAACACTGGCGTCTTTGACTTTTCCATCTTGAGGATCGCGGAAATTGTCTGCGTCCGGCCCAAAATTAGGAATTGGTTCAATCAAGTTTCCAGGCCGAGCAGGAAAGGTTGGATCGTTACGAAAGTAACCCCTTTGGACGGCGTTAAATTTGGGGCTTAATAAAAGGTCTTTGGCAGGATCATAATTGGGAAATTGTTGTGGGTTGTCTGTCCCACCAATCCGCCAGGGAAAGCCGTAATTACCACCTTGACGGAGCCAATTTAATTCTTCTGACATGTCGCGATCGGGGCCATTTTCTGTGCCAAATAAATCTCCATTGGGCGCAAAAGCCATATCGAAAGTATTACGTGTTCCTTCTGCAAAAATATAGCCACTTGCCTTTAAAGTTGCTCGATTGTTTGCAAGAAAAATATTTTTGCCATTAGCAGGCAGACGGAGTATACAAGCGGTTAATCCTACTTCGCGAGTATTAGGATATAGCCCATTAACAGACTGAACCTCACCGTGATCGGTACGAGAACCGCTATTCACATAGATAAAGTTACCATCCGGGCTAACAACCACGCCGTTGAAGCGATGGTCATAGGCTGTTTTGCTTTTGGGATAGCCTGCACTCTTAGCTAAGATAGACCAGACACGCTGTTCTGTACCCGACTTAATTTCGCCTTTAACAATAATTGCTTTAGTTTGGTTATTTACAAGGTCTGCATTGCCAACCAAATAAATTGTGCCATTAGGATCAATGGCCATTCCTTGAGTTTCACCTAGATTATGATTACTAGAGTTATACACAAGTCTACTATTAGACAAGCCTAAATTGACTTGATAAATATCACCATTTTGTTTGAGGTAATAGAGGGTATTGTTTCGTGGATCTTTTACAATCCGAACAGAAGCAGAGACTGATAAGGTATTCGTAATATTGCGAATCTGAATATCAGGACGCAAGGCTTTAGGTGCAGCATTTACTTCAGTAGCGCCATAATTTAATATAACTATTGTAAATAACAGCGTTTTAGCAGCAACGAAGTAGGTTTTGAGAGCAAACTTACCAATAAATCTGCGTTGCTTTTGGTTGGATGAGTTAATGCTATTCATTATTGCGTTCATAAAAGAGTCAGATAATTTTGTTGCTAAATGTACTTTAAGGAGGAACAATTTTAGAGATTCTGAGTTTGAGCAATCGATACTAAATAAATCGGCGTAAATAAATGAATTGTATTAAGGACTTTATTCCTGACAATCCTTGTTTTGAGTGATGAATCGCTCACTACGAACTAGGATTTTATTTTGTGTTTAATTATGCCTGCCTACTTAGTTTATAAATAGTCTTTTATTCAGGAACGGGGAAACATGCTCGTGTCCCTTTAACTAGTAGTAAAAGTATTCCCCAATCAGCCTTATTATGCAATACTTTTTTAAGTTGACAACGTTCTTATGCCAAACTGATTTCTAGTGTATAAGGAGCAGTGTTGCTATCACTAGAGCCAGAGAAAGTTCCGCCATCTTGGGGGAAGAAAGCATATTTACTCACTGAAATTGAGTAGGTTCCAGCATTTAATGAAGCGGTAATTAATGACCCAAAGTCGGGGCCACTATCATCATCACTTTGCAGTAAAATCCCAGCGTTGTTAAACAGTCCGATAACTGTATCATCAGTTGTCGCCGCAGTGATAGTCACAGTTCCTGGATTTGCTAGAGAAAATGTAAAAAAGTCGAAATCGGGATTGTCTGTTGGTTGAACTGTTACTAACTCACCTGAGAGATTAACGTCTGAGCCTGATAATAAAGAACCAAATCTTTCAGCGCTGCCTAGTGTATTATTTGTAGCTTGTCCAGCATTTTCCCCCTCATAGAAAAGGAAATCATTACTATCAAGTCTGAGATTTACTAGCCCCTGCACAATACCAATGATCTCATCTGGCTCTCCTCCAGGTTTGTCTAAAAATATTTGTGTATTAGTTCCAACAGATTGCAAGCGGTAGTTTTTTGGGGAGCCTTTAAGTTCTATTCGATCTTCACTAGGGTTGAAGTCAGTAATAGTAGCTAAGTCGCCAAGACCAGCATTCGTAGTGTTTTTATCGTCGTAGTAGACATTTATCGCGTCCCCAAGGACAAATCTATCTAGCCCAACGCCGCCAGTTAAAGTATCAGTCTCTCCTAATCCAGGTGAAAGGGGACTGCTAGGGAAAACACCGATGAGGATGTCGTTTCCAGACCCCCCATTGAGTATGTCATTGCCGGGCCCGCCCTGTAGACTATCATTGCCGTTATCACCATTGAGGGTATCATTGCCATTACTACCATCTAGCGTGTCATCGCCTGCTCTCCCATTCAGAGTGTTGTTAGCAGTATTACCAAACACTATGTTATTAAGGCTGTTACCTGTCCCGTTGATGGCGCTACCTTCCCTCAGTCTCAGGTTCTCCAGATTGGCATCCAGTGTGTAGGGGACAGAAGACCGGACAGTATCTATACCTGAATTATTAGCCTCGGTAATAGTGTCACTAGCACTGTCAATGACGTAAGTATCGTCGCCTACTCCCCCATTCAAGCTGTCACTACCCAAGCCACCATCCAGTGTATCATTGCCAATTTCACCGATTAAACTGTCGTTTCCCGTCCCGCCAAATAGATTATCATTACCATCTGCACCATTTAGTGTATCGTTACCAGACAAACTATTGGCATTACCACCATTAGCCCAACCATATATCGTATCATCTCCCGATGTCCCATTTCTGGTGTCAGGATTTGTAGTGCCGAAAATAACTACCATATTATTTTTCCTAAATTTCTAAATAATGCCTAATTTCGGCCTCAGTTACAGAACTTTTTATAAGTTCAATGTAGATTAATTAAAACTGTAGGTTTAAATACAGATGTTTTTTTAACCTAATTAATACCAATATTACTTAGAAAATATTAATTATTGATTTGGTTAATTATTGATTATGCAAATTGTAAGTAATTGGGTCAAAATTTTCAAAATTTATTTTGATTATTTTTCTATATTTAACTTACCTGTAATTACTTAATTAACATGAAATATAAAGTTACGTCAACTTGTTTACTAAATCTTAAAAATTTAATCTTTTGGATTTCTAATACTGTTAAAAATGGTTATAAACTTTAATTATTTTTTTTTTAAAAATTAATGTTTTTTTATAAA
>NZ_CAXTNE010000260.1:0-11282 GCF_964245445.1 uncultured Nostoc sp.
GTAACTTTCATCTTCTTACTTCTCCCGCCTTTTTTCTAATTCACATTAGGCGTCACTTTGTAATTATTATACAAAGCAACTAAAACGAGGGGGTGAAGGGACTTGCTTTCAACCCGCCCCTAACTTTAATAATTACTGAAACCTAACACTAATACTGTTTGAAAAATTTTTAAATCCTCCCATTGCTGAGAGGACGGTTGTAACCGACCAAAGAAAATAGGCAACTCATGCAATACGCCTTTCAACCCTCCCATTGCTGAGAGGACGGTTGTAACCTGCCCACCATGCTGGCAAGCCCCAAACAAGGGAAAATTATTCCTTTCAACCCTCCCATTGCTGAGAGGACGGTTGTAACGGTAGAACTATTTTTGACAAGCAAATTGCAATCCACTTTCAACCCTCCCATTGCTGAGAGGACGGTTGTAACAGATACCATCTTTAACCTTGTATAGAAGGGTTTCCAGACCAGACTTGTGTCAACCTTCTCAAAAATCCTCCCAGGATGTAATTTTTGAATTATCTACAAAAGAAATTTATGACTAAATTCCTTGTAGGATTAGGTTTTCAGGATTTGCGCGAACCAGGAGCGGAATTTTGACCTCTCTTTGGTGCGTCAAATAAAGAATTGGGGAGGGTTCCCCCTTGATCGGGGGTGATTCAGTAGCCACTACAGCAGTACATCCGCGCCTTTATTGCTGGGAGCGCACCTATCCTGTCCGAAGACAGCAGCATCAGGGTGAGCAGCTACTAGGGTCAAAAAGCAAGACAGTATTGCTACAGTCAAACTAACCCTCATTTAACACAGTTCAGAGGCTGCAAGCAGCATTAACTGCGGCGCTATTTATTATTTTATTGTCAAGGTTCAGATATTTGTCAACTTCGCCTAGCTAGGCGGAGATGGTAAGCAGAAAAGGCTAATTCTTTTGCTTTTTCATTGGGACTGCCGCGAATAGGTTGTTTTCCCCCTTCAATCATTATTCCTGCCTGAGCAGCTTTGCTTTGAATGCTTTGAATTAATCTGCCGTAGCTCCAGGAATGGACGTTAACTCGATACTGTTTGGCGTATTTTTGCTGAACTTCTACAGAGCCTGGACATTTTGCTTCGGCTATGGCTTGAATTTCACTTTGGATAATCTCTCGCATATCCCCTAGCTTAGGCAAAACTATACTGCCAGCTTCATAGGTTTGTGCGATCGCAATAATTTCTTTAGCTAATAGTCTGTCTATATACTGCCCTAACTCAGATGTACCAAATTGATTGGGAGAGAAGCTTTTTTGTGCTTTGTGACGTTCGTGGGATGATGATCGCTGTTGTCGTCTTTGCCGATTCAGAAGTTCGTAATTGTCGCCAAGTAACTGGCGGATACTCCGGTAAGCTAGAACTTTGCCTGCGATCGCATCTACTACGGCGACAGTTGCAGGTTTTTCTAGTCCCAGGCTGACTCCAACCAAAATGTGTGATTGACCTTGGTAAAGGAGTTTACTAGGACGCTCAAAGGATTTGTTAATTCGAGTTAGCGTTGATTCTTTACGTTTAATAAAAGCAAGCTGTGTTTCCCTGAGGTCACTTTTATCCTTCATGTTGGTGATGAATTTGGTAATCTCATCAGTTTTTTCCTGGCGAACCTGTTCTGTTCCTTCAGCAGTCCAGAGGCGATTGTCAACACAGCAATAGAGATTCAAGTGATTAAGATTCCAAGGTTCGCCTTTACCTTCACCTTCTTGCCAAGCTACACGACCATTTCTGAGGGTGAACAAACCACTTGAATGCTGATTTTTGCTTTGGCGTTTAGTTTGTTGATCTTCTAAGAAGCGTTTAAACCAGTGCAGTTGACGACTATCGCAGTACACCTCAAAAGTTAAATCGCTTAAGCCATTGAAGTGAAGACATAACCTACCTTTTTCGTTTGTTGACCAAACTAGGTCTTCGTTCGTTTCATAAACCAGAGGAAAAGGAACAGAACTAGATCGGGTTAAGAGAATATCCTGCCAGCGTTTAGCTTCAGTATTGTCTTCTGGAACAGTGGTTGTAGCAGTGAGCAGTGTCTCCAACCATCTAGCATTAGTTAAATCTCGACCTTTGGGAATTCGACTTGTTAGCTTTTCGGTTAGCCTTTGAATTTGGATTTCTAGCTTACGACGGCGTTTAGCAAATTTTTCTGGATCTTCTTCTTTTTCATTGAGTTTGCAGCCATTTTTTAGCAAATAGCTGATGGCGCTACGGCTGAGTATATCGTCAGTCTCTTGGTAAGTGCCAAATAATTTATGAGATAAGCTTTGATCGGGATTGGAAGTCGATAATTTTTTGGATTTTTTAGTCTTTCTTCTTTTAGTTAAAGGAGCATTAGATTCAGATTCTGGCGTAATCATTGCCAAAATTTCAACAGCTTTGGTACGAATTACCTCTAAGCTACAATCGCTCATTTCTACTAATTCAGTATCGCTGTTGAGCATTTCTAGCCAGCGTATCTTGCCATCTAGCTGTTGCTGTAGACGTTTCTGAATCGCTAACCAAGATTTGTAAATGTAATCTACAACATGAATTGCTGATAGATAGAAGCGGCTGGGCTGACCTGTAAATCTAGGGTCAGTTTTCAGGGGTTGGCAAAGTTGACTAACAACAGTTGACGGCAGTTTGCCATTTTTTCGCCATTCCTCAAAATCTTGGTGTTTACTAAGCTGTTGAAGTAGTTCGTTAATTAGGGGTGTGTTCAATTCTGCCATTAACTTCCAGAGTTTTTGGCGGGTAGATTCACTGGCAGTTAGGCGACATTGAATAGTTATTTGGCTCATAAAAATAAATTATTACAAAAACACATAGTGTTCTAAAAAAATACAATGTGTTTTAGGAAATGCTTCTATAGGATGATTCTTATGGAAGGAAAGTTTTACACAAGCACAGAAGCAGCAGAAATTACTCATTGCTCTCGCCGCCAGTTGCAGTATTGGCGGGAGAAGGGAGTTATAGTACCTACGGTTAACAGTACTGGCAAAGGTCGTAATGTTTACTACTCCAAAGCTGACCTATTGGTGTTAACAGTAATGGAGCAGTTGCTGTCAATTGGGTTAAATTTTGAGGTTTGCCATGCAGCGTTGGAAACACTGCGCGAACAGGAACCTTGGTTATTTGATGAGTCTCTTCCCGAAGAAAAGATGAAGCGACTAATGTTATTAACCACGCGATCGCCTGAAAAACCTTTGCAATTGGCAGAGTTTGACAAGCAAGTAGCGCTAGAAGCTCTTTGTCAGGGGCAGACTGTAATTCCTTTTTGGAGCGATCGCATTCATCAACGCTTGCGAGAGAATCTCAGAAGCTTTGAGCGGTAGAGGAGCGGCTACCGGATTCAGTGAGAAGCCAATATCCTGATATTCCCTGACGAGATATTGCCGGAATGCGAGATAAACTGATTAATGATTATTTCAATACAGATGTAGAAATAATCTGAAAAGCCGTTCAAGAGGATGTTCCTCAGTTGAGAATATTGATTTCTAAAGTTTTAGAAGATACGTCTAAAAAGCCAGAATAATGGAGATTTCTAATGAGAAAATTATCAGAACATGTCAGTGCACATAGATAGCAGTCAAGGTTTAATTCCTAGCACATGGATTGGTGCCAAATTGGGAGAAATAGCAATTTGGGGATCTGGTGGTACTCCAAGTTCTACAGTTCAGGAATATTATGATGGCGATATACCCTGGTTAGTTATTGGCGCTCTCAATGATGGATATGTTTATAAATCAAAAAAAAGGATTTCTGAAGCTGGACTAGAAAACAGTTCTGCAAAGATTGTTGCTCCCGATAATGTGTTGGTTGCCATGTATGGAAGTATAGGAAAAGTGGGGATAAACAAGGTTCCCGTTGCAACTAATCAAGCTATTGCCTTTACTCAAGAACTAAGTCCATACGTACTCAATAAATACTTATTCTACTATTTGCTCCACATACGAGATCAATTGCAGTCTTTAGGAAAAGGTGGAGCCCAAAAAAATATTAGCTTGTCTTTACTAAAGGAGATTGATATTTTGCTTGCTCCTACCAGAGAGCAAGCGCGTATAGTTGCAAAGATTGATGAGCTTTTTTCTGAGATTGATAAAGGAATTGAATACCTAAGAACTGCTCAAGAGCAACTCAAGGTATATCGTCAGTCAGTGTTGAAATATGCTTTTGAAGGCAAGTTAACTGAACAGTGGCGTGAGGCTCATATTGACAAACTAGAAACGGCTGATCAACTGCTAGAGCGTATCCAGCAAGAGCGTGAAAACCGCTATCAACAGCAGCTAAATAAGTGGGAAGAAGCAGTTAAAGTTTGGGAAGTAAATGGCACAGAGGGTAAAAAGCCTACTAAACCCAAAATGCCTTCTGAAATCACATCTTTAACTGAAGAAGAATTACTACAACTACCTCAGTTACCAGAAGGTTGGTGTTGGGCAAAGGTAGAAGCTCTAGGAGAAGTGCAGTTAGGACGACAACGTTCTCCTCAAAATCGTTCCAGGGATTATCCTACAAGATATATCAGAGCCGCAAACATAACGGAGGACGGTTTTGATTTCACTGATGTAATGGATATGGAATTTAAGCCACATGAGCTTGAACGATAGACAACGAAGCCTGGGTATCCATGAGTGCTGATGTCAAAGGCGATATTTACGAAGGATTGCTAGAAAAAAATGCCGATGACACTAAGTCTGGAGCAGGACAATACTTCACTCCTCGTGCATTGACCAAAGCAATAGTCGAGTGCCTACGTCCTGAACTAAGCAAAACGATTGCTGATCCTGCTTGTGGTACAGGTGGCTTCTTTCTAGCTGCTCATAACTTCATTCATGAGAACTACGAACTGAACGAGTCTCAAGCACAATTCCTCAAGCATGAAACCTTTTATGGCAATGAAATTGTTCCCAGCACCTATCGCCTATGCTTGATGAATCTTTTCCTGCATGAGATTGGCGAGCTCGACAAAGAACCAATTATCTCTCTTAGCGATGCCCTAGTAAAGCCGCCGATCCAACACTTTGACTATGTGCTGGCTAATCCTCCCTTTGGTAAGAAAAGCAGTATGACCTTCTCCAAAGAGGACAAAGAGCAAGGAGAGGATCTGGTTTACAATCGCCCAGATTTTGACGCAACGACCTCAAACAAGCAGCTTAATTTCGTCCAGCATATCAGGACAATGTTGAAGCCCAGTGGAAAAGCAGCGATCATCGTACCTGATAATGTACTTTTTGAGGGGGGAGCAGGAGAAACAGTTCGTAAGTCTCTACTTCAAAAAACTAACCTTCACACTATCCTGCGTCTACCTACTGGTATCTTTTACAAGTCAGGGCTAAAGGCAAACGTTATCTTTTTTGATAACAAACCTGAATCTGAAGCTCCCCAAACCCAAGAAATTTGGTACTACGATTTCCGTACCAATATTCACTTTACCTTACGAAAAAATCCCTTGAAATATGGGGATATACAGGATTTTGTCAATTGCTACAACTCCAAATACCGTTCTAAGCATCCGTCAGTTTGGTCATCTAAAAAACTGGATGGACGTTGGCGTAAGTTTACCTACGATGAATTGGTTGCCAAAGACAAAACAAGCTTAGATATTTGTTGGTTAAGAGATGAAAGTCTATACGATCTGGATAATCCACCAGAACCTGATGTGCTAGCGGCAGAGATCATCGAAAATCTGGAAGCAGGCTTAAACAGCTTCAGAGAAATCTTGAATGGGCTTGGCTGTGAGGATGTGCAGTGAAATTCTCAGAGGTGACAATCGCCATCCTTCAGCAACCCAACCGTTAATCAAGAAAAATACTTCACTCAAATAGCTTTCTGATACTCCCCCATCCCCCCAAACAGCAACCGACAGCGATCGCAACATCCATCCTCCCACAATGCAGGCATTTTCAAAGGTGCTTGACAATTGGGACACTTCGCTAAAATTTTGAGTTGATGGCAATCCCACTTCCATACAGATTTATATTGCCATTCAATCGCTTTGTGTCAAGGACAAACAGTGATTCCTTTCTGGTGCGATGTCTACGGCGCGTTACGCTAACGCATTCATCAACAATTGAAGGCAAATGCTGAAAGTTTTGGTAGCTGATTTGACATTGATTTTTATTCCACCGCTTGCTGAACAAAAACGCATTGTAGAGAAGTGCGATCGCCTGATGTCCCTCTGCGATACCCTAGAAGCCAAATTGAAACAAGGGCGAGACAGCAGCGAGAAGCTGATGGAAGTTGCAGCAAAGCATGTGCTAACAGCTTAATAGCAAGTTTTACCGAGAGTTATACCATTTCACTTTAAAATCGATACACATAGCCAGCAAGGGGGCAGGGAGCAGGGAGCAGGGGGAAAGAATTAAAAACTAATCATTTGTATCAGGCATTTCGTGAAATGGTATTAGAGTATATTTGTACTTTGTATCTAAAATTATGAGATTTAGGATCACTCCGTGTCCTTTGTTGCTAACACTTCACTAACAATCACGCTCAAAGTCCCAACCCTCAACGATGGCAAAGCAGATTTCATTCGGATGTTTGGACTTTGGCAGCAAATCAGAGAAATCGATACACCAAAAATTATCTTTGATTTTTCAGGTTGTTGCTTTCTTCGCCCAAACGCTGTAGCGTTTTTAGGTGGTTTAGCTCGCCTCATTGAAGCTCGTGGTGGTCAAGCTACCTTTGCGTGGGATACACTTCAAGACGATATTAAAGGTAATCTCACTCAAAACGGCTTTCTATATGCCTTTGGAGAAAATCAGCAAGGGTGGAAAGGAAATTCCGTTGCTTACAGGGAAGATCCTAATGACAACCTTGAGAGTATTCTAAATTACCTTGACGAGCAATGGCTTGGACGTGGTTGGGTAGACATCAACCAAACTCTCAAGGATGAAATTATACAGAATGCCCTTGAAATCTATAGCAATGCTTTTGAACACGGCCGATCTAATGTCGGTGTATTCACTTGTGGACAGCGTTATCCTAACTTAAATAAACTAAAGCTGACTGTCATTGACTTTGGTGTAGGCATTCCAGGCAATGTACGCCACTTCCTTCAAGACAGACAGAAATTAGCTGAAGAAACCTTACGTTGGGCATTTCAACGTGGTAAGACAACCCGACCCAGTAGAATATGCGGAGGTACTGGACTGGATTCACTAAAAAAATTTGTAAAGAGTAAACAGGGTAAAATAGAGGTTTACAGCCATGACGCTTACGGTTTAATTGACGAAACTCAAGAGATTTACCAAAGCGCACCCACCTTCTTTGAGGGAACTTTAATAAATATCACTATTAAATGCGACGTAAATTACCATAACTTTACAGAAAATGAAGTATTATTTTAGTACAAAGGTTCTAATAGAGGTTTTAGAGCCATGAAATACAAAGTCTATGAGCTAATTGGCGAAAACTGCATGAGCCAGCAGTCCGGGCAAGAAATCTATGATTTAATTTATCCTCAACTGCAAGCAGGAAAGTTAGTAGAGCTAGACTTTGCTGACGTAAGAAGATTTTTGTCCGTGTTTTTCAACATTGCCATTGGTCAGTTATTGCGCGATATCAAAGCTGAAGACCTAGATCGACTTCTAGTTGTATCTAACCTCAGTCCTCTTGGTCAACAGACCTACGATAATGTGATTGAAAATGCTTTGCGTTATTACTCAGATGAGCAATATCGTGAAGCCGTAGATGAGATGGTTCTTGAACAATCTGCCTGTTAGTCATGTCAGTTAACTACACCGTAAAGGCAGATATCATTGATATCACGACTGATTCCCCCCAAAAGGGGGATATTTTTTTGGTTGATACGAATGTCTGGTACTGGCTGACGTATCCTCCAGCAAGTTTGTCTTTAACTACGTATCAAAGCACCTATTCAAACTACATTACAGATACTTTTACAGCAGGTGCTACCCTTTGCTGCTCTGGTTTATCGCTGGCTGAATTAGCCCATATTATTGAAAGAGAAGAAAAAAAGCTATCATCCTACAGTTCTAGCAGAATTAACAATAAAGAATACCGCCATAACTACCCTTCAGAACGTGCTAGGGTTGTTTCCTTAGTAAAAGCAGCATGGAATCAAGTCAAGAACACCTTTGCTCTTCAAATTAGTGTCAAACTCGATGAAGACACTGTAGATAATGCTTTAACTCAGTTCACTACTCAGTGTTTGGATGGTTATGACCTGTTTATTCTTGAATCTATGAAACAAGAATCAATAAACAAGATTATTACTGATGATGGCGATTATGTGACAGTGCCAGGAATTCAGGTATTTACAGCTAATCCAGGAGCGATCGCCGCAGCTAGAAATCAAGGCAAACTTATAACTAGATAAGCATTGTCCTAAAAAATCGCCAGCAATTACACAGTTGTTACTTGCCTCTTCAAATCCGACTGGGTACGGTGTAGTACGATGTGCGATCACTTCGTTAACAAATTACGATTTTGGTGGAATTTTCCCGTCATTCTGAGCTTGTTTGATAGCTCGTTTCACAATTAACACTGCCATTTGAGACAAAGAACGCTCCTCTGCATCAGCCAAAAATTGCAGGGCTTCTTTGTCTTCTTCTTCCATATAAAGAGTTACAGTTACTTTTCCCATTTCATCATCATAAGCGATTTAGTGTGTTTTTACTTTAAATACATTAAAACACACTAATTAACACAGAAACACTTCATTTTAGCGTATAATTACTGATAAGTCAAAAGCCAGCCATCAACTTTCTCAGGGCGGATGCTGGCTTTTGGCCCCCATATCACAGGAGACATTTTCCATGTTAAAGCCTGTTAGCTACAAAACAGATCAACACAGAGCTTATCAACAAGCTTTAGATGATTTCGGCATCACAGAATTGCTGGCAAAGCTCAACAACTACTCTGATGCTGACTTTGATAGTGCCTGGATACAACTCCAGCAGCAAGAAATAGAAAGTCTAGCTGCAATTCTGATTTCTCAGTTAACTCACAGCATTAACGGTAAGTTAATTGCCGCTTATCTCAATCTCATCCGGCACAGTAACCAAGATATAGCCCCAGGTTTGATTAACCTGAAATACCCAGACACATCTATTGAGCTTCCCGCTAACTTTCCCGATGTAGCTAAGACACCGAGATTTTTATATGGCGATCGCTTGCGTTGGCTCTCAACTGAAAGCGATACTGACTGGGGTATTGTCATTGGTCGATTTTATAGCTTTGCTTGCGATCGCTGCTGCTGGAGTTGGTGTTACCTGATTTGGTTGAGCAAAAATAGCCCCAGTGCTACTTGGACTTCTGCCGACATTGCTTGGGAAGAGGATTTAGAACCAATGGGCGAGGAAACAGACTTATGAATCCTCATCCACTCAAGCAGCGAGAACAAGATTTGATGCAACTCTACATTTACTGTCAACTGGGCATGACTCCCAAGCAGTTTTACTCCAAGTGGCAGGTGAACTATGAAGAAATGGCGCAGATTTGCGATCGTTCCCTTTCCACCGTTCGGCGCTGGTTTGCTAGAGGTAAAAACTACCGCCGCCCCATGCCAGCCGATTTACGCCACCTGGCACTAATGAACTTTTTGCTCGAACATTTTGAGGATATCCCCGAAGAAGTGTTGCAGAAGCTTTGTTTTCCAGACAAGAGTGAGTAGGAATTGAATCTAATTTCAATATCAATTTGATATTTCTTGCCAGCCACCATCAAAGTAGGCTGGCTTTTGTCTTGGAAATTACAGATTTTACCAGAAGAATTCGATGACTTACCTTGAAAAGCTCAGTCCTTGGTGTATAGTCCGACTTAAACCTAATATGCAGAACCAGATTGTAGCTCGTTTTCGCCGCCGCAGTGATGCAGAAGCTCATCTACAAGTTTTATGCCGACTAATCCCCAGCGTAAGTTTTACACTAATTTTCAATGTGGTGTTAGAGCAACAAGACTTGACTGCTTTAAAGTAACATCAGGCATAAAACACTTACTGCAAAATCCTTCCATTAAGTTTGTCAATGTAAGAATTATTTTTCAGGATAAAATTCCGAATTTCAAATGCATTTGTTGCCATATCTGTAAAAGGTCTTTTACAGGCATACGTAACCATCTCAGCTACGCGAGTAGCTAGCCCTTGAGCAACAATTAATCGGCTCTCATCAGAATTTTTTTGTATCTTCTTAAATTTAGGGCGAATTACTTGCTTAAAAGTAATAGGAGCATCAGGATCAAGAACTGATGCCATATCTAGCCCTAAACGTTTAGCAATACGTCCTGCCGCTTCTAAAACAGCTACAGGATTATTTTCAAGTTCTGCATCCCACCATTCAGGTAAGGCTTTTTCTTGAATAAACTTTGGCTGTAATCCCACTTTTGATAAGCGTTTATACAGCATTGGCATTTCAAGGGTTTTATTCATAATTTCCCTCCTCTGCCTATTGTCAATATGTGACCCCTTGTTGTGAATTACAAAAAAATTAATATAACGACGTTATCTATATAGTGACACCATTATGCCACGATGAAAATTGCCTTGACATTGAGTATGCAAATATGCAGCAAAAAGAACCAGAGTTTTAAACAGACTATTCCTTTTGTTATAGTACGTTCGTACTTAAGCCATGCAGCTATCACTACTAATAATCAAGAATCAGCATTTAAGCTTCTCAAGTTAATAACAGGCTTCTGATACGCTGCCATTTCCGCAAATGGTCTTTGACACCTATGACAGCACCCATCCTCCCACAGCGCAGGCATTTTGAGAGGAGCTTCACAATTTGGACACTTCGCTAAAAGTTTGAGTTCGTGGCGATCGCACTTCCATACCGACTTATACTGCCACTCGATTCGGTGACAAGGTGCTTCAGCATAACAAGCCCCACACAAGCGAATTGGCTCATGCTGCATTCCCACTCCAGCAGGTGGTAACATCTGGGCTAACCTTTGGGCATCGACTTCTACCACAGATGCGATCGCTTCCAATTCTTGCTGACTAGGGCGAGGATTAAAATGAAATCTTTCCCAACGTGCTACTACAGCACCAATTCCTGCCAAACTACCCAACCCACTCGGAGATAAATGGTTAGTACGTCTGAACCTACCAAGAAAGTGGCTCAGACTCTCTCCTTCATAGGGTTCAATCAAGAATAGCCAAGGTTTAACATTTGGTGCTTCTATCATTTGTACTCCTTAGCTACTTCCTGTAAAACAGCCTTGTCAATCTTCTTCAATCCCCTTAATAAAGAACGAATTGCTGCTTCCCTCAGAGGATGTCTGAAAAGTAAGAAAGCTCACGTAACGGTATGCTGTCAGTAGAAAA
>NZ_CAXTNE010000261.1:0-11231 GCF_964245445.1 uncultured Nostoc sp.
CCTCCTTGTTGAGAAGTAGATTACCATACTTTTTTATTAGTGGGATAGTTTCATGTGTCATATGATATACACAGCAAAAATAAATGTGGTAGTGTGAACTAGTAAAATACGGTAAAAAAATAAAAATACCGTATTTAAGTTAATGACTTGTAGAAAAAGGCACTAGAAAAAGATTTATGCCACTTCAGTTTGGAATTTGGTCGCCGGTCTGTGGTGGATGGTTGCGAGTTGTCAACCATGAGACTAATTTATCTACCCAAGATTTGGTAAAGCTGGCAATTCAAGCAGACGAGCTAGGTTATCACTGGCAATGAGTGCTTTTGCGATCGTTTGCGAACATACTGCTCAAGCACAAGCTAGATTAGAAGCAATTTATCGTTCTGCCGATTGGCAGCAAATCGAGTATTTTCAAGAGCAAATTGATCCTAACGTAGTTGCCCATAACAAACTAGATATTAGTCAAACCATTGAAGCCAATCTAGGTTTATCTGCTCAACTTGTTGGCGATCGCGATACTATTATTCAACGCCTGAAAGAATACGAAGCTGTTGGCGTTGACTTAAGGTCAAGTCGGGACGATTCAGATAGCCGCGTGTTACCCCAGCACCACCGATGTACATTTCACCTCCAACACCAATCGGTACTGGCTGCAAATGCTGATCTAGTAGATATACCTGCAAGTCGGGAATCGGACCGCCAATGACACTGGCCGTAACATTCAAATCGGCTTTGCTCAATGGGCGATAGGTAACGTGTACGGTAGTTTTTGTAATCCCGTACATATTCACTAACTGGGGTGAGGAGTCGCCGTGTCGCTCAAACCAAGGTTGCAAACTCGACAGTTCTAAGGCTTGTCCACCGAAAATTACTAAGCGTAAGTTCAAATCGCCAGCAGTTGTAATTGACTGTTCGGCTTGAATTAATTGACGGAAGGCTGAAGGTGTCTGGTTGAGAACTGTGACTTGTTCTTGACACAATAACTGGTAGAACGATTCAGGCGATCGCGTCACTAAATACGGAACTACTACCAATCGTCCACCATACAGCAATGCACCCCATTGTTATATTCGAGTACACTCCATAAGCATTGACTGACACTATTCCATTATCGATTTTTCCCACACTCCCTAAATACTGTCTGGCACTTGCCGCAGTCTTTTTACCTTTTTTCCTATCTCCTGTTTCATCTATGACTAATGTAATTGCCCTACCATCTAATTGTTTCTTCAACTTATTTAATCTTCGTTGTTTTAACTTATTTACTGACCAATCTGAATTTGCTAAGAAATGGTGTAATGACTGTGCCGAATTTATACTCACTACCTTCGCTATCTCAGGTAATGATTTTCTTTTTATCGTTGATATTATCCCCAGATGTAAATATTTAAAGCACTTATAATTCCTGACTTCTTTAAATAAGTCTTTATACTCTGCACAATATTCATCTACAATCGCAACTGTTGGGTGGGCATCTCGTGCCAAATGTTTCAGGATTTTTAATTCTACATCCATTGCCCTGCTTATCTGAAGAGAGTTTTTTATTTTAATCCTTTGATTCAGAATACTCGGAAAGTGACAGAACAGGGATAAGCACCACCTGCCTTGAGAATACCCAGTATTCCCACAATCATTAAGAGTGAGCGTTCCACACAAATACCCACCAGCGCATCAGCTTTCACTCCCAATGAATGCAAGTAATGTGCTAATTGATTAACTTAGGTGTTCAACTGTTGATAAGTCAGTGCAACTGGTTAGCGCGACAATTTAACTGGTGGTAAATCAGTTGCTCATTTCCAAATACCACTGCTACTGAATGAGGGGTACGCTTTACCTGCTCCTCAAACAACTAATGAATACACTTATCTTGAGGATAATCTACAAAAGTATCGTTCCACTCCACCAGTAACTGCTGTTGCTCAACTTCCGTCAGCAAAGGTAGTTGCTAAATCTGCTCCTGTGGATTAGCAACAATACCTTCAAGCAAGGTCACAAAATGCCCTGCCATACGCGTGATTGTAGCAGCTTCAAACAAGTCAGTATTGTATCGTCACAAATTTATTAAATATTGTACTAAGAAGCTCATCCATCATTGAGCTATTACTCAAAGACAGCCACTCATTTTCTCAATTATTAATACTGCTTATACTTAGTTTTTAACCGGAAACTATTGAGAAATAATTCTTGTAACAGCAAATGTTAAATGCTAAGAATTCCTTAACGCTGCGTTAGCCCAGAAGCGCCCAAATTAATATTATTAATGTGCAAGATAATGCATTTATTTTGTAGTACAAATAATCGAGATAACCTTTAATGAGTAACTTATTGCCGGAGAATGATATGAACATTTTAGTAATTGGGGCAGGAGTCAGCGGTTTAACAACCGCTATATGTCTGAGAGAGGCAGGTTTTAATGTTGTGATTGTTGCAGATCGTTTTGCCCCAAATTTAACCTCTATTGTGGCAGGTGCGTTATGGGAATGGCCACCAGCAGTCTGTGGTCGTCATGGATCTCCTAGATCGCTGGAACGCTCTAAAGACTGGTGTATGACTACCTATAATAAATTCAAGAAAATACACACAGAGTTTGGTTCAGAAAAAACAGGGATTTATTTGAGGGATGGGTATTTCTATTTTAAGGATGTTTTGGAAAATCTACCTGCTGATCTAAGCAAAATGAATGAGTTGAAGGATAAAGTTGATGGATTTGAAAGAGGTTTACATATTGTCAAAAAAACGATTGATTTGAATTTTCAAGGAGGTATAAAAGATGCTTATAAACACATGGCTCCGATGACAAATACTGATGTTTACATGAATTGGCTACTTCAATATGTAAAGGATATTGGATGTGAGATTATCCAGGAGAAAATCACTGTCAATGTAGTTCAAAACGAACAGGAACTACTTAGCCGTTTTAATGCAAGGGCAATTGTTAATTGTGCTGGGCTAGGTTCAATAGCAACTACAGGGGATAGTTCCATGTATCCCGTGAGGGGCGCACTTGTCAGGGTTAAAAATCTAGGGAAAGTTGTGAAGGATGCTCATTGCATTTCCCATGAAGAATCTTCTTTAAATGAGCAAGACATCATTTTTATAGTTCCTAGAGGGGATGATTTGGTGGTCTTAGGAGGATTAACGCAGCAAGACCAATGGGGTACAGACTTATCTCTTGAGGTTCCAATTATTCGACAGATGTATGATGGTTGTTTAGAGTTTCTACCGGAATTAAAAGAACTCCCGCTAGATGAGAAGGAGCCTGTTAGGACTGGTTTACGACCATTAACATCGGAAAATGTTTGTGTGGAAAGAGTTTTAAACACACACATATTTTATAATTATGGACATGGAGGGTCAGGTGTAACGTTGTCATGGGGATGTTCACAAGAAATTGTCCAGTTAGTACAACAAATGCTCCGCGAGGAGGCAAATCCAGTTGCTTTGCATACAAATCCAGTTGCTTTGCATAGTAGTAAGATAGATAGCAATAAGCAGACTGTCTTTGTGCTACATGATATGCTTCTGAGCAAAACTGATTTTAGGCATATCTGCTCAGATAATATAAATCTAGTTTTACTCTGTAGTAGGCGAGGACTTAGTGAGGTTGTACCCTCTCAGTATCAGTACTTGTCTATTGTGCAGATTGTAGAACCTTATAATTTACAAAATCTGTTCCAAACCTATCAACAGATTAAGACTGACTATAAACTATTAGATGACAACTGCCGGATTGTCACCAACGATGAGTATTCAGTGCTGTTAACTGCACAGTTGCGTGAAGCTCTAAATCTGCCAGGCGATCGCCCAACGATGATCCACCAGTTTACTGATAAGAATTATCTCAAATCTGCCCTCAAAAATTCCCTTATTCGGATGCCCAAGTATCTGATTTTTGCTCAAGACCAATACCGTAAAGAGCCAGTTTCATACTTAAAGTTTGTTCTAGAAGAACTAGGTAATCACATTTTTATCAAACCAGTTATCGGAGTCGGAAGTGAAAAAACCAGAAGAATCTATACTGTTGATGATTTGAAAACTTGGTGTGAAAGCAATGTAGATTCAGATGAAGAATTTGAGTTGAATGAATTCATTAGAGGTCAGTTATACAATACAAGTATTGTCATAAAAAATGGTCAGCCTTGTTATTTCGCTGCTTGCAAGCACTATCGACCTAATGATGAGTTCATTTATGGTCATCAAATCGGCAATATTATTGTTAGAGAAGAAGAACCAGAATTTCAGAAACTCTGGCAATTTTCAAGTGATGTGTTAGAAAGTTTAGAACACGATTACCCTAAAAATGGTGTAGTCAATATTGATTTATTGCTACAAGAAGGTAGCGAAGAAGCGATTCTAATGGAAGTAGCTGCATGCCCCCCTGAAGCGCTTGTATCAAAAATGTTTTACATATATCAGGGGATATGTCTAAACGAGTTACATCTCCAATTACAGATTGGTGATTCGCCTGATATCATTCTCAAGGATAGAAATGAGTGGAAGTACAGTGCTTCCTCGATTCATCCAAAGCAAAATGGTGTTGTTACAGAAATTGAGAAGCCAGTTCTCGAAAGTGATGTGGAAGTTTATTGGCACATTTATTTGGGAGAGAGACTAGAAAAATCACAAAGTATGAGAGATGTTGCCATTGCTATTGTTTTGAGCCATCATGACTTTTCAACCCTTCAAGAGGAATATCAGGTAGTCAATTCTACCAATTTCTACAATACTAAGAAAGATTTTTTCTAGCAGCCCGAAAGAAACTGTTTTTACAGCAGTGTTTGAGTTAAGAACTGAAAAATTGCCGCCTAAATGAGTAAATTTCAGTGCATTCTGCGCTTCTCTAGCAAACCGAGGTGAACAAGGGAACAAACAACTCTCTTTTGCTTGACACTCTTCGAGAAGCGACGCAATCTGTTTTAGGCTTGGTGTCCTAAATGTATTTATGGATAGGACATTAAGCATTGTTGCATTACACTTCGATACATAGTTACAAACAGCACACTTGTGTACTGCTGGTCGCGGTTATGCAAGGATTTTGAGCAGCACTACCCAATATTCAGCACAAGTAACAGATCAAACTAAACAACCAGTAAGGATTTGTTTAACTCAAGCGCTGAATTTAGCTTACAGGATAGCGCCGAAAATGATGTTTATAGAAATGCGATCGCCCTACCTTCAAGGTTACTCAAGCAAGCTTCTCGGAAAAAATTGTCGAGTTCTGCGACTTGCAAGGCTTCCATTCGCTGACGTGCTTTATCTAAATCTGGTTTTCCTTGTGCTTTCTCTTGTAAAATCAACTCTACAGACTGCCGATAAAGAGGTTCTATGCGATCGCGAAAATTGAACTGCACGTCTCGATTAACTCCAACTAAATCACTGCGAAGAGACTGAAGAGTTGTTACAGCAGCATCATAAGCAGATATGGCGGCTGGGATATTTCCCTGTGCTTTGAGCAAACGTCCTAACTGCCACTCAAGGCGATAAGCTATATCTGAGGCATCAATTTTTTCAGCCATAAATAATGCTTGCTGCGTCAAATCCTGTGCTTCTTGCAATTGTTGGTTCTGCTCGTAACTTCTCCCAAGCTGCCCAGTGCATAAGATTGGGCATCTTCATCGCCGATTATTTTGGCTTGCTGAAAGCTACTTGCCAGAATCTCTGCAATGTCTTTTTTATTACTAATTGTGGTCAAAGTCTGAGCAAAATTTATCCGTGCATAAATACCAGCTTGATTGGTAGGCAGATTCGAGAATTGAGATTGAATTGTGGGTATTAATGACTTTACTTGAGTGATGCGTTCATTTTCGACAAGCAAACTTAGCTGATTAATCAGGGCTTGAACTTTGGCCGAAGTGAAGCAACTAAGTAGGTGGGTATAAATAAAAATAACTATGTAAATAAGACTAAAACGCCTAAAAGTCTCTTACCTTTGGCATAGCTGCCTTGTCTCAAGGATAAATATCGACGCATACCTACTTATCGCCTAACGATAAGATGATATCCTATATAGGGTAGCGACTAATAACCCCACTCAATTTCTGGACATTCCACCAGAACAGTAATCTGCTCAAAAAGGGTTGCCGTTTCATCAAGGTAAATTAGATAATCTTTTTTACAGCCTTATAAGGATGGAAGTCAAAATCGCTGAAGCCTAGATATAACAAGGGTTTTCAGACTATATTGCAGGTTTTAACACGTATCTCGGCTCAATACCTAAGAAGATTTTGTTCAAAGATGCTAGGCGATGCCTGCGGCGGTCACTGAGCGTAGCCGTACCACTTCGTGGAAGCAAGCTACGCGCAGCGTCTCGTAGAGAAGTGCGGGCTACGCCAACGCATTTATCAACTATGACACGGCTTTATTGAGTAGCAAGATTGATACGAAACCTTAAAATGCTTACGGTATCGTCAAATTCGTACACTAGACTAGAACTACAGGGTAACAATCAGAGGAATATTATGATGAGCGATCGCGATTACACATTAATTATTGACAAAAGCGGTAGTATGTCCACACCCGATCAAGTGGGTGGTAGAAGTAGATGGGAAATCGCCCAAGAGTCTACTCTCGCTTTGGCAAGAAAGGCCGAACAGTTTGACCCCGATGGCATTACGGTGTACTTATTTTCCGGTAGATTTAAACGCTATGATGATGTCACTTCTGCCAAAGTCGCACAAATATTTCTCGAAAATGACCCTTCTGGAACGACAAACTTAGCAGCTGTACTTCAGGATGCACTCAATAACTACTTTCAACGCAAAGCTGCCGGTAAAAGCAAGCCAAACGGAGAGACAATTTTAGTCATTACCGATGGTGAACCAGACGATCGCAAAGCTGTGTTTGAAGCGATCATTCATGCGACTCGCCAGATGGAACGTGATGAAGAATTAGGAATTTCGATCATTCAAGTGGGTTCAGATGCCCAAGCAACTAAGTTCCTCAAAGCTTTGGATGACCAGTTGCAAAGTGTCGGTGCTAAATTTGATATTTGTGACACAGTTACTTTAGACGACTTAGAAGAAATGAGCCTTGTAGATGTATTGACGAACGCAATAACTGACTGATGCGTCGCTCGCCCATAGTCAAGTAACCAATTTTAGATTTTAAATTTTAAATTTAAGGATTTAAAATTTAAATCTGGTTTCAGAGCGACTAGTACCGCAAGGCGGAAGTCAAAAATTAAAAGTATTATGGAATAAGCTCTTTATAAATTTTAAATGGTTACTCTATTTACGCCGTGGCGTACTAATTTCAACTATGAAAATTAAAATCTCAAATTTCTTTCCAATACCCTATTTTTAGGTTAACGGTTAATCTAAAATCCAAAATCCAAAATTGATTGACTCTTAATTGGAGAATTGAATCATGTTAGAAAATCGTGATTATACCTTGATTATCGACAAAAGTGGCAGCATGGCAACCAAAGATCAAAAGGGTGGTAGAACTAGATGGGTTGCAGCACAGGAATCTACTTTAGCTTTAGCTAGTAAGTGTGAGCAATTTGACCCAGACGGCATTACTATTTATGTATTTTCTGGTAGATTTAAGCGATACGAAAATGTGACATCCAGCAAAGTAGCGCAAATTTTTCAAGAAAATGACCCCTCTGGTACAACTGACTTAGCAGGTGTGTTAAAACATGCAACTGATGATTACCTTCAACGCAAAGCAGCCGGTCAAACCAAGCCAAATGGTGAAACAATTTTAGTGGTTACCGATGGTGAACCGGACGATCGCAAAGCAGTAATGAAGGTAATTATTGAAGCTTCTCGCCGCATCGATCGAGATGAAGAATTAGCTATTTCCTTTATTCAAGTCGGCACAGATCCCCAAGCTACCCGTTTTCTCAAAGTCTTAGACGATGAACTCCAAAGTGCTGGTGCTAAGTTTGATATCTGTGACACTATTACTATGGAAGATATGGAAGATTTGAGTCTATCGGAAGTGCTACTCAATGCCATTAATGACTAGTACGTTCGGCGTAAATCAGGCTACCATTTTAAAACTTGCAAAAGCCTTGATATACAAAATTTTTGACTTTTGACTTTTGACTTTTGACTTCCGCTTGCGGTGCTATACCATTTTTTATTAGGAATTGCCAAAATGGATTCCATTGATAAGCTATTGGCTGAACTCCAAACTGAATATAAAGAAGTACAACCACAACAGCAGCAGCCAAAATCAGCCACAGCCAAATCGTTTATTCCATCATCGCCAAAGTCGGCATCTTTCATGGATAACCTTTTGGCAGAGATTAAGGCTGATTTTGCCGAAGAGGATGCTGCTATTGAGTTAAAAAGACAGCAAGAACTAGAACAAGAACGAATTCGACAAGAACAACTTAAAGCCAAACAACAAGAGGCTTTGAAAGTGGAAGCAAAAGAATGGTTAGCCAAAGTAGATCCACTTTCTTCCGAAGGACTTTGGTTTGAGAGGTTTGCTGAAAGTTACCCCTCAAAATTAGAGGCAGCGATTGAATATTTAAGAAACAACGAATAAAATAATTCGTAATTCGGAGAAAACTGCTAGCTAAAATTATAAGTTAGCAATTGTTATTTATTACCTATGCTCAATATTGATGGTGATTTTTTAGAGCTAACCGTTGCACAGCCCATTCATGCATAGCATAGAGAATTGGTTGTAAAGTTTCTCCTAAAGGCGTCAGAGAATATTCCACCTTGGGCGGAATTTGGGGATAAACTTCTCGATGAATAATACCGTCTTCTTCCATTTCTCTGAGTTGCTGGGTAAGCATCTTTTGCGTAACTCCAGGCAAAGCCCGTTGCAACTCACCAAACCGTTTTACGCCAGTCATTAATTCTCTAATAATCAAAACTTTCCAGCGTCCGCCAATCACCTTTAAGGTAGTTTCTACTTCACAAGTCAGCCTGCGATTATTTTCTGCTTCAGCTTTCATAATTAGTTTTTAGGAAGAACCTTACTCAGGTTTGCTAGGTAGTACTGATACTTCCAAGTACGGGTACATCCACAACACTCCACAAGATTTAACTGTTCTATTTGATGGATTAAAGAAGAAGTCAGAATTCAGAATTCAGAATTCAGAATGCAATTAGTAGAGGATTCAGACCCCCACTTTCTTGTTAACCACTAAATCTTTGATTTAGTGGGGTAGTAAAAACGCCGCTTATTCATCCGCCAGTCGCACAGAATTAATTCTAAATTCTGACTTTTGACTTCTGAATTCTTCCTTGTTAAATTTTTTTGAAAATGTGAAAAGCTGAGATATATGAAAGATGAAGACTACCTCCAAAATCATCTTCTATTGTGTGCCTCAATCCTGCAAATAATGCTTTTTTGCTGTGTGAATCTAACTTTAAGTAAGGTGAGTAAGTGTTTAAAAGCATTAAATACTCATCAACATTATATGTTACTTCCGAGACAAATTGTCCCGATATTAAATTTTTAAATTTCCCGGAATCGATTGCCATCTCTCCTAACCCTCTCAATATCTCTTCTTGCGTTTCTCTGTTTTCATATCGATCGAGAGATGGAGCATATAGTTGATAGATTTGGGATAAGCGTTGATACACCTCATACGGGGGTTGAAGTTCCTTGTTCCATAGTAAAATTAGGTAGCCACTTTCTTGTAAGGCATTTGCTGCTTTTGGATATCCTATTTCTGGTGATATCCAATGAAAAGAACTCGCTGCTAAGACAGCATCAAATTCAGAAGTCTTTAGCGTCCACTCTTCAAAAGATGTATTCTGAATCTCTACATTGGGATACGGTTGACAATTCTGTTGAGCTAAGCGAAAAAAATCTGGGTTGGGTTCTAAGCAGATCATTGAGCAACCCAATTGAGCGAATGCTACCGTTGCAGTTGCAGGGCCACATCCCACTTCTAGAATTTTTGAGTCAGTAGAGAGTTGAGCAACTTCTATAACTTGGTGAATTAAATCCTTAGGATAGCGGGGTCGTGCCTTGTTGTAAGCCTCTGCTGCCGGAGAATACCAATTTTTGCGCTGTTCGAGTTCTCTACTAGAGTAGCTGATTATTGTTTGTTTTAGGTCTTCCATAATCTACTTGAAGATAGCACGTCATACCAATTCACGAAAACCTTGATACATATAGATTTATCGTAGGTGCATGGCATTGTTTCTATCAACATATTTGTATCATTATTAAAGCAGAATAAGTAGGTGTGCGTGAATATTTATCGTTAGGATGAGGCAGGAGGCAGGAGGCAGGAGGTAAGAGGGTTTAAGCCTATTTAATTTTTCTTAACATAGTTTTGTTTTTCCACACCGTTTTATTTAATATTAAGGAAAGAAGTATGGAATTAGCTTGAAAGGCAAGAGACAAACCTCGTGCCTTTCAAGCTAAATGTTGAAATTTCACAACTTTTTGAACATTAGATACTCAAGAATATCTATAATTACGTAGCTACCAACTCAGAATCGATTTCCGACGGCGCACTATCCTGGACTAGCGATCGCGTTTCACCATTACGCTGGAGGATACCGCCAACCATTGCCAACAGGGCGTTTACCTTGCGGGTTCGCCACATATCTACGAGTTTTTGCACTTCAGTCGCAGACATCCGTCGCATCATCGCTTCGTAGAGATAAGCAGCATGTCCAGTTTCATCTTGGGCAATACAAAGCATTCCTAACTTTAAGTTACGAGCGGTTGACTCGTTATCAGGTAATACTTTCGCCATTCGCGCAAAGTCTTTACTAGCATCTAACTCCAGAATGTATGTGCTAGCCATAAACACATCCCAGTCAATGACAGCCGGTTTTAGCTGTTCTTGGGTGTAACCTTCAAAGAATGCTGCGAAAAAGGGACTACGCTGTTGTGATTTTTTTGTGGATGTAGTTTGGGGTTGACCCTTGAAATTTATAACTTGTTTATTCAACTGTTGTAAGGCGTGGGCAAAAATTTTACCATGCCTAGTTTCATCTGATGCATGTTTTGCTAGTTTTTCGGCTAGCCATGTATCGCCTTCGGCAGCTGCGCGATCGCTAAGTGCAGATAAAAACGGCACAGAACCAGATTCGGCCAACTGAAACCCCGCAAGGATGTTAGGGCGGGTTTTAGAATCACGAATTTGAGCAGCAGAGTAATAGGCAAAAGCACCTGAACCAGCTAAATGCAGAACGTGAGTCAAGAAGTTCATCAGAAATTCCCGCCGACAATTGGAAGGTTACAATTCTTATACTAATCCGCATTTTCTATAGTGTGCCAGGAGGCAGGAGACAGGGGGCAGGGGG
>NZ_CAXTNE010000262.1:0-11091 GCF_964245445.1 uncultured Nostoc sp.
GACAATCAAACTCTGGAATCTAGATTTCTGGAATCTAGACTTAGACCCTTTAATAGGGCGCAGTTGTGATTGGGTACGCGCTTATTTACAAAATAATCCTAATCTCAGTGAGAGTGATAGACACTTATGCGACGGTATTGGCACGCAAAAATAAAATAGACAAGTTAGACAAGCCGCAAGATGAGTAGATTCTATTAATGGAAATTATACCCGATCGCAGTTAATGTGCTGCAAGCATAAGCTAATTTTAACGTGCGCCTCCGTTGGAGACTGACGTTAACTTAAAGCCAAGTCCTCTGGTGTATTACAGTTAAACAGCATTTCGGGTTCTGCTAAAGGCAAAACTTCTACAGGATATTGCCGAAGCCACTGCTGAAATGATCGCCCCCCTTGGTTGATAAACTCTAAGAGTTGTGGCAAACAGCGACGGCGATAGAAACCACACAGAGGTTCCCAGCCTTTAGGATGTTCAGCTAAAGCTGCGATCGCATTATCCCCCACGCTATCAAGTCTACTTACCCAATCTTGCAACACCTCAACCCGCAACCTCGGCAAATCGCAAGCTAGCAGTAGCACCCAATCTGTTTTAACTTCGGCTAGCCCTTGGGCAAAACCAACTAAAGGCCCTTGGGCTAGAGATTCTCCAGATAAAGGCACTTCCCGAATAAACTGACAACCAGGCAAAAGCAAATCTTGATAGCGTTCTGGCCAGGGAGTGACTATATAAACAACATCAGCACAGCTTTGAGCAATCCCACAAACTCGCTGTAACAACGGCACTCCTTGAATGGGAATCAAGGCTTTATCTTGACCCATCCGAGAACTTTTACCGCCAGCTAGCACAATGGCGGTTAATTTGCTACATGAGTTAATAGTCATTCGTCAAAAAAATAGAGGGCAAAAAACGAGTCAAACTAAATTAACCCGTGACGCTGAAAGTAGAATAAATTTATCTTCTACTTAAACCCCATCATGCCTAGCCAAGAACTCGAACAACAACTCCTTCAGCTTTCCCCCAACGATAAACTATACATCATTCAACTCCTTGCCCAAAGCCTGACCACACACAACAACACCCACCCAGATCAACCAAGCAAACTCTCAGAGTTTTTCCGTCAATCCCCCCTAGCTGAACTCACCGAAGAACTTGACCTTAGTCGAGATCGCACCCTTCCCCGTAATGCCTTCACTCCATGACTTATCTCCTTGATACCTGCCTGATTTCCGAACTTGTTGCCAAACAACCAAATCAACAAGTTTTAGATTGGCTAGATGCCCAAGTGCCAGAAAAACTTTACCTTAGCGTCATCACAATTGGCGAAATTGCTAAAGGCATCAGCAAAATTACTGCATCTAAGCGGAAAGAATCTCTAACAACTTGGCTGAATGAAACCCTGCCCAATCGCTTTCAACAAAGAATCTTAAATATAGATGTCTCAACAATGTTGTTGTGGGGAAATTTAGTCGGGCAACTAGAACAGAATGGGCGACCTCTACCTCTCATGGATTCTCTTATTGCAGCGATTGCAATTCATAACTCTTTATCACTTGTTACCCGTAACGAAAAAGATTTTGCTGGGACAGGGGTTCTAATGGTTAATCCTTGGTCTGTTTAGACATCATCACTATACGGGGTAAAATGAGCAACCGCGCAGAAAGTTGCGATCAAGACTGGATGACCTGCTGGTAACATTCTAGTTGGGAGAAATAAAACTATTTCACGCCCTCACCTGACTTTTCTCTACTTGCTGCAATAAATGCTCTACATTTGCTGCTGGTGCAAGACATTTCAAACCTTGGCAAACTAACCCAATGCTTCCCTCTGGTAAATCAGATGTGATAGTAAACACAGCCACCGGCAAAAACTTGGGGATCAAAGAGTTTATTTGCTCAGTGGTGCTGCGAATCAAGGTAGAGTTACGATACCAATCCAACGCTGTAAATAAACTAGGACAAGCTTGAGGGGAGCGATGCATCACACTCCTAAAAGCTTTTAAGCCAAGTTCCGCTAAATCCAAATAATCTAGATTATCGGTGAGTAGGGCAAGACGGACAAGGTTAGCGATCGCAATTCCATTAGCTGATGGTGTAGCATTATCAACGTAACTACGCTCCCGCACAATTAAATCTTGACTAGAATCACTAGATGTGTTATTGTAACCACCTAATTCCACACTCCAAAGAAATTCGTTGAATTCATCTTGGATAGCGATCGCTTTTTCTAACCATTGCTTATGCTCAGGGTTGGAAGTTTGTAAATCCAGGAGAGCTTTAATAAAAAAGGCGTAATCTTCAGACTGCGCTAAAACGGTTGGTTCTCCTTGATAATTGAGTCGCTGAAAACGCCCATTGACAAACTGATTTTCCAAGATAAAATTCGCTGCTCGTGCTGCTAATTCCAGATATAACGGTTCTTGAAAAACCCCAGCAGCTTTAGCCAGCCCAGAAATCATCAAGCTATTCCAAGCGACAATCATCTTCGTATCTGTCACGGAGGGAATGCGACCTGGCCAGTTAGTGGTTTTTGCTTCTTGGTTGTTACGAGCCGGAGGAAAAGTTTCTAAAGACTCAGAACTAACGCCATAGCGAGCGGTAAACAGCTTGCTCAGTGCTGTTTCCAGGGTTGCACTCAGTTGCCCAGAATGGCGTCTTTGCAAGACATTACGCCCTTCAAAGTTGCCGTTAGGTGACACAGTAAACTGTTCTAATTCCCTCAATTCTTCAGGCGTTAACAGTTGTTGTAGTTCGCTGTAACTCCAGACGTAAAAGGCTCCTTCTTCTGGTTCTACTGCCGTGGGATCAATGAAGCTGTCGGCATCTTGAGCAGCATAGAAGTAACCTTCAGGCGCGGTCATTTCTCGCTTCAGCCATTGTACAGTACCAGCAACTGCTCTCTCAAAGGCTGCTTCTTGTACTCCTGCACTCCATAAAGAAGCTATATACTCTACAATCTGTCCATTATCATAGAGCATTTTTTCAAAGTGGGGTACTGTCCAAGTAGCGTCAACAGTATAGCGATGAAAGCCACCGCCCACATGGTCGTAAATGCCTCCCAGCGCTAAGTCTAATCCCCGTTGGGTACAAACTTGCTTGCCATCATAGCGAGATTCAAAATTAAATCGAGTTCCCCGCAGTGCTAATTCCGCATAGGGAATCATCGGAAAGCTATTCCCAGATTGACTAGGACTAATTACAGCTGTGCTGGTTTCCCAACCTTGGCGGAGTAATTCATGGTCTTCAAGCTCATCTGTTGTACCATCTTGCAATACCGCAGATGTGAGTAGCGACTCAATAATTAAGGCTTTGCGTTGCTGTAATTCTGCTTTTTCGGTATCGTAATAACGGCGAAGGGCTTGCAACACCTGTAAAAATCCAGGACGACCATAACGCGGGTCTACAGGAAAATAAGTACCAGCGTAAAACGGCACTAAATCTTCTGGGGAAAGAAATACGTTTAAAGGCCAACCCCCTTGACCACTCATCATCTGCAAAGCTTGCATGTAGATGCTATCGAGGTCAGGTCTTTCTTCCCTGTCTACTTTTATGGGAAGATAATTAGCATTCATGTAGTCAGCGATCGCAATATCAGAAAAAGCCTCGCCTTCCATGACAGTACACCAGTGGCAACTAGAATAGCCAATGGAAAGAAAAATCGGTTTATTTTGCGCCCTTGCAGTTGCAAGTGCTTCGTCACACCAAGACCACCAATCAATCGGGTTTTCGGCGTGTTTGCGGAGATAGAGGCTCTTAGCTTCAGCAAGGCGATTAGTCATGATTAAATGCAAATAGTTGCCTTCTTTGCTCAGTCTATCCTCTTCTCAGGAGTCTCAGGCTAGACGGGTATGTAGATAAGCAAGAAATCCTACGAGCGAATTATCTCTTGGGTAAGAGGTCGTAGTGCATATCTGTGATATTAATGACCAAAAAATAATTTGGATGCAGAGCAATGCCAATTTATTTATGGGGTTCTTATACCAATTCAAATATTGTTTGCGACACATCAATTATTTGTAGGGGCACAACAATGTTGGTTGTGCCCTACCCATCTGTCGCATTTTTTTCAAATTGGTATTAATTTTGACTTTTGACTTCCCAAAAGGGGCTGACACCTATGCAATTTATGAAAAATTCTTACTGAAAAGATCGCAATAGCAAGCTAACAATATTTGGTGGCGTTTCTCGCACAGGTGATGCTGTCTTCGTCTGAATTAAAGTATTTGGGCTAAGTCCTGCTATCAGATGGAGCAAGAAGGTGATGATGGCGGCTTGTACAAGTTTTTCCAACATGGCACGTCTCTTTGGATGGATAGCATTTCAAGTATGACTAGTTATTCTAAATACATTTAGTTTTATCGGTTTACTGAATGTAACAAAAATAATTTGATATTTGCCGAGGGAAATCCTAAAAAAATGTTTAAATTGTTACAGTATTAACACAATTCCCTAAGCAAGTCTGATTTTGGTTATCGGTCTAATCACCACATCGCCAAAGTTGTCCAGCAAATGCCGAGATATGAGGTTGGCGATGATTGGAGTTTTTTGATTTGTTCTTCATGGGATATTTTCTTAGACGCCTTTTGCGGTTAAAAAGTGCCTTTGGGGGTTGAATTTATCGCAAAATCATCTTTTGTACTCTTTTTGGGCAACAGAAAACGAGAAAGGTTTGATTTATCTGCTTGAGAACAGTAGAGATAAACCCCAGTTTCGTGCTGTCACCGATAAAATGTATTTAAAGTAGCCACAAACACGCTTCCATGATTCCTATCGTTATTGAACAATCGGGTCGAGGCGAACGCGCCTTTGACATCTACTCACGGCTGTTGCGTGAGCGCATCATCTTTTTGGGACAACAAGTTGACAACAACATTGCTAACTTGATTGTTGCCCAACTGCTGTATTTGGATGCCGAAGACTCGGAGAAAGACATTTATATGTACATCAATTCTCCCGGTGGTTCGGTGACGGCTGGTATGGGCATTTTTGATACTATGAAGCATATTCGCCCTGATGTCTGTACAATTTGTACCGGATTGGCGGCGAGTATGGGCGCTTTCCTCCTCAGTGCAGGTACTAAGGGTAAACGGATGAGTCTACCCCATTCTCGGATTATGATTCATCAACCTCTAGGCGGCGCTCAAGGACAGGCGACTGATATTGAAATTCAGGCGCGGGAGATTCTGTACCATAAGCGGCGGCTAAACGACTATTTAGCTGAACATACAGGTCAACCAATTGAGCGGATTGCTGAAGATACTGAACGTGACTTTTTCATGTCACCAGAGGAAGCCAGGGAATATGGCTTGATTGACCAAGTAATTGACCGTCACGCTGCTGGTAGCCGTCCAGCAGTTGCTGTTCTTAATTAATAGTCGCGACTATTAATGGTGATTTACCACTTTTAATTTCCTTAAACCCTAAAAATAACCCCTCTTTGTAACGTGAAGAGGGGTTATTTTTGGAATGGGTCGCCTGCTTAAGTACTTAATACAATACGCTTGGGTTAAAACAATTCGCAATTCGCAATTCGCAATTCCAAACAAGCAAATGCGATCGCTCAACAAGCAAATGTGATCGCTCAACAAGCAAATGTGATCGCTCAACAAGCAAATGCGATCGCTCAACAAGCAAATGCGATCGCTCAACCTGACTTTTCACGGGATGTGGAAAAGTAGATAGACTTTTGCAAGAGGTCTATTAGTCCTTACAACTGACTAATGACTAATGACTAATGACTAATCAAAATCCCGCTATTGGGTCTGGCTGCGATTGTAAGTATTTGAGGAACCCGTGTAATTCTTCTTCAGTTAGCAAAGTACGCCCCCGCTTACCGTATGTTTCAATCAGATGTTCCCGTCCCTGTTCTGGTGTCCAGCCTAAACGCTGAAGTTCGACATCTGTTTTAGCAATTACATCCGATAAATCAACGGGTTCAGCTTTCTTCTTTCTCTTTCCTGTCACTGGCGGGGTGGCGACATCCTCTTGAGGGCTGTAACTTCGAGGTGTAAATGGTGTGACATTATTAGCAGAAATCCCTGGAAAGGTTTGATTTTCTACCTGGTTATCAAAGGTTATTTCCAAGTTTTCCACTGGAGGATCAAATTCTAGCTCCTTGTTGGCTGTCGCAGGAAAGTTTTTACCTAAATCCTGGCTATAGCTATCGCTTGGTAGGGACGCACCACTGTTGTACCCGTACTGTTCATTATTGTTTGTTACTACTTCTGGTTTGATGTTCCGTACTTTAGAAGGCGGTATCGATATTTCTTTGTCGCTGACCATTGGCCACTGACTACCAACAAAATCCTCATCCTTTGCAGAGGAATAAGCAGCAGACTCATTCAATCCACCTTTGGTATTCAAGGAAGGATCTAGCTGCGCTGGGGGAATTGGATTTGAGCTAAATGCCACTGATTGCTGTGGCGCATTTGTAATACCCAAAACTATCAACGCCCTGGTTCTGGCTTGGTCTTCTGCTGCTTCTACTGTTTCTGCTGCTGCCATACCCGTAGCACGGGTTACGCCTTCTATTTGCACGCTTGCCCGGACAATATATTTTCCTTGAAAAATTTGCACTAATTCAGAAATCAGACTGCCTTTGGGATACAAGCTCTGGAATTGAGCCAACATAATACTGCTACCAATCTAAATATTTTTAATAACGGAGTTGAAACTGCCTGTATGTTCAAGCTAGCTCATCTGCCCTTACTTTAATTTACATCCACTCGATACCCAGGATGCCTGCCAATATTGCTTACTATGTGTCATCAGTTTCTTGGCAGGCTATGAGTAAGCATAATTCTCTATCAAGGTGATATTCTTGCTTTGTCTCGTGTCCCAATTGTAGCAGTAGCTCTTTTTTGAAGAAATTTTTGGCTAGTGCTAACTTATCTGGGTAGTCTTGCCTGTAATGCTATACTGATTACCCAACTGGATATTTAGAACTATTTTCTGGAAGTGCGCTCTAAATCTACAATAATGGAGATAAGGTTCGCCCTCACTGCTTATTAACCTGCTTACCTAATTGTTACCGATTCTACATGTGGGAAAATTGGGTTCACGGCAGTTTTGCCTAGTTCAATATCAGAGTCTAATGTCGTAAAATTACCTTCACTCTAGACAATCAAACACCTGTAGTTTCCACGCCACTTGCTCCACTTGGGGAAACCCCATCGCTTTTAGCGTCTCCCCTTGGGAGAAGACCCTCCGGGTTCGGCAGTCCCCCAGACGCTCGATAACTCGCTAACGCTGCGCTATCGACGGGAACCGCCAAGACGGGGGCTGCCTCACCGCAGTGGCTCCCCTGCATAGCGCTTTTGGGCAGTATGGATTCTCTAAACCCAGCTTCTCAAAAACCCGTCGCGTAATTACTTAGCGGGGCTAAATCCTAATCAGGCGTGTAATCTTAAGTTTGGTTAGGTGAAGAGACTTGAACGCAGGCGAACTCTGAGAGCATCGTGCAGTGAGAAGTTCGTAGACGCCCAGAGTAGTCTATGGGTCGCCTTCCTTTACTCAAAACTGCAGGAGTAATTTATCGCTCTTGCGGGGTCGGGCTTCCTTTCCTTAGAACTTAGGAAGCCTTGCCTCTGAGCAATTCGTTTCCAACTTGTTTCTGTAAGCCGTGAGGGTATACAGAAAAGAACCAGATTAAACAACAAATGATGTTTTGACCAAAGGTCGGTTCACTGCATGGAATTTTCAATCGCTACACTCCTTGCCAATTTCACCGATGATAAATTGGTAGCTCGGAAGGTTTTAGAAAAGAAACTTGGCTGTGAAGATGAAAAAAGCTTACAAAAACTTCACATTGCCTTAGATGTTCTCGAAAAAATCGGTATTTTAGTGAAGGAACGGGGCAAGTACCGCCGTGTCTCAGAAGAGGGAATAATCGAGGCAAAACTCCGTTGTTCTAGTAAAGGCTTTTGCTTTGCTATTCAAGATGTGGAAGGAGCTGAGGATATTTACATCCGCGAAAGTCATTTGAGTAATGCTTGGAATGGCGATCGCGTTTTGGTCAGAGTTCTCAAAGAAGGCAGTCGCCGTCGCTCTCCCGAAGGGGAGGTGAAGCTAATTCTAGAACGTTCTAACCACACTTTACTGGCACGAATTAAGCAGGTGGAAGCTGGTTTTCGGGCTGTGCCTTTAGATGATCGATTGCTGTTTGAACTGAAGATCCAGCCTAACGGGGCAAAGTTGGAAGAAGCGATCGATCACTTGGTTCATGTAGAAGTTTTGCGTTACCCATTGGCACAATATCCTCCCCTTGGTCGAGTGGTGCAAATCCTCGGTAGCGATGCCGAAGCTGCTGCTGATATAGATTTAGTTACGTGCAAACACGACCTTTCCCGGACTTTTCCAGATAATGTGCTAGATGCAGCCGCCAAGTTGCCCAAAAAGCTACTCAAAGCAGACCTGAAAAATCGACTGGATTTGCGTAATTTATTTACCTTCACCATTGAAGGAGTAAATGGCGATACAAAAGTTATAGAAAACGCTTTTAGTTTAGAAAAAAACTTAGCCGGAAATTGGCTTTTAGGCGTTCATATCACCGATGTTTCTCACTATGTCCAACCCGACGAAGCCCTAGATAGAGAAGCACTCAAACGGGGCAAATCAGTGTATCTGGGAGAATTAGTACTGCCAATTTTGCCCCTAGGTGTGGCAGAACGCTGTTCTTTAGTACCTGGGAGCGATCGCTTAACTATCTCTTTTTTAATTACCATTGATCCCCAATCTGGACAAGTCCTGGAGTGGGAAATTCAACCCAGTGTAATTAACGTCGAGACTGCACTGAGTACCGAACTTGCCCAAGCAATTCTCACAGGTGAAGCTCAAGATCAATCCCCACAGGTTTCCCAAATCCTGCAAGACCTTCAAGCCTTGCAAACAGCCGTCAAACAGGTACGGTTGAATCGTGGTAGCCTCCAGTTGAATCTGCCGCCCAGCCAAAATGCCTACTATGATGAGGGGATTCTCGGCGCTGTGGTGGTGAATGATTTACCAGTGCGATCGCTACTCACGGAGTTGGTACTATTAGTTAATCAATTGGTAGCAACTCACTTAAATGCTCTTGGTGTTCCCGCCATCTGGCGAGTTCAAGGTACACCCGATGTTGAAGATGTCCAGGAAATGCTGAAATTGGCAGTCAATTTAGGCGTTGACCTCACACTAGATCCAGAAGTCGATATTCAACCCTTAGATTATCAACATTTGACCACAGCTTTTGCGGAATCTCCCTCTGAGCAAGTTCTAACTTACTTATTACAAGATACCCTTAAACCTTCTGCGTACAGCACCACCAAAGGATCTCACTTTGGTCTGGCACTACCGCAATATGTCCACTTTAGCGCTCCTTTGCGGCGTTACCCAGATTTGCTGATGCAGAGAGTGTATTACGCGCTACTCGAAAACGGACGCGATCGCCGCAATACCCGGGTGAGAGAGCGCGTTAACCTCCGCCACTCCTCTAGCCACGAGGAAATTAACTGGAACGTTTTACCCCCAGAATTGCAACAAGAACTGCAAAGCGATTTGACTAGAGTAATTGTCCAAATCAACGACCGAGAAAAAGAAGTCCAAGAAGCTGAAGCCGATTTAGCCGGACTGCAAAAAGCCCAACTGATGAAGCAACGCATCGGTCAGGTATTTCAAGGCGTAATTACCGGGGTTCAATCCTACGGTTTCTTTGTGGAAATTGAAGTACCAGCAGCCGAGGTAGAATCCAGCAGTAATCCTGGTGTGCCTTTGAGGGTAGAAGGATTGGTACACGTCAGTTCTCTTAAAGACGATTGGTATGAATATCGCGCCAGACAACAGGCACTGTTTGGTCGCAAAAATCGCGCTTCTTACAGATTAGGCGATCGCGTCGCCGTACAAGTTAAGAGTGTCGATTACTACCGTCAGCAAATTGATTTGGTAACAGTTGGCAGCGATGGCGTACCCAGAGGTTTAACTGGCAATGGTTCCAATGAGGAGCTTTCAGACCTCTACTTACCAAATGACATTGAGTCTGATGACCTAGACCCTTACTCTGATGATGAGTAAAGTGAAAAAGCTCTTGAGCAGGGAGCTCTTAGCTGGGAGCAGGGGAGAAAAACCACGCCACTTGCAGTTGTTGCTCTCAATGAAGGGAGAAAAGGAGCAGCGGTGCTTTCGCCCACAAGAGGCGAGGTTTGTACCTTTTCCCCTGCCCCCTGCGTCTTATAAACTAAACCTTACGTGTCAAATAACACAAAACCTCTGATTTTAGGCGTATCGGGCGCATCTGGTCTGATTTACGCTGTTCGCGCAATCAAATTTTTGCTAGAAGCGGAGTTTAGTATTGAATTGGTTGCCTCTAAATCTACTTACATGGTTTGGCAGTCAGAACAGGAAATTCGGATGCCACCAGAACCAACCGGGCAAGAACAATTCTGGCGAGAGCAAGCTGGAGTCGCAATTTCAGGTAAACTCCGTTGCCATCCTTGGGGTGACGTTGGAGCCGGGATTGCCAGTGGTTCATTTCCCACTCTGGGGATGATAATTATTCCATGCAGCATGAGCACAGTGGCAAAGCTAGCGGCTGGCTTGAGTTCCGATTTACTAGGACGGGCGGCAGATGTCCAACTCAAAGAAGGACGAAAGCTGGTCATTGTTCCCCGTGAAACCCCTTTTAGCCTCATCCACCTCCGTAACTTAACCTCTCTAGCAGAAGTTGGAGTGAGAATTGTCCCCGCTATTCCTGCCTGGTATCATAATCCCCAAACTATTGAGGATTTAGTGGATTTTGTAGTTGCCCGTGCTTTAGATCAACTAGATATTGACTGCATCCCAATTCAGCGTTGGCAAGGTCGTCGCTAACATTCTCAATGGATGTATTGTAAATTTCACAATAGTCTTAAAAAGGTAATGATAGAGATGGCTGATAGTGTCAGTAGTCAGTGAACAGTAATTAGCAAAGAATAATCAGACTGATAACTGACTACTGACCAAAGAGGCAGGGGAGTAGGGAGCAGAGGGCAGAGGGAGAACGATTCTGGAATTCCCGGCTCTATTCGGGTCTCAGAGCGAATAAATTTATTTATGAGGTTTTCCCCCTGCCCCCAGCAAGAACTGCCC
>NZ_CAXTNE010000263.1:0-11090 GCF_964245445.1 uncultured Nostoc sp.
ACTCCCCACTTTGAATGATGTCGTTGAAATCAATTAATGATATTTTGGGCGTTCTAGAAAAGCAGGCTAAATGGCAAGAGCAGCCATTTCAACGCTTGCTCAAGTTTTGGCCAGAAGTTGTTGGCCCAGTGGTTGCCGCAAATACTCGACCATTGTCGATTCAGCGCGATGTTTTGTCGGTAGCAACTTCTAGTGCTGCTTGGGCGCAAAACTTGACTTTTGGCCGCTCGTCTCTGCTTTTAAAGTTGAATAAAAACCTGTCAACACCTTTGGTTGATATTCGCTTCTCTACTGCTAACTGGCAGAATCCATCGGTGGAGAGAAAACAGCAACAAACGGTTTCGCCCCATGAGCATCCCAGTTATCTTGGTGATGAGATTAGCCGCCCTGATGTAACACCCATTAAGGATGTAAATGCTGCTTTTGGGCATTGGACGAAGATCATGCGATCGCGATCGCATGGCTTACCTCTTTGTCCCCAGTGTCAATCTCCCACCCCACCCGGCGAACTCCAGCGCTGGGAAGTCTGTTCTGTCTGTGCTGCTAAACAGTTTTAAATTGAAGTTTTAATTCTTTAGAAAAAATATATTTTACTGCTAAAATGTGTCTAATGTGGTATACAAAGCAGACTATTTCTCTGAAATTATATACCTTTAGCTATCCTTAAGGAGGAAGTTAAAAGGCTAGATAAATCAAAAGCTTGAGTTTTAGTCTTGATCCCTAATAAGTTTTAGCCAAAATCCATAGGCAATCACTCTAAGCATTATTGAAAAATATAACAAGAATATAAAAATATCATAAAGTTTATTTTTTCGTTGGGATCGCTGAAACCTATAGAAAATAATGGCTTTTTGGCTTTTCTCAGTCTTTATATATAGAAGCAAAATATAAGGATGAAATTCAGCCGAAAACGGCACTAAAGATGAATCCAAATGAAACCCATTAAATTTTTAGCATCTGCCTGTAAATATTGCCGTCATTACCAGCCAGAGGGTCGCCGTGGCGGAACGTGTCAGCAATTGGGAGCGCCAGTTCAAGCAACTTGGAAGGCTTGCTCTTTGGCGCTTCCACCTTTTGCACCTTCTTGGGAAACCTTGGAAGATGCTTGGAGTTTGCCAGATGTAGCCCCAGTTTTAACATCTTCTCATTCCTTTGTCTCAGATTTAGACAATGCTGTTGCCCCTGTAGAGGAAATAGCTGCCTCTATATCTGAACAGCTAAAGACTAAAGTAGTCGTTATTTAGTCATCCATTATTACTGAACTAATTTTGTAGTTAACTTATAAGATTTTTTTTTAAGATTTTTAGTGCTGTAAACGTTGATATCTATAAAAATCGCACCCTTTACCAAGGTGCGATTTTTGCAGTTTTAAGGTAACCAAGGAAAAGAGCGAAAATCTGGTGGACGCTTTTCAAGAAACGCTTGTTTGCCCTCAGACCCTTCTTCTGTCATGTAGTAAAGTAGGGTGGCATTACCAGCAAGTTCTTGTAAACCAGCTTGTCCATCACAATCAGCGTTGAACGCAGCTTTGAGACACCGAATTGCGATCGGACTTTTTTCTAAAATCTCTTGCGCCCATTGAATACCTTCAGCTTCTAGTTGTTCGACTGGGACGACACAATTAATTAAGCCCATTTCTAGGGCTTGTTGTGCATCATATTGACGGCAGAGAAACCAAATTTCTCTAGCTTTTTTTTGCCCCACAACGCGGGCGAGATAGCTAGCTCCAAAACCACCGTCGAAACTGCCGACTTTAGGGCCAGTCTGTCCGAAAATAGCGTTATCGGCGGCAATGGTAAGGTCGCAGATTAAGTGTAGGACATGTCCACCACCGATCGCATATCCAGCCACTAAAGCAATCACCACTTTCGGCATGGAACGAATCAGGCGTTGTAAGTCCAGCACATTCAAGCGAGGAATGCCAGTATCGTCTACATAACCCGCATGTCCCCGCACACTTTGATCGCCACCAGAACAGAAGGCATATTTACCATCGGTATGTGGGCCATAGCCAGTAAATAGGACGACACCAATACTAGTATCTTCACGAGCATTAGAGAAAGCGTCGTACAGTTCAAAGACTGTTTCAGGACGGAAAGCATTGCGCTTATGGGGACGGTTGATGGTGATTTTCGCAATGCCATCAGTTTTTTGATACAAAATATCTTCGTAGGTTTTGGCAGTTTGCCAGTTAATTTGCATTGGTATGGAGTGCGCTGTTGTGCTTGAGAATTTTATCGCGGACGTAGGGACATGCGATACCTGCGGTGGGCTACGCCTACGCTAAAATTGTTGTCTCAAGCCTTTACAATCTGGTAATTGTCTGGGTGTTGAGGAATAAAAATGCGACGTAACACCATTTTCTACAAACTATTTAAGCAATTTCCCGGTTTGCTATTTGAATTAGTAGATGAACCACCCCCAGAAGCCCAAAACTACCAGTTTGAATCGGTTGAGGTGAAAGAAACGGCGTTTCGGATTGATGGAGTGTTTTTACCTCCCGCTAATGCAGTTTCCAAAACCGTCTTTTTTGCTGAAGTCCAGTTTCAGAAGGACGAAGACCTGTATCACCGCTTCTTTAGTGAGTTGTATTTTGCTTCTCTACCGTAACTCGATTCGTTACGATGACTAGTTTGGGGTCATAATTTTTGTTTCTCGCAGTCTGGAACCTTCTTACTGTTCGATTCACCGCGCTTTGTTGTCAAGTGGTCAAATCAAGCGGGTTTATCTGGATGAGTTGGGGGATTTGCGACAACAACCTTTGGGACAGGTTAACATCTATAATGAAGAGAAACTATAGGTATTAATTATGGCTTCTATTACTCTCGTTTTTTCTGATGAAAGTGAAATTATAGCTGGCTCACCCGCTTATTCAACTAACTATACTTTTAGACCTGGTGATAAATGTAAGGTTAAATAATCTGAATTTCAACAATATAGTATTGGTGAATTTGTTGGCATTCGTTGTTCAAATAGTACAACTTATGTAAGGTTTAATGATGTAGATAAAGAAGTTTATTTTACGGATATTATTCCTATCAACTATTGACATTGCATAAATTGTGGATAAAAGATAAATTACATGAATTTGCTCACGTTTTTATTCAGTAACATTTAATATCCGTATCTGCGGCAAGCTTCCCCAAATTATTCTTGCGCCATTTTGCATCGGCCTTGCGATTTGTCCGCACCTCCAAAACCCGAATTCCCTTAGTTGGAAGTGGGTTTAATTTTTGCTGCAACTGTTCCCAAGAAATAATTAATTCATGCTCAACATTATAGGTGGCGCATAACTGAGCAAAATCAATATCCTGGGGAGTAGCAAAAAACTCTTCAAATGGTGGCTCAAATTTAGCAATGGGTAACATTTCAAAAATCCCACCGCCATTGTTATTGATTAACACAATCGTGAGATGTCCGACAAACTTATTGCGGATTAAAAAACCATTGGTATCATGTAACAGCGCTAAATCTCCCGTTAACATCACACTACTTTGCTGACGATAGGCGATTCCTAAAGCTGTGGATAATGTGCCATCTATGCCATTTGCACCCCGGTTAAAGTGCGATCGCACTCCTAAATTATTCGGTTTCCAGAAATATTCCACATCCCGCACAGGCATACTATTGGCAATAAACAAAGGCGTTCCTGGCGGTAAAATCTGAGAAATTAACCAAGCTGCTTTACTCTCAATGATTTCATCTATTTTCCCCATCGTCTGGTCAACAACTAACCTGACTTTAGCTTCCGCATCACACCATTGCTTTCCATAGTCTGAGGATAAAGATAAATTTCTCTCCTCTACTTTTATGTCTTCTACAGATATCCGTAAATGCGTCGTTCTCCCGTGCAAAGGGTCGAGGTTTTGGTCACTAGGATCAATTACCCAACGTCGCGGTTGGGTTGCATCTATCCAGCTACGCAATTCTTTACTTGTAGGCATTTCACCCACCTGAATCACCATTTCGGGCGCTAACTGCTTTGCTAGTTGCTGATTTCGCAAAATCAGATCATAAGTGGAAATTAAATAAGGATTGAGTTCGGCGTAATTTCTCACTGGGGAGAGTCCCTCAGCTAGCACAGGCCATTTGAGAGTTTGGGAAAGGTGCGCGATCGCTCTACAATATTCCTGTGGTTGCGACGGTTGGGCAACACCTGCAATAATAATGCCGCGATCACATTCTTTCCATTCTTGGGGGATGGGGAGTAGGGAATGGGGAATGGGGAGTGGAGTATTGCTTGCTATTCCTGCGAAAAAGTCTTCTGGATGAAACTGTGATTGCAAATAACTCAAGTCAGTTCCATCAGGAACAGGTGCTAAGGGATCGCGAAAGGGAATATTCAAATGTACTGGCCCCTTTGTAGGAGTTTGCGCCCTTTCCCAGCTATGAATTACCGTTTGTCGCAGATAAGCTAGCATTCCCATATCAGCAGAGGGTAAGGCTAACTCTGTTTGCCAATTTGGGTAGTTTCCATATAATCTCAATTGATCTACAGTTTGCCCAGAGTGACAATCTCGCAGTTCTGGGGGTCTATCGGTGGTTAATAGCAACAGTGGGACGCGACTATATGAGGCTTCAATGACTGCTGAATAAAAATTTGCTCCTGCTGTACCAGAGGTGCAAACTAATACTACAGGGCGACTGGTTGCTTTAGCTTGTCCCAAAGCGAAAAAGGCGGCAGAACGTTCATCGAGAATGGAAATCGCTTCAATCTTAGGTGCTTGTTGAGCAAAGGCGATCGCTAAGGGTGTAGAGCGTGATCCCGGACAAATAATAGCACAAGTCAATCCCAACCGCTTTAGCGTCTCTGTTAAAATATAAGCCCAAAGTTGATTAACATTTTTATAAGCGATCGGCATTAAATCAAACATAGCTATAAAACAATCTTAAATTTTAGATTTTCTCTAGGGATCAATTTAAAATCCATCTGGGATTTGACAAATGCAAAGATGGAACCCAACACCGCCACGCGAGTTTGTGGTAAGGAAAATCTCCAAGCAAACTTGCTCAACTTTCTACAAAATGCACAATTTGCTCTCAAACATTTATGGACTGCATTCATTTAACGGGAATTCGCTGCTATGGCTACACTGGGTATCTACCAGAAGAACAGGTGCTAGGACAATGGTTTGAGGTGGATGTGAGGTTATGGTTGGATATCTCCACAGCGGCCAAGACTGACGCGATCGAAGACACTTTAGATTATCGCAGCGTCATTAGCTTGATACAACATCTGGTCAAAACGTCTAAGTTTGCTTTAGTGGAGAAATTGGTAGCAACGATTGCAGATTCTATTCTCCGAGAATGCGATCGTGTAACACAAGTTCAAGTCACTCTCAGCAAACCTGCCGCACCTATTCCAGACTTTGGTGGCAAAATTAGCATTGAAGTGACTAAAAGTAAGTCCAATCTCTAAAGCTCAAAAGGTATTCTTTTCTCAATATCTATTCTTGATGACTAAATACACTCAAAAATCTTTAGTCTACTTTAGTAGACTTTAGCTATCAGCCTGGAACTTTAGTTCCAGGCGGGTGAGGAAGCCTACAGTTAACCTATGTTTAAATTGACACCAATGCAAAGATGTGTGTCCCTACGAGTATATACGTTCATCTATGGTTAATTATTTTTTTCTGTACCCTATCTGTACGGAAACTGCTATCAATGGTTTTAAATAATACTATTTCACTTACCATTTAAAATTTAAGACAGTTTCAGACGGTAATTTAGACGCCGACTGAGATAAAATCTATTTGCAGACAAAGCGGTATTAAAGTTTTTAATTCCAGACAATGATTAATTTTTAGTAATATTATTGTGAGTGACTACTATTATATTAATAATAACACATTAGATTATTTTCACTTACATAAAAGTACTATGTTGTTATTTGATGATTTTTTTGTCTTGATTAATTTATACATAAATACTATAGTATTTATTTTATTCGGAAAAATTATTACATAATTTATGAAAATTGCTTTTTGATTCCCAGTAATTACATAAGGATTTATGTGTAATGTTAATAGCTTGACATTAGCTTGATGAAATAATCAGAATTAGCTTTGACAAATACAGAAATTATTGGAGCTTAATAAAATGATGTTATTTGATCGTGACTCAGTATTTATATCAAGCAAGACGATAGAATAGCTAAAGATTGTTTATGATAAAATAATGAGATTTTACATGAGTTGATACTCACAGCAAAAATCTTAACCTTAGCAAACAGGTTATTGTAACATGTTCGCCCGCAAAATCCTAGTTATTGAGGATGAGAAAATTCTAGCCTCAAATATTAGAAATAGTTTACAAAAATTAGGTTATTCAGTTTCAGAAATAGCTAAGTCTGGTAAAGAGGCAATAAAAAAGGTAGCAGAAACTCATCCACATTTAGTACTAATTGATATCCGCCTAGCTGGGGAAATTGATGGTGTAAACGTAGCAGATATTATCCAGAATCATTTTCATATCCCTATAATATATTTAACAGAGAGTTCAGAATATAAAAAATTACAAAAAAACCAGCTAAGTGAGCCTTTTAGTTACATAGTTAAACCCTTTCTTGAAAGTGATTTACATTTAGCGATTGAAATGGCTCTGTACAAACATCAGAGCAAAAAAATATTATACGAAGAAAAACAGAGGCTGGTGGCAATTATCAACAGTATGGGCTGTGCAGTGATTGTGACTTATGCTAATGGTTGTATTCAAATGATGAATACCAAGGCAGAACAAATCACTGGCTGGAAGCAAAGTGAAGCATTTGGGAAAGATTTAGTAGAAGTAGTTAGCTTAGTTGACAAAGATGTAGGAGAAATAATTGAAAATTTAGCTAGATACGTAATCGAATCAGGCGAAATTTTCAATTTACCAGAAAACTGTACATTGATTACCAAAGATGGCAAAGAAATAACGATTGGGGATAATGTTGCACCTATCCGTGAGCAAAATGGCAATATTACTGGCGCAGTTTTTGTTTTTCAAGACATCAGCAAACGTAAACAGACAGAGGCGCAACTGATCCGCAATGCCTTTTATGATGGGCTTACAGAATTACCAAATCGGGTTTTATTTTTAGATCGGCTCAGACAAACAATTGAACGTAGCAAACGCAGAAACGATTATTATTTTGCAGTTTTATTTTTAGATTTAGATGGCTTCAAGGAGATTAACGATCGCTTTGGGCATGGAATAGGGGATGATTTTTTAGTAGCGATCGCTAGACGTTTAGAGTCGTGCTTACGGGGTGGTGATACTGTAGCACGATTTGGTGGTGATGAGTTTACATTACTTTTAGAGGATATTAAAGATATTACCGACGCTACCAATGTTGCTAAACGGATTCAAGACTCCTTACGATTGCCACTTAACCTGAATGGATATCAATTATCTACTACAGCTAGCATTGGTATTACTTGGAATTTTAGTCATTATGAGGAGCCAGCAACTCTGCTGCAAGATGCTGATATTGCTATGTACCGAGCTAAAAGGCAGGGAAAAGCTACTTATGCCATATTTAACCCAAGTGGCTAGTTATATCTTGCAAGTTAATAACCCACAACTTGGGTTAGTGCTTAGTAACGGTTCACCATACTTATAAACACTCATTGCTAACCTGTTACTAAAAATCTTCTTGCACAGTCAAAACCTGAGCGACAATTTCATCCCTAGTAATCCTGGAAGAACCTCTTCCCCAACCCTACAAGAGTTGGGGTGTTAAGTCTTGATTACTGAATCGATAGCGCAGAAATCACACGCCAAGAGAATTTTGAGCGGATTTTGAAGTTCTACTGCGAACGAAAAAAGTCGTTGCTTTAGAAGTTTACTAGTTTTAATCTTGCCAGCAAATATTAACTAAATCTTAAGATAGATATTTTGTTACTAAATATACAGTATTTTTCGGTATTTAATTTTTGAATACAAGAACGGCTTTTTTTGTATTTCTCTGAAATGCCTGTAAATAAGTCTCTCTCAAGGCATTCGTCATAGGGATCAGTAAATCTCTAAGCAGTATTTAATTAAAAAACAATTTATGTATCTAAAGTGGGAGGGTAAAATCACCTAAATATTAGGATAATATACAAAGATATCGTAAATCCTTCAAATCTGAAATTTTGTTTAAAATAATCAGCCAATATTAAGACAGTTTGTTAAGTTGGGTCAAATCAAAAATTTCGCTAGTTTCACTGGCAGTTTTCTCAAATAAAAAATAGTTACAACCAGGGGTTTTAAAATGCAGACAGTACAAAAAATTTACTGCCCAAATTGCGGCTGCCAAGCTGAACGCTATTACATTTATGATAGTCAATTAACTCGAACACAATGCTCTAGTTGTGACTATTTGATGATTAGTTGCACTCGCACTGGTAAAGTAATTGAGGCTTACGCCCCAGGTATTTATGCACAGCGCCAGTCATTAAAAATTAAAAATTAGAGAATATATTCTCTAATTTTTAATAATAAAGTTACTTATCAACAAATTTGAACATTTCACAGGTTGTTCTTCTGTTGTCGGAGTTGTTGCTGTCGTATCTGTTCTTGTAATCTGAATTGTTGCTGTTGTCTAATTTGTTGATCTTGTCTGAGTTGTTGCTGTTGTATTCTTAGTTGTTGCTGTTGTGTAAAGTCTTGCCATTGTTGTCTAAATTGTTGTTGTTGTAGTCTCAGTTGTTGCTGGCGTATCAGTTCTTGCCGTTGTTGTGTAAATTGTTGCTGTTGTAGTCTCTGTTGTTGTTGTAGTTGTGGTTGCTGAAACTGTTGCCGAAGTAATGTTTCGTTAAATTGCTCTTGTGTTTGCTGAGTTTGCTGCTCTTGTTGTTGTCTGATTCTTTCTTGAAAAGACTCAGGTTGCTGAGGATTTGTCTGAATTATTTGTGCATAGGCAGCAGAATTAATTGATAAAGCTTTTGCAAGCACAATCAATAGTAGCCATGCTTTAACCATTAATAAACGATTCAACATGCAGTTATTTCCTCAATTGTTACAGGTTGGGTTTAGCGATCGCTAAACCCTTAAAATGTCAACATTATTTATAATTGCCCTATAGGTACAGAACCCCACCCCAACCGCCTCCCCGTTCTTCGAGAAAAGGCTATGATGTCCCTCACTTGATTAAGAAAAGCTATAAATGCAGGGGCTTGAAATAGCTAACTAAAGCGAATGCTTGATTCACCGTTAGGGCTTGCGCGATGCCTTTGGTGGGTTACACTAACACACTTGTATTTTTTAGCCCATAACGTTCTCTAAATATTCAGTGCATTATCTTGATTTGGCATAAAAATATCCTTTTTTAGATATTCATCTTAATTAAATTATACATTCACATTTTTAGATGAGTTGCCGGATTTCCGTAATCCATGTATCTCCGGCGAGTAGGTTTAAAAAGAGATTTCAGGCGGTTTTACACCATAAATAAACAGAGATAATTCTCAGGATACATCTGCGTTTATCTGCGGTTCTATATTTATTCATAAAATTGACTGCAAGAGGTTTAATTCTTACTTGCTCTGAGTTGTCCACAAGCAGCATCAGCCTCTAAACCACGGGAATAACGCACACTAACGGCAGTATTTTGTTGCTTAAGGACGTTGACAAATGCTTGAATGCGATCGCGGTTGGGGCGTTTGTAGTCTACTTCTTGGATAGGATTATAAGGAATCAAATTCACATGACTTTGGAATCCTCGCAGACGCTTTGACAGTTCCAATGCATGTTCTGGCAAATCGTTGACACCAGCGAGGAGAACATATTCAAAGGTAACGCGGCGTCCAGTAATTTCCACATATTCCCGACATTCAGCTAGCAAATCTTCTAGAGGATAGGCGCGGGCGCTGGGGATGAGTTTTTCCCGCAGTGCTTGGTTGGGTGCGTGGAGACTAACAGCAAGCGTGATTTGCAAATTGTTTTGCGCGAACTGACGGATGCGATCGCGAATACCAACTGTAGAAACTGTAAGCGATCGCTGCCCAATACCGACATCTTGATTCAGGGATTTCAGCGCCGCTAGGACATTTTCAGTATTCAACAACGGTTCACCTAGCCCCATAAACACTACATTGCTAACCCGTTGCTGAAAATCTTCTTGCACAGTTAACACCTGATCAACAATTTCATGCCGTGCTAGGTTACGCTTGTAGCCTCCTTTTCCAGTAGCGCAGAAATCACACCCCATTGGGCAACCCACCTGAGTAGAGACGCAAACTGTCAAACGGGATTTTGCGCCATCTCCCGCTTCTGCAAAAGTGGGGATGCCAACAGTTTCAATAATTTGATCGTCTGCTAATCGTAAAAGAAATTTGACTGTGCTATCGGGAGCCACAGAGCGGTAATGTAAAGTTGAGCGCCCAATGGGGATTTCTGCTACTTCCTTCCGCCATTGCTTGGAGAAGACAGAAATATCAGCTAGCGATCGCACTCCCTTGTCATAGATCCATTCATGCAGCTGCTTTCCTCTATAAGCAGGTTGTCCCTGTTGCTGCACCCAATTGCTTAACTCCGCAAGAGAAGCACCGAGAAGGGGAGGAATTAATTCTGATTTTATTGGGTTGTGTAACTCAACTTGAGATACAAGAGGCGTAGCAGACATAAAAAGTCAAGAGTTGATGTAGGATCTCTATCCTACACCTGCCAGATTAACTTAGTCTTGACCCAAGAAGACGGGAAATTACCCAAAGGTTGTGCCGTTCCAGCCCCACATCGCACCTTTAGCGTCTGCAAACTCTATATAAATTCGATTTTTCGGCACACCTAGAGTTTGGTTAATTTGCTGGCAAAATTCCTGACTCATTGCTGCGGTTTGGTCTGGTTTCATTGTGCCAACACTCTTAATTTCAATATAGCAAACCGGGTCTGTATTCCCTGCAAAGGTCATGGGGATTTCTGGCTCAAAAGCAGTCATTACATAAGATTCTGGTTTTCCCAAATGTTTTGCTAACTTGGCTGATAAGTTTAAAAGCATTGATTCAATTTCAGCTTTTTCAGGAGCAGTTGCAGAAGTTTGCACTTTAATTAATGGCATAATACCGAATTGGGATTTGGGATTTTATTCACATTGTTAAGTTTATCGTTAGGTAGGGCAGGGGCAGGGG
>NZ_CAXTNE010000264.1:0-10966 GCF_964245445.1 uncultured Nostoc sp.
ACTGGTTTACAGACTGTTGCTACTGTACTTCATAAACCTGCAATCTGCTGTAATTTGGGCTATTAGCTTTTGTCCTGCATAGATTTCGTGTTCGTAAAAATCGATTTCGATTGATGTTACTTGCTCTGTTGTTGTTGCTTGTGGCATGATAGAAATCTCCATATATATTTGGATAAAAAAGCGATTGCAGACTTTCCACGGTACGGCGATCGCCTTTTGATTTTGGATATGAATTACGTTGTGGTAAGCCACAACGCACTCATCGAAACTTAGCGAAGCTTTATCAAGGCCGAAAAGTACAATTACTCGTCAGGGGATTGCGATGCCTAAAGGCAAGCCGCAGAGCGTCTACGCACTTATGAAGATTTGGCGAAGCTTTTGCAAAGAGACTTGTACTCAAAATTTTCCATTCAGAAAATGTGATTCTTCCCGGTAAACTACACCAAGGCGATGACAATGTTTCTTAGCTAAATCTCGATACAAACTAAGATCTTCACCAAACAAGAATAAGACGGGTTTCTTGTTAGGGTAATAAAATTGATAAACCAGTGCTTGACCAATGCCGTGCTTCCAATTGCAAGCTTTCTTGACTTCAATTACATACAATTTAGTCAACACATCAACTCGCCCGGATGGATTAGGAGTCTCTCGAATTCCTCCTAATATTTCTGCCAACTGGTTAGACACTCGCTCTTCGGCTGGGTCTTTCGGAGGTGATGGTGGGGTTAATAGAGTTGGAGGCTGTGTTAGAGGTAGTGGTTGAGAAATTGGTTCAAGTTGCCTAAAGTCTTGCTGTATTTTATTGAGAGGCTTGGTTTGGGTAACTTCATCCTCTTGTTCGATTGTCTCAACTGCTGAATACTGCCCTAAAACTTTTTCAGGATACGTCTGTGCATAAAGGGATGTTACTAACAACCAACCGCGTTCTGTGTTTAATGTAAAGTTGCATTTTGGTAATACCTCCATTACAGATTGAAGCGAAGCTTTCAGTCCGGTTGTTTCAACCCATTTTTGACGTGCTGGTGTTAGTGGACGCAATAATAATTGTTCTTTTGGTTTTATGTATTTCTGATGGAAAAATTCAATTGCTTTTCTCCAGTGTTTTGGATTTTCTGTGTCAAAGTCCCGAAAATCAGGCAAGTATCTCTTAACAATATTTGCTCTCGCTGAATAACCAGTAACTTGTACCCATTTGTTTCTGGCTTCATTCAAATTTGTAATCGGATTCTTAGCCAATATGCTCCTCCGATGTCGTTAGATGAATTCTCTGAAAAAAGCGACTACATATCTTTGATTATTGCAATTGCTTTTATTTTTGTTTGTAGAAAGCCTTGTGCTGAGGACACAAAGCTTTTTACTTGATTGAGCGTAGCTTTATACTTGTTGTTGCCTCAATATCTCGTGAATTAACACTTGGCAGCGTTTGCTGACTTCGTGTGCTTGCCGCATTAAGATTCGGCTTTGTTCTCGGTCTGTTGAGGAAACTTGTACAGCTTGTCGGCTATAGTCAGTGGCCTGATGTGCTAATTCTTTTACCCTAGCTTTTAAATTTTTCATTCGTCCTCCAGTTCGATTAGCAGAAAATCTATATTTTCTACCTCTTCATAAATTTTATCGGCACGACTGGCCAGTAAACTAGCATCACATTCGGATTTTTCAACCAGTTTTTAGACGTGGTAGGTCATCGGAATCATCTCGCGGCGGCTTGACCATTACAAGTTTAAGGCTTCCGGCTGCTAGTCCCGGCGGCGGCTGGTTATTGTGGTTTCGTATCGTTAACTCGATTTGTAAGGGTTGAATTTTGAGCGCTTCTTTGTTTTTCAAAAGAGGCATCGCGCTCGTCTCCTCTTTTATGATTACTATACTACTACGCTCAACAGTGGCTACCAAGTATTTTTAACTGGTGAGCGTAGTAAATAATTATCATTAACTGTTGTAATCTATGTTCCAAATAAGTGAAGTGATATCCCCATCTAAAGCAGCACAAAGTTTCTCTAGAATTTCTGTACTAACAGTCATCTGAGTTGGTTTTTTTGGTTTGTTAATAAAGACGTGAGGAGTCTCTAGCTGCTGAATATAAGCCACAGAAACTCCCACAGCATCAGATAGCTTTTGTCTACTATATCCAGCTTTCTCTCTAAGCTCCCTGAGTTTTTGGGCATTTTCTTCATTCCATTTAAACGCAGCGATGGGTGTTACATCTACTGTGATATTCATTCTTACTTTAATTTTATTTTCACTGCGCTCGCCAGTTGACATGATAATATTAACTGTATTAATATACTGGTGTCAACCATAAGGCTACACCAATCAAGCGAAATTTAAAAACCATTTGTACTAAAAATCACTCAAAACTTCTTTTAGGATTCCCAATTTCAGCCAAGCGATCGCTTGTGATAAAGCAGTACACTGGTACTATGCCGAAACTTCCAGAGTGCGATAACTGTCTCCTCTATTCACATAACCCCCACATAGTCTGTGTCGTTCACCCTGATGGGGTAGAGGGTGAGAGCTGCCTAGACTTTTGACTTGACCCCAATGCCAAAGCAGAGGAGTTATGGCAACCGGAGGGGGCAAGCTACTATAACAGTGAATTAATACTGCAACCACAACAGCAGTGGACGCAACAGCAAAAGCTGGAGTTACTTGATTGGCATCCAATGTTTACTGGTAAATGTCCCCAGTGCGGTGCATCCTTTGACCGAGACTAGGCCTCAAGAGTGCATTGGGATTGTGAATGCGGTTGGATGGATGATTCAATTTAAGATGTTCATACTTTCTTACTTCTTTGCGCTTAATGCCTGCTCTTTCAATTGCATCACAATATTTTGGGGCAATGGGTCTATGACAGCATCAGTCGACAGAGATTTAATAAAAGCTGTTACCTCTTCCCCAGTTTTGTATTTCCCTTCACTCCAAGCATCAGCAATCTGTTTAGCTATTTTATTAGCATCCTCTCGCTGATTATGGGCAGTAATGGACTGGATATCATGACCAGTAAATGATATCCAAGTCTGCCAACGTTTCGTAACTGGGTGCTGTACAATGCCTGTAGTCAGTTCATTGTCCTCAAGCACTGCTTTCTTCTTTGGGTGACTAAATCCTTTAAACATGGTTCTACTCAGTAAACACCATTTTAAAATGCCAAAAATGCGACAGCGATTGCACGGCAGGAGTTGGAATTGAGTTTAATTTGGAAGTGGCGATGCCTGCGGCGGGCTATTCGGTGTCGCCATTTAATCAAAGATAATGGGGAACGATGGGGGCAGCCTTTTGGGTAGGGTGGCTCACTGATGCTTTATAAGTGAAGACGATGCCGTACCACTTGCCTACGGCACGCTCCGCGAACGTGAAAGCAAGCGGGAGCAAAGCGTCTCCAAGAGTTGGCGTGCGGGTACTCCATCACATTCAAATTTTTTACTCCTGAACCATCAACTCTTGTAGCAACGCATCATTTATCCTTTGTGCCTCTGTCCCACTACTTTCCCTAATATCAAAAGCTTGCTGCACTATGGTTTGAACTGACTCTGGTAATGATTCAAATTTTTCCGAATTGATTATGACGAGGCGGCAACCAGGATAAGGCATAAAATCAGTAAACGGTTCCATCCCCGATGTAATCAGAGTTTTGCTAAGTTCGGCGATGGGATGATGAGGCTTTTGGTTGTCCTCACTGCGGTTGATTTCTGATGCCATGTAGCCGCAAAACCAACTCAAAGTGTCAATATCTTTCTGCAATGCTCTGCCAAAATCCCTGTTATTACTTGTTGGTTCAGGTTGACAGGTAGATAATCAAAGATGCTGTCTAAGGCTTCTGGGTGTCGCTTGTGGCAATAACGCACCGCAGATTCAACAAGTTTATCGATTTTGGTGGGTTGGGGTTGTCCAAATCCCTTTGCACACATGGCACTGCCTCAAAATTTACGTGCTGGAAGACGCGATTTTAACAGAAAAAGATTTGTCGGTACGGGAGTAATACCAAAATTGCAGTAACGTTACTCCCCAAAAAGCAGTCAAAGTTTCACAGTCGATTCGATACTTGAATTAATCGATTATGGCTTTAGAGTGTAAATTTGTATAATAGAGCGATGCCTGCCGAGGTAAACTACTTAACTACCCACTATCCCCAACCCCTAGCGACAGGCAATAAGGCGATAGCGGATCACTCTTTCTTACTGCGTTATTTTTAATTCCTGCTTGCTCAATTGCATCACAATTTTGCTTTGTTAAGAAATCGGTTTGATTTCTGGTTGAATCAGGTTAAGAACAGTATAAGGATTGCGACCAGAAAACAGCAATTTAATCACAATTGCTGCGGCAGCTTCTAACAATCGAGCGTACTTTAACTCCCCCAAATCGACCGGCTCACTGCCAACATCTTCAATTAGCGAAGCCACTTGACGTTTGGCCTGGGCATCGTCGCCACAATAGAGCGTTACTAAGAGCCGACCATCGAAAGTAGGCGGCTGCATCTGCCAAACTTTTGCCTGACACATATTAAACGCCTTCACTACCTTAGCTTTGGGAGAATAAGCAGCGATCGCTTCTGATAGTGATACTCCATGATAACTTTTCGTTAAGTAGTCGCCGTTAGAGGGTTCGACAGGATTATTTATATCTAATAAAATCTTGTTAGCAAAAGCGTTACTTCCTCCAGATGCCTCCAGAGCTTCAAAGACTGCTTCATGAGGAGTCGCTAAAATGATAACTTCACCAAACTCTACTGCTTCTTGAGGGGAACCAGCTTTTGTACCCTGAGCGAGTCTGCTTGCCAAACTCTGTGCTTTGTTTGGATCTCGACCTGCAATAAATAATTCGTGTTTTCCTACCCAACGTGAACTTAGGGACTCTGCCATGCTGCCATAACCGATAAAGCTGACCCTCATTGCTATTTTTCCTTACTACAGTTCAACCGAAATAAAAATATTTTCTTATATTGTGACAACAGATCTGGTAAAATGAAGCCATTGTGGAGAACTGCCATAATTTTAACTGCGATTTTCAGTCGATTAATATGGCCTTCAACAGGGCCATTGCTGACTGGCATTGTTACACCTGCTTTCACAGCATCGTAATCAGACTCTAAACCAACAGCAAAACGATGCAGCAAAGAAACCGAGCTGTTTTTAGCTTTGTTTAACCAAGTATCGAGATGCTCAGGCAGGCGTTGACGCACAAGATATGCAAACTGTTGAGCTAGTTCAATGGCTGACTTCAAGTCAGAATGGGCTGTTTGTAGTTGAGCGATTACTTCATGCTCATTAGGCTGTGTTAATTCCGGTCGTCGCAGGACTAAAGCTGTGACGCGACTGGGGGTGAGAGGACGATGGGAAGAAGAGCTAACCCTGGGGGAAGCGTTTTTTCTTGAACCTTGTCGCGGTTCAAATCCGGGCAAGGTCTTGAGATAACGAGTGAAGCGAGAGACTGTGGCATAACTACCGGTATAGCCGCAGGCGCGAATTTCCTCAAACAGTTTTTGGGTGTTGTGGTTACCGCTATTCCAGCGACTTAGGAGGTAATCATGATAAGGGTTGAGAAGACTGAGACCTTGGTCGCTACGTTGGCGACGTTCGGTAAAAGTTGAGCTACGCAAGTAATTAGATACGGTATTTTTAGAAATTCCCAGGGATTGAGTGATTGCTTGCCCTGATAAGCCAACGGGAGCAACGCGATTTTGTGAAGTCGGGTAAAAAAGAAGCGATCGCTAAAAATTATATTTAGGTATAAGGTAATTTTATTTACAATAAAAACATGGTTAAACACGATAATTTATCTTGATGAGATATCTCAAAAAGATTACTGGCAAGTTATTTGACGATTATTTGCAAAAATATCTGCAACGAGTCTTTAATGCTTAGTATCAATTATGTCAATAAATGACTGAAGAGCAGAATTAAAGTATAAATTTTATCAAGCAGTTTGGGGTTTAATAAACGAGTTAAAGATAGAATCACAAAAATTATCCCAACTTTTAGCTATCCATTGCGAGCGTTGATGCAACATAATTTCCGCATTATTTTGTAACCAAAATTTCCTATTTCCTTTCATACGCAAATTAACGACTTGACGAATCAAACTTTTAACTGCACCACTACCAAGAGGTAATTTTCGGGATGCAACTTCGTTATATCTTAAAAGCCTGCGTCTGTAAACTTTTAAAATATAATTTCGTTCTCGTACCAAAATTTTAAGGCGCTCTCCGTTTGCCTCAAAAATAACTTCACCCATATTTCTCATTAAATCTAGTGCCTGACCTTTTTTTAAACTTTTACGAGCTTTTTGAAACCATTGTTGACGCTCATTATTTGTGCTAAAAGCAGCATCAGCAAAATCTTGTAAATGTGATGTAGCGTGAAAAAAGTCTAATAATTGATAAGTTTCAGGTGGGCATTTTAACTTTTTGAGTAAAGGGGGAACATGTATCCAGATCCATTCTGCTCTATCCGCAATTAATAAAACCTGTTTCGCCTGACTAATACCTAAATTAACCAAGTACATCTCTAATATCTGCAAAAATCCTTGATATCCTTGATAAGTTCCATCATTGGTAATTGAAACCTCTCCATTCCTGATTTTTTCACTTTGTTCATTCACTACATAAATTGTTAATACTTTTGGCTCAATCCATTCTCCTGTAAAGCCTACACGATTAGTCTTAGCCTTACGCCTGCCTTTTTTATTAATCCGAATCCGTGTACGACCGCCATCTACAGCAATAACAACACGCTGGTCTTTAAGAATATTACTTGTAGGTAAGTTACCAAGCTCTAAACTTGTTATTTTCGATTCACGTAAATTTATGCCAATTTTACCAAAGTAATATGTTAGCCGTTCTATGCGTTTTAGACTGATATTTACGCCCCAATCAATTAATGTTGTCCGCGCTGCCTCAAACGAGCCAGCAATTGCGCCATATTGGGCAATAGTCGATAAAACTCCAGGGGATAAACCCTCAGACATTCCCAAATATCTTAAGAATGGGCAAAATCCTTTGTGTAAAGATTTTTTATTTTTCTTTGATTGAGTTTGACGTTCAACTACATACGGTAATTTTAAACTTACTTCCACATTTCCAACTGTTAATATTTTTCGCTTTTTACAACCATGCCTTTTTGTGCTTGTTTGCCACCATCCCTGTGTCTCCTGCTCTGCTTTATCTAAAAAATCTTGAGATTGTGACAGATTATGGAGCAATAAAGCTGTACATTCCCCTGCTAAAACTAAGGCAATTTCTCTAATTTTTTTCTCACGTTCTCTAAAAATGTGTCCATCCCATTCTGAGATATTCGTTAGTTCTAAAAGTTTCGTGACTTTTTCTTGAAAGTGTTCTAACGATTTGCTTAAATCAAAAGTAGAATATATATGATTTTTCATAAGCGCGTAGGCATTCCCTGTTTTGATGTCAGATATCAAAACCTTTACTCCAAAGGGAATCCTACCTTTTTTTAGGCAGAAATAATAAATCATATTTATCTCTGAAAATAAAAATAAAATTATAACAGTGTTAATACTGTCTTAATTGTTATAAATATTTATATTGTACTGAAGCTAGTTTTTAGCGCTCGCACCTTTTTCGCCCAATCTCACAAAATCGCGTTGCTCCCGTGTGGTTACATTGGTCAGCCTTTCTGTAAAAATGCGCCGTTTACACAACCTATTGATGCAAAAAAACTTCCTTACCCGTAACTGTAAGGTAATGCTGTAATCAGCCCAGGGTAAGTCTGCTAATAAGCGTTCATAGCGACTATGAATTTTGTGAGTTGGTTGGTTACAAACTGGACAGTTAACTACTCTACTGATTGCGGAAACAATCAAATTTATCTGAGTTTTTATCTTGTCAAGAAGGCAATTCTCAAGTTTCAGATTGGTTGAATCTGGTAATAGGTGAGTTAGCACCGACATAGAGCTTGCTGAGGCTTATTCCTCAAATGTTTGATGGAGTGAAGTTTGAAGTATCTCGATTATATCTTTCTTCCTTCTTCCTTCTGCCTTCTGCCCTCTGCCCTCTGCCTTCCCCCAACCTAGATCACCAAAAGTTGCCAAGAACCAACAATACTTCCTTGCGTAGTTAGGAAGAGGTTTAATTCTCAGTATTGAGCAGGATCATGTCCCATTTATTGTGAAATTATCGAAAATATCACCTCATATCTAATTTTGTATTTTGACTAGCAGAATAAGATAATTTACTTATTAACTGGGTCTAAAAAGGCTGTTCCTGGTTTTCTCAGCTGAAACAAGACCAGTGAGGCAGGCTCTGTGGTACTAGTATTTCTCGCACGAACAACAAGATTAATTGGTTCGATAATTGCTTTCCCAGCAGGAACTATAATTGAAGGCTCTCCAGATTGAAAGTCTACTGAATATGAGCCGCTAATTGTATAAGCAAATACAGGTGAGGCATGTGTATGCCAAATACTTATTTCTCCTGGTGCGAGAGTTGCTGTAAGAATTTCGCTTTCTAAGACTTGAACCTTGGGTATGTCCTTAGTCTTAACATTCAAAACAATAGTTGGTGCTGGTGTGAAGTGCTTTGCAGGAGTTTGCGCTAATGAGATTTCTCTGATTCCAACTACAAATGCAATCACAAGAAACAATCCAAATATGACTTGCTTAACTCTCATCTTTACTACCTGTATTGAATACTGATAGAATATCCCATATTTGCTTGAGATAATTTTTTATCAAGGCAGATATTTCCGCTTTATCCCTGATCAAGTTAATATTTCCAACACGACTGCTATGAATCCACTAGCCCGCATTAGAAGGGCGATCATCTTCATAAAACTTTGCTCTCAAAGTGATCAGCTTATAACCCAAAAATTTTGGCTTTTTCCAACTCGTTTGTAACTAATATTTTTGGATTCGATGGGCGATTCTATCTGTTAGCTTCTGTCTAATTGTAGTAAGCTTAAACTAAGATCAATATAGAGTGCTAGTGCTTTCAATGAACTCAGGAGGCAACACCTCACTAAACAATAATTCCTGTAACTCGACACCTTCTGTTCTGCTCCAATCCTTAACCAATTCAGCAATCATTGTGATCGTAGCAGTTAGGACAACTCCAGCATCATGCATCCGCTGCCGTGCTAAATCTTCCGAGAGATGGAATGGTGAACCAGAAGCATCCATCACTGCTTGAACATTATAGCCTTCATGCACTGCGCTAATTGCAGGAAAAACTAAGCAAACATCCGTAGTTATTCCAGCCATAATTAAATTAGTACGATTCGTATTTTTGACAGCTTGAACAAAGTTCTTATCATCCCAAGCATTTACGATCCCTGCACGTTTAACTCTTACCTCGTATGCTTTAGGCAGCAATTCTGCTAGAGTAGTCATTAGCTTTCCTTGAAACCGATCCTCTTGGCTACTTGTCAAAACTACAGGTATCTTAAGTACCTTTGCCACTTTTGCAAGGGTAAGAGTATTTTTTTCTACCTCGGTCAGAGGTAAGTTTTTAATCAGCTTCATTGTGCCAACTTGATGATCAATCAGAAGCATAGCCGAGTTTTCTTGAGTAAAGTCAGAAAATTTCATTGTGCTGTTTTCCTGTATCGTTGTGATTAATGCAAACAGTTCAAATCATTAGGGGAAAGCTGTATTAAATAGAGTCAGTAGTAACCATTGTGTTTGAGTAGATAGATTTATTAGTCTGCTATGTTTTACCACTGAGATCATCTTAGATATATCTCTAGACTTTATTCTTAAACGAACTTCAGACATTGCACAAGTAGGAACACTTGTGTACGTACCATCCATTAAAAACATGGCTCAATCACCTAAAATCCTTGAATCGCATCCTTATTTACGGCAGACACTTGAACTGGTTTGTGACAAATGGGTTACAGCAATCATTTACGTTCTATCCCAAGGTACGAAACGCTATGGTGAGTTACATAGAGAAATTGGAGACATTTCGCAACGAATGCTAACGCGTACTCTGCGTGATTTGGAGAGGGATGGTCTTGTGAAGCGCAAAGTCTATCCTACTAATCCTCCGACTGTAGAGTATTCCTTGACATCCTTGGGAGAAACGTTAGTTGAGCCACTTCGGCTACTGTGTCAGTGGTCAATAGCTCATTTTCATCAAGTAGAAAAGAACAGAGAAACTAAAGACAATCATCTAGACAGATAAATTATCATTCTTCAATTCATCAAACACTTTCGGGAAATTTCACTGGGAAGCACTTTATAAGTTATGGCTCAAGGTGGTAAAAGATTTGTTATTGGATGGTTGTGTCTATAACAAGAGTCCAGCAAGAGTTAATTTCTTTACCGCCTAAGAGACTTTCATGCTCAAACAGATATCTGGAATTGTCACTCTCTTTATTTTAACTTTGGGATTTGCATCTACATCTGTTGCTGCAACTCCCCGTTCAACTTGGGTGGAAAATGAAATTTACCAATACAACCATCCCTTTGCTTCTCAATTACCGCAAGAACTGGCAACGAAGATGCATTTGATGGCAGCTAGCCCCTTCGCCTTCTATCGAGGGACGGCTCACATCTTTTATCGTGATATGCAAATATTACCAGGTTCAGGATTTGTCAATTCCTCTACCTGTGCCATTTGGTTAGAGGGGGATATGCATCTGCAAAATCAGCTTACCAGTTTCACAAAGAAAAACCCTTGCAACTGAGTCAAGTTAAGCTTCTGGGCGTTGAAATTCCAGCGACATTAATCAGCAATAACCCACAACAAGTAATTGAATTCTGTAAAATCCAACCAAAGACAATTTTTAAGCCAGTCTACGGTGGGACACATACTCAGTTTGTGAGTGACTTTCATTTAGAACCCCATCGGCTAAATTTGGTATTACGACTTTCTCCGGTAACATTCCAAGAGTATATTCCTGGCACTAATATCCGCAGCTATGGAATAGGAGAAGATATTTATGCTGCGGAAATTCGCAGTAATTCTTTAGACTTTCGAGAAGATGAAAAAGCACAGTTAATTCCGGTGGAA
>NZ_CAXTNE010000265.1:0-10900 GCF_964245445.1 uncultured Nostoc sp.
TCTAGGGGGAAGTTGTGAGCGTTACGCTCGTGCATTACTTCCATACCCAAGTTAGCGCGGTTGATTACGTCTGCCCAGGTGCTGATGACGCGACCTTGGGAGTCAATTACTGATTGGTTGAAGTTGAAACCATTCAGGTTGAATGCCATCGTGCTGATACCCAAAGCGGTGAACCAGATACCGACCACAGGCCAAGCTGCTAGGAAGAAGTGCAGTGAACGGCTGTTGTTGAAGGAAGCGTATTGGAAGATCAAACGACCGAAGTAGCCGTGGGCTGCAACGATGTTATAGGTTTCTTCTTCTTGACCGAATTTGTAACCGTAGTTTTGTGACTCGGTTTCGGTGGTTTCACGTACCAAAGAAGAGGTAACCAAGGAACCGTGCATTGCAGAGAACAATGAACCACCAAAGACACCAGCCACACCTAACATGTGGAAGGGGTGCATCAAGATGTTGTGTTCTGCTTGGAACACGATCATAAAGTTGAAGGTTCCAGAGATACCTAAAGGCATACCATCAGAGAATGAACCTTGACCGATTGGGTAGATCAAGAATACTGCGGTAGCGGAAGCCAAAGGTGCGCTATAAGCTACGCAGATCCAAGGACGCATACCTAAGCGGTAAGAAAGTTCCCACTGACGACCTAGGTAGCAAGCGCAACCGATCAAGAAGTGGAAAACTACCAATTGGTAAGGACCACCGTTGTACAACCACTCATCTAAGGAAGCAGCTTCCCAAATGGGGTAGAAGTGCAAGCCGATAGCGTTGGACGAAGGAACAACTGCACCAGAGATGATGTTGTTTCCGTAGATCAATGAACCTGCAACAGGTTCGCGGATACCATCGATGTCTACTGGAGGTGCTGCGATGAAAGCAATTACGAAGCAAACAGTAGCAGCTAGCAGGGTTGGGATCATCAGTACACCAAACCAACCGATATATATACGGTTGTCAGTGCTGGTGATCCACTCGCAAAAGCGATCCCATACGTTAGCGTCAGAGCGCCGTTGTAAGGTTGTGGTCATTGTTTTATAAGTGCTATGGGTTGTTAAATATGGAACAAGCAAATTTTGTTTTCGCCTGCTGAAATATAGTTTACATGAATTTACTTTGACGCGATCTCAGACTTAATATTCTGTAACAAAATACTTTAACAAGCTCATCGAACTGTAAAGTTTTCCTACTATAAACAATAGTCATAAAAGTAATGGATTTAGGCGTTGTAAGCCATTTCAACACCAAACTAGCTATAACTTCCAATGACGCGATCGCTTAGTCAATTCTCTTTACATTCCTTTACAAATAGCCTCTTGCAAAAATTTTAAGTTTTGTTGATTTGTAAAGAAATAAGAAGTTGTAAGTTGTCTTATGTTTTATCAAAAATCAAAGTAGATGTAGGGCAAACTGCCTTCAGGAGCTAATAACCAAACAGCGTAGAAACATAGGGGGACGAAGACAAGCTTAAGAGGCCAGTTCAACTCTAACTTCAGTATTCGGTTGAAGGTATAGACTACAGCCATAAGGGCAGCTATAGCTAGAAGTACCCAAGCGAGTTGAGATTGGCTCATATTTAAGGCTTCTACATAGACCTTTTCAGCAAACTGGGCATCAGCCGGATAACCCCAAAGATGCCGAATTACTAAAGAAGAGTCTTGAAGGTTAGGTAAGCGGAACCAAATCCAAGATGTAAAAACCATCAGTTGGGTTAATAACCAAGCGACAAAGATACCCAGAGGATTTTGCCAGAATTGTTCTAGATTTTCAAAGCGATCGCTCATATTATCTGTAAGTCGATGAACCACCAAGGCTAATCCGTGCAATATGCCCCAAACTACATAACCCAAAGCAGCACCGTGCCAGATACCAGCGATTAGCATCACAATAAATAAATTCCAGCAGGTACGGACTAAACCCCGACGGGAACCACCTAAAGGAAAGTAGACATAGTTACGTAGCCAATCTCCTAGAGTGATATGCCAGCGCCGCCAAAATTCTGAAATATTGGTGCTGAAGTAGGGAAAATCGAAATTCTCAGGTAGAACCAAGCCGAAAAGCATAGCACTACCACGGGCGATGTCTACGTAACCGTTGAAATCTAGATATAACTGCAAACCGTAGGCAAATGTAGCTAACCAGAGATCGGTACTACCCGCCCGTTGTAGATTACCAAAACATAAATCGACAAAAATACCAAGGTGGTCTGCAAAAATACCTTTTTTGACTGCGCCTCTAGCAATCAACCACAGCGCCTGGGCGACTCTATCGCTATTGGGTAAGTCTAGTGTATTGAATTGATTTGCTAAGTTGTGGTAGCGCGTAATTGGCCCTGAAATCAGTTTTACAAAGAATAATTTGTAGGTAGCAAATTTGAGAAACTGCTCAGTAGCAGGGGCACCGCGATAAATATCTATTAAATAGGCAATGCATTCAAAGGTAAAAAAGGAAATTCCCAAGGGTGCAATCAATTTAAAAGAGCTATCGGGTGAGTTTGTTTGCACATTAAAAACAAACTTGAATAAAGGGGTAAAATACTTATAACCTAATAACAGTAAAACATTTAGAACTATCCCCAGCCACAAAACTTTTAAACGACGGCGATTCCAGTCACCTTGGGCAAATTGCCACTCTTCATTAGAAATTTGCCAGTCAAGAGAATGTTTTCCTGGTGAGGTATTTTTACCGATCTCTAGCCCTACACGGAAATTAATATACGTCAATGCTAATAGTAATGGCATGTACTGGATCTGCAAAGATCCGTAGAAAACCAAGCTAGCAATTAGCAGCGTCCATAATCGCAATTTCTGTTGTGCTAAAGACCAATAAATTCCTAGTACACTCAATAAGAACAACCCATAAAAAATTGATATAAAGTTCATTTTTCAGTTATTTGTCATTTGTCATTTGTCATTTGTCATTGGGCATTAAAAAGAGGCAAAGGTGAAAATTCTTCTCCCTTGCTCCCTGCTCCCTGCTCCCCTGCCTCTTCCACACTCCCCACTCCCCAGTTCCCTACTTCACTGGCCAGGGAATCATCGGATCATTAGCCAGCTTTTTGGAGACTTCGTATGCTCCAAAGCGGTTGAGGTGGCTGGGATCAGAGTAGTAATCATTTGCTTTTGGCCACTGTTGGCTCAAATCTCGATAAATAAAGTTGGGATTAGTAGCTAGACGCAACATATATTGCTGAAATTCTTGCTCATATTGTCTACGCACAGGATCTAAATAATCTTCCGTCAGAGGCATGTTGACAAACACTAAAGAAATTTTCTGAGACTGGGCAAACTGAAGCACTTCTTGAAAGGCAGCATCTTGCTGTCCTTCTATTTGGAAAGATTTATAGTCGTTGTCGTAATTTCCGGGAACTCTAGAATGTTTTTGATAGTATCTAGCAGGATTGAAGCGAATTGACAAAGGTAGAAAGCCATCAAAATCAACTGCTTGCTGGGAAGTAATTTCATCTGAAGTACCGTCTGTTAACTGTTTTTGCGATCCAACCGTCTGATTGCGACCATTTATAAGCAGTTGTTTTTGCAGTAGACTTTTAATTTGGTCGCGGTTTGGATAGCTAGCAGAAAGAGATGCTAGAGCCTGATTTAACGACTGATTTACAGCTTCATAGGCGCTAATCTCCGGTTTTTCTTCTTTTATCTTTTCTTCTCCCGAATTTACCGTATTTTCAGGCAAATCGCTGCTATTGGCAGTTGTTGGGGCTTTTTGGAATGCTTGTTTATAACCAGCCGATGCAGTGATGGATTTAAAGGTAATATCTTCGCGTCCACCATTGAAAGCACGGGCCCCATCTGCCCAGATAATTACTTTAGGCAGTTCTGATGCTCCCAGTACGTGGCGAATCACAAAGTCTACAACTTGTGCGGTGGCACCGTTGATCCCAAAGTTAAATACATCAAGATTTGGATAGCCCTGAGTCGCTAAAGCTTTAGAAAGTGCTGCGGGATCTACTCCCCTGAGAGCGCGGGAGGAGCCAATAATCAATACATCTGGCGGAGTACCAGTTCTAGCCAAACGCTGTTTATACAGTGCTAGTTGCTCGTCTAACTGCCTGACATTAAAACTTGGCATTTGCGATCGCGCTGCTAAAAGAATAGCGGTAGCGGTTGCTTTTTCCTTCAGTGGTGCGGCTGCCAAATTATTTGTCGGGGTATCATCAGTTTGGGTAAACTCCGAAGCATTAAATACAGAACTCTGATTTGGAGAAGATTTTGTTTTGGAAGTGCTGGTAAAAAATGTCGTTTTCTCGCTCTGAGTTTTCCCAGATGTCAAAGATGCCTTTTCACCAGAAGATGATGAAGGCAAGACACTAGCTACTTTTGGTGCCGGCATAGTACTTGCAATAATTCGACCCAACACCCAATCAGTTTGAAGGGTAAGTAATAATCCCAGTGTTCCCCACACTAAAGCAACCTTAAGTCCTTGAACATCAGGGCTTTGTTCTGCTGACTGATCGCTTTCGATAAATAACTGGCTTTGTAACAGGAATTTTTTCGCGGTTGCACTTGTTGTTGTCATCCAATCTCGCGCGACTTTTGTGACAAAAGTTTGAACTTCTTCTGTCGTTAAGTCGGGGCGCAAAATTGGCTCACTAGTCTCAGAGGTTACTAAATCGTTAACGTATTTAGAAGTAGCAGCAAATTCTGGGGTTGCTTCTGGTACTAAACGTTGGCGATGTTCAATATCAAGTCCATAGTGCCAAAAAGGCTCTTTATTCCCAGCCCGACGACCGTAGACACGTACCCCCATAATACCGGGAATTTTTAATTGGCGGATAAACTGCGTAACTTTAGTTGCTACTTGTTGACGCCCTGGACAAACAGGTGCATCACACATGATGTGCAATAAATCATTTTTGTTCAGCAGAAGTACGCGAACTCCACCTGTCAATAAACGCCAATCCAGGTCAGCATTGAGTAAACGCTCTAGTAAAAATATGATGGCTGGTTCATCACCAGTATTCGCCAAATCTAGCGGTGATGTGGCAAAGGCGGGATATTTTGTCGCAGGTAAAGCTACCCAATCAATCCAAGTTGGTTCATTGTCGCCTGCTTTTTGTCCGTATATGGTGGCGGCAAGAATGCCTTGAGGTGCGATCGCTTCTAGCTGCGGTAAAATCGCCTCTAAGCACACTTCCTTGTCGGGGATTGGCGCAGTTCCTAAAGGATCAAAGGCTGGGCTACAAAAGATATGTAGCGTTGATTCTTTCAGAAAAGCTTGGACAGCAACTTTTAACCCTGACAATACCTCAGTTAATAATCGCGCGATCGCTTGTATATCCCCCCAACGCGCCCATTCCTTCAGCATTACCTCTGGTGGCGTCAAATCCACCCGCAGCAGCCAATCAGGGGCAGTTTCGCCGCTCACCTGAGAAACAACTACTGCATCTTGGTAGCCAGTAAGCTTGAGATAACGCAACTTCTGTGCTATTGGTTCAGCAAGCAACGATGCATCAGGGCTATAGCTCGACTGACAAAATATCCACAGGCGATTTTCTTCTGGCTGAGAGTTCTTTGGCTTATATGGCTTAATTTTTGCCTGTACTGATACACCTAACGTACTCAGAGTTTCGCTCAGATATCGAGCGATCGCTTCTGGGTTCCCTTGGCGTGCCAAACTTTCATTAGAGACAATCAGTGCCCCAGCCGACTGTTTTGATTTTTCCGAATCTTCTAGCAGCGCTTGCTTTACCTGCTCTAGATGCTTATCTATTTGATTCAAGTAAACCCGATGACACCATAAGGGGCGCTGTTCCCCTTTTCTTCGGCCATAGACAAATACTTGATATATTGAGGGTTGTTCGTCGCTTGTGAGAACATCCAAGTCTGTCTGCTGTAATGCTTGCAGCAAGTCAGATAAAGTATGCCAACGCTGCGGACATTCTGTACCTTCACAAAGAATATGAAGGTTATTTCCCCGTAACCGGACTTTCACCCCGAAAGTGTTGATCCCTGTTGCTTGGCTTACCCACTGCACTAAGGATTGCTGGCGATCTGGTAATACTGTTTTCATGCTCAGTTAACTTTACAAGAAGCGATTGTTGGGGGATAGTACCTGCACTTGTAAACTAGAACCATAGGTTTACCACACTCCGACGTTTTTTTTTAACAATTTTGTTACCTTCGTAGCTCATAAAATCGGCCAAGATAGTCTTGTACAGGTTGCAAGTCTGACTAATGTTGAGTTTTACGTTTATTTTACTAATAGGGAGTCAAAATTCAGAAGTTAGGAGTTAGGAGTTAGGAGTAAGAAGTTAGGAACCAGGAGTCAGAATAATTCTATATGACTGGCTGATGACTTATCCTTTAAAGCTGAACTTGCGTCCCACTGCGCTAACGGCCCTGATGAGCGAAACAAACAATAAGCTTATCTCATTTAAACTCCGTCTCTTGATGATCTTTGGAGTAATCATAACTTCTAACTCCTAATTCCTAACTTCTAACTACTAACTCCTAATTTCTGACTCCTTTTGACTCATATTCCCACACCAAGAATTAGCAATGCCTTCTGCCTACCAACAATCCTCAACTAACCCCGCATCCAATCTGGATTTCTTTAACATTCCCCAATCTTTCCTTTTACAAATAGGTACAGCGTCTATATTACTGCTGCTGATTACCGGAAAAACTACAGTAAGGGCACTAGAAGCCATAGGGGAAGCCAGTGAAGAATTATTGCGAGGCGATCGCTTACCCAACCTCGACTTTCCAGAGGATAGCGAAACTAATCAAACTTAGAAAATATACACCAAATAATTATTTGCTCAGGAACAACTTGGTGAGCATTAAGTGCGAAACCTAGAAGCGTAAACAGTAATTAGCTTTACAAGAATAGAGAATATGGGTTCCCTTTTATACTCTTCGTCTCAAACTGCGGATATATACCCGGTGTCGGAATTATTTTTGCGTCATCGTCTCCAGGTAGTGGAAGAATTGTGGGAGTCAGTTCTCCGGCAAGAATGCGGTCAAAACATGGTAAACTTGTTGCGGGAGTTGCGAAATTTGTGTTCACCAGAAGGACAAACAACAAATGACCAAGCATCCTCAGCCGTAAAATTGATTGAACAACTAAATATCAACGAAGCAATTCGCGCGGCTCGTGCTTTCGCTCTGTATTTTCAGTTGATTAACATCATAGAGCAGGAATACGAACAACGGCAGCAATTAAGTCGCTATGAGGTAGAAACAGAGCCTACAGATGCAGAAAGAGCATCTAATGTCAACTATTCTTCTAATCAAAGAGAAGATGACGCGCCTGTTAGCAGGGGAATAGCAGCAGAGTTGCTCAGAAAGAATTATCTAGAAAAAGCGCAAGTCAAACCAAAAGGTACTTTTGCTGCCTTGTTTCCCTATTTATTCAAACTGAATGTTCCACCCCAGCAAATTCAACGTTTAATTGCACATCTGGATGTGCGCTTAGTTTTCACAGCGCACCCGACGGAAATTGTTCGTCATACCATCCGGGATAAGCAGCGCCAGGTAGTACAACTTTTACAAAAACTGGATGCCTTGGAAAACCATTCTGGTGCAACAGCTGGGGGATATGCTTGGGAAGCAGCAGATGTACGCGAACAATTGCTCGAAGAAATTCGCCTCTGGTGGCGTACAGACGAACTTCACCAGTTTAAACCCACTGTGCTAGATGAAGTAGATTATGCCCTGCACTACTTCCAAGAAGTTTTATTTGATGGCATTCCTCAACTTTATAAACGTTTCAAACACACCCTATCTAATACCTTTCCTTGGCTAGAACCACCGAGTAAAAACTTTTGCTCTTTTGGTTCCTGGGTAGGCTCAGACAGGGATGGGAACCCATCAGTCACACCCGAAATTACCTGGCAGACAGCTTGCTATCAGCGCAAAATGGTGCTTGGGAGATATATTCAGTCAGTGAAAAATTTGATTGAATTATTGAGTGTGTCGATGCACTGGAGTGATGTCTTACCAGATTTGCTGGAATCTCTAGAGTTGGATCAGTCCCAGTTGAGTGAGGTATATGACGCACTGGCGCTGCGTTATCGGCAAGAACCCTATCGGCTCAAACTGGCTTATGTGCTGAAACGGCTGGAAAATACTCACGATCGCAATCTAGCTTTGTACAATCGGGAAACGCCAAAAAATCAAGATAGCCCCCTGTATCTTTCGGGAGACGATTTTTTAGCAGAACTGCGGATGATTCAGCGCAACTTGACAGAAACAGGTTTAAGCTGTCGAGAATTAGAAAATCTGATCTGTCAGGTAGAAATTTTTGGTTTTAATTTGACACAGCTAGATATTCGCCAAGAATCATCTCGCCATGCTGATGCGCTCAATGAAATATTGGAATACCTGCAAATATTACCTCAACCTTACAACGAACTATCTGAGGAGCAAAAAGTCGCTTGGCTCACAGGAGAACTGCAAACCCGGAGGCCGTTAATTCCGGCAGAATTGCCATTTTCTGAAAAAACCAACGATGTAATTGAAACCTTTCGCGTTGTCCGATCGCTACAACAAGAATTTGGTCTAAATATCTGCCAAACTTACATTATCAGCATGTGCCGCGACGTGAGCGACGTGCTGGAAGTATTACTTTTAGCCAAAGAAGCCAGACTTTTTGACCCAGCCATTGCTGTCGGAACAATTCAAGTAGTCCCCCTATTTGAAACAGTAGAAGATTTACAACGCTCCAGAAGCGTCATGCGGAAACTGTTTGAACTCCCGTTATATCGTGCTTTGTTAGCTGGCGGCTACGAACAGACAAAAACAGAGAGTGTTGTGGATGAAAATTCATCCTTCCCTAGTCCCCCTGTCTCTCCAGTACCCTCCCCCCTCTCCCCTAACTTACAAGAAGTGATGCTGGGGTATTCTGATAGCAACAAAGACTCTGGGTTTTTAAGCAGCAACTGGGAAATTCATAAAGCTCAAAAATCACTGCAACAAATAGCAGAAAACTACGATGTAAATTTGCGGATTTTTCACGGACGCGGCGGTTCTGTGGGACGGGGTGGTGGCCCTGCTTACGAGGCGATTTTGGCTCAACCGGGTCATAGTATCAATGGGCGAATCAAGATTACCGAACAAGGAGAAGTTTTGGCTTCTAAATACTCCTTGTTGGACTTGGCATTGTACCACATGGAAACCATCACTACTGCTGTGATTCAAGCAAGTCTGTTGCGGACAGGGTTTGATGATATTGAACCCTGGAATGAAATTATGGAAGAATTAGCAGTGCGATCGCGTCAACATTATCGTGCTTTAATCTACGAACAGCCTGATTTTGTTGACTTCTTCCACGAAGTGACTCCCATTGAAGAAATTAGCCAGCTACAAATTAGTTCCCGTCCAGCCCGTCGTCCATCTGGTAAGAAAGATTTAAGTAGTCTGCGAGCTATTCCTTGGGTATTTAGCTGGACACAAACTCGTTTTTTACTTCCTTCCTGGTACGGCGTTGGCACAGCTTTACAAGAATTCTTGAATGAAGAACCAGAAGAACATTTGAAATTACTGCGCTACTTTTACGTAAAGTGGCCATTCTTCAAGATGGTGATTTCTAAAGCTGAGATGACCTTGGCAAAAGTAGATATGCAAATGGCACATCACTACGTCCAGGAATTATCAAAACCAGAAGATCAACTTCGTTTTGCCAAAGTTTTTGACCAAATTGCTAGCGAGTTCTATCTCACAAGAGATTTGGTATTAAAAATCACTGATCACAATCGACTGTTAGATGGCGATCCTGTCTTGCAACGATCTGTGCAGTTACGCAATGGCACAATTGTCCCCTTGGGATTTATCCAAGTTTCACTACTTAAGCGCCTACGCCAGTCACTAAATACTACTGCTACTTCTGGAGTCATCCATTCTCGTTACAGCAAAGGTGAATTACTGCGAGGAGCATTGTTAACTATTAATGGCATTGCAGCTGGGATGAGAAATACAGGTTGATTGAGAATGAGGAGTGGGGAGTGGGGAGATGAGGGAGCAGGGGAGGCAGGGGAAGAGTTTCTAACTCTTGACAAATGACAAGTGACAAATGACAAAAAATAGAATTTTAATTTGCACTTTTTTGGCGCTATCAGCAGGTTTTTTTGGTGCTTACACCAGTGGGCAAATCACCATAATGCTGCATAGCCAAAAGTGCCAAAACCAACCTTGGGGTTTAAAGGAGATGTGCAATGCTTGGATGACACCAGGAGCAATATGGCAAGGTAGCACAACAGGATTATGGACAGGCACTATCTTAGGGGCATTTGTTGGTGGTTTGGTGACGCGACAAGCTCGTGATTAGTCTAGCGTGAGTTCGATGAACCTCTCCCTGCCTTGAACTAAAATTAAAGTCTGTCCCTCTCCGAGTCGGAGAGGGAAGGTTTTGCGTAGTAAAACCAGGGAGAGGTTTTTTTGATTCAGATCACTTAGACAGGCTTAATCAAGATAGATTCCTCGCGCGAAGGAAGAATTGCAAATAATCCTCGGCAGTAAAAAAGCCAGTAAGCAGGTTTGGTGTCAACAAGGCTGGTAAAATCTACCCATAACGAAGAAGAGTAAATCACCATGCCTACCGAAACTAACCCAGGAAATCAAACTACCACAGGTGCTGATGCTATTGATGAAGCGATCGCACAGGGAATTGATTTTGATGGTTCTCCTATTCCACCTGCCAAACTAGAACTTTATGGTAAAGTTATGGCCCTAGAAAGCAATAGACAGCGCAGTGGCGTATCTAATACTATGCGATCGCGCATTGTGCGAATTGGTGCAAAACACATTCCCCAAGCAGAACTCGACCAATTACTTGTAGATGCTGGTTTCGCACCCCTAAAAGAAAAAGAAATTGCCTTTTTCTATAGTGGTAAATAATTGACGCCTAATGTGAATTAGAAAAAAGGCGGGAGAAGTAAGAAGATGAAAGT
>NZ_CAXTNE010000266.1:0-10875 GCF_964245445.1 uncultured Nostoc sp.
GAAAAGTATTTCTAGTAATGGTTGCTCTAAGTAAGGACGCAGGATTTCATCGCAATGGTCGATGGTAGCACGGAAGGTAGGTTGAGTTTCGTAGAGTTTACGCGCCATTCTTAAATACTGGGAGCTAAGATTAGTGAAAATGAAGGCTATTTTCGGAGAACCTGCTACTTTTCCTTTAAATAATCCTGCTACTTCTTGCCCAGCGCTGAAGGCGGTTAGCTTTTCATAAAGTTCGGTAGATGAAGATGCTACCACACTTAAGCGATGCTGAAAATGCGATCGCCCGCTATTGGCACTAAAGCAGATATCTCCTAAAGCTAAGTCTGGATTAGCAGCCAAGTGCTTCTCATACCGTTCGGCTAACTCGATTAAAGCTTCGTCTGTTTTAGCGGATAATGCCAGTAGGTGTAGGGGGCGCTCTATGGATTTTGGATTTTGGATTTTGGATTTTGGAACATTTTGACCAGTATCACCCAATCTAAAATCAGATGGAGCTTCTTCTAAAATCACATGAGCGTTAGTACCGCTAAAGCCAAAGGTATTCACTCCCGCCAGTCGGCGCTTTGCTCCTACAGTCCAGGGCATTCGCTCAGTCGGAACTTTTAGCCTGAATTCATCCCATTTAATGTTAGGATTAGGCTGCTGAAAATGCAGATGGGGTGGGATTTCTCCATGTTGCAAAGCCAGCACTACCTTAATTAAACTGGCGATCCCAGAAGCAGGTTCTAAGTGACCAATGTTGGTTTTTACCGAACCAATAACTAAAGGTTTGTCTTGAGGACGATTTTTACCAAACACTGCCCCCAAAGCTGCCACTTCAATCGGTTCTCCAACTGATGTTCCAGTACCCTGAACCTCTACATAGTCAATCTGGGCTGAGTCTACGCCACTATTTTCTAAAGCTTGGCGAATTGTAGCTTGCTGAGACATCCCATTAGGAGCAATCAAGCTACTACTGCGACCATTATGATTTACCGCAGAACCCCGAATCAAAGCTAAGATGTTGTCGCCGTCAGCCAAAGCATCTTTGAGACGCTTGAGGACGACAACACCACACCCTTCTCCTTTGACAAAGCCATTAGCAGCAGCATCAAAGGTTTGACAGCGGCCGTTAGGATTTAGCATCCGTGACTTAGAGAGAGCAATGCTGGTGTCTGGGACGAGATTCAAACCAACTCCGCCAGCTAGGGCTAAATTGCACTCTCCCAGGCGCAAACTTTGACAAGCTAAATGCACTGAAACCAATGAAGAAGAACAAGAAGTATCGATCGCCATACTCGGGCCTTTTAGCCCTAAAATATACGACAAGCGCCCAGCCGCTACGCTCAAGGAGTTGCCGATCGCGCTAAAAGCGTCGATTTGGGTTGAGTCTCCTACTGAGGACATTACCTTGCTGTAATCATTGAGGTAAATGCCGATAAAGACTCCTGTAGAACTGTTATACAAATGCTCTGGTGCAAGAGTTGCATTTTCTAAAGCCTCCCAACCAACCTCTAGTAAGAGCCGTTGTTGGGGATCTATACTTGCTGCTTCCCTAGCTGAAATCCCAAAAAATTCTGGGTTAAAGCCATCTACCTGGGTCAAAAAACCGCCTTTGCGGGTACACACTTTGCCAGGAGCATCAGGATCTGGATCATATAATTTTTCAATATCCCAGCGATCGGCAGGAACTTCAGTAATGGCATCAACTCCATTGCGTAACAGTTGCCAGAATGCCTCTGGATTGTCAGCACCGGGAAATCGGCAACCCATACCAATAATTGCAATTGGTTCTCGTTTGGCATACTCCAACTGGTTAACTTTGGCTTGCAGGTCTTCAATCGCTCGAAGTGCCCGCTTGATGGGTGATACATTATTTTCTTGTTCTGACATCTCTTCAGTACCTCATGCTATTTAATTTACCAAGCAGCAGTGCTTCGGCTTCGCTGTCTGATAAATCGTCTAAATATGACTCAGTTACAACTTGCTCCTTATGGTTGGTTTCTTTTGACTCCACAGCAGATTCATCAGAAATTAAAGATGCGTTAGCGAAGCTTACCGTTCGCGGAGCGTCTCCGACAGGAGAAGGTATCGCATCTTTAAGTAGATAATCGACAAGTGCTTCGATTGTGGGATAGTCAAAAACTAAAGTTGAAGGTAGAGAACAACTCAGAGTACTTTCCAAACGGTTCTTCAACTCCACCGCCATCAGAGAATCCATACCGAGATCAAGAAAACCTTGCTGCGGCTCTAATTCCGATGAATCAATCCCCAGAAGCTTAACAACTTCAGTTTGGATGTGAGCAATTAACAGAGTTTGCCGCTCATTTACAGGGGCTATCTCTAACTGTTGTAAAAATTTTGTTCGCTGCAACGATGGTTTTTTATCTATTGCAATGAAAGATTCCAGAAATGGCAAAACCACACCTTGAGGAATTTGTTGGCAGAACTTAGACCAGTTAACTGGCAATACTCCTACTTGGGCTGTATCCTTTCCTAGCAAATTTCCTAATATCTGCAATCCCTGCTCTAGTGGTATTGACTCAATTCCTTGGGCAGCTAATCTTGCTTGGTGGTGGTTTCCCAGAGTTGTAGCCATGCCAGCATCTTTCCAGAGTCCCCAGTTGATGCTCAATCCTGGCAGTCCCGACGCCCGACGATAATCGGCTAAGGCATCCATGAAAGCATTAGCGGCTGCATAATTTCCTTGACCTGGCGAACCTAATAATGCGGCAGCAGAGGAAAATGTTACAAAGAAATCCAATTGGAACTGCTGACTCAATGTGTGCAGAATCCAAGTTCCTTTCACCTTTGCTGCCATAACTTGCTCGAAGGACTTCCAGTCCTGCTGTAGGAGGATGCCATCCTGGAGCATACCAACAGCGTGGAAAATTCCTCCCAGAGGCGGCATCGAGGTCTTAATATCCTCGAATACTCTGACCATATCACTGCATTGGGCTACATTAGCTTGGGCGATCGCTACCTTAGCTCCCATGTCTTCCATCTTAGCGATCGCTTGGAGTACTTCAGCAGATGCCTTTTTGCGTCCGGTCAGCATTAAATGCCGCGCCCCCTGCTCTACCATCCACTGTGCTACTTTTAGACCTAACGCTCCCAACCCTCCAGTAATCAGATATGTGCTATCTGAGTGTAGAGACATTGATTGAGCCTCTGAAAATTCGCTACGGATCAGACGAGCCACATAACGCTGTCCTTCTCGAAAGGCGATTTGGTCTTCCCCTTGAGAATCCCAAATTTCTGCTAACAGATTTACTGCTTCATCTGTAGGAGCATCGGGAGCTAAATCTAGTAGTCCTCCCCACAACTTGGGATGCTCTAAAGCAATAACTTTACCCAATCCCCACAAAGAAGCCTGGGCTGGTGCTTGCAATGAGGAGACTGCTGGTACTGCTCCCCTGGTTACTAACCATAAACGGGGCGAGGCGAAGCGATCGGCAAGAACTTGTACTAGATGCAGGGTACTGGCACAACCAAGAACCTGAATCTTTTCTATTAAAGGGACGGTTAATTCTGAAGTCAATCCCGCTTCTAAACTCCAGAGGTGAACAACTCCTTTTAACGGTAACTTGTTAGTGCCCATTACCTCTTGGAAAAGCCGCTCAAAATCGGCTGGGTTCGATGGATTAACACTCCAAGTTTCAGGCTGTTTTACTTGATAGCTGTCTCCAGGATAAACCAGAAAACAAGTTTCACCCTGCTTTTGTAAAAGATGGGCTAGAGCTTTTCCAACACCCCAGCTGTCAGCCAAAATTATCCAGCTACCAGGTTCGTGAGCGCTGATTTGGGTCAACTGACGCGGCTTCGGCTGCCAACTAACTTCGTAAAGCCAATCTTTGTAGGATGCTGCTGTTAATTGTTGTTGATGTTGCTTGGCTAATATTTCTAACAGTTTAGGCAGTACTTTAACTTCTTCTTGAGAGAATTCTGTTGCAGTTTGTAAGTATTTGGCTAGTTGTTGAGTCTCTCCTTGATGCAAGAGATTGAAGATTTGAGTCTGGATACGATCTGGGGATAAAGACTCTATTTTTGAATGCCCATTATTAACTGCTTCAAACCAATAGCGCTGGCGTTGAAATGGATAATTTGGTAACATCACTTGACGACGGGCATAGTTTCTATCAAAGCCATTCCAGTCTATAAACGCACCACTAATGTACAATAGTGCCAAGCTGTCAAGAAGTTGTTGCCAATCTTCACGACGAGGACGCAGGCTAGGCAGCCAAACTCCCTCTCCCTCTGGTAAACAGTGACGACCCATTCCCATTAGTGTAGGCTTGGGGCCTATCTCTACAAATATCTTGTAGCCTCTCTGATACAGCGCCTCCATACTGTCTACAAATCGTACTGGCTGCCGCACATGATTGCACCAATACTCAGGAGTAGCGATTTCATCTGTAATTGGTTGACCAGTGAGATTGGAAATTAGGCTAATTTTAGGTGAAGAGTAGGTAATATTTTTGGCTATTTGCTCAAACTCACCTAGTATTGGTTCCATTAAGGGAGAGTGGAAAGCATGAGAAACTTGTAATTTTTTCGTCGTGATTCCTTCTGTCCGCAAAATGTTGGTGATTACTTCTATAACGTGGCGATCGCCAGAAATTACTATTATGTTAGGGCCATTAATGGCAGCAATCGTCACTTGGGGATAAGGTTGAATAATTGAGGTTACTAAAGCTTCCGACGCAAACACTACCACCATCTCACCATCTTGGGGCAACGCCTGCATCAGACGAGCGCGTTCGGCAATCAGCTTCAGACCATCTTCTAAACTAAATATCCCCGCGACACAAGCAGCCGCATATTCACCGACGCTATGCCCCATCACTGCATCTGGCTTGATCCCCCAGGATTCCCATAACCGAAATAGAGCATATTCCAGAGCAAACAAGGCTGGTTGAGTGTAGGCCGTTTCATCTAAAGGCGAAGATTTTCCTGGTTCAGGATAGAGAATCTCAAGTAAAGACTGGTTAAGGTATGGATGCAGAATTTGGGAGCATTTGTCAATAACTTCCCGAAAAATCGGTTGGGTATCGTAGAGTTGGCGACCCATACCGACATACTGCGATCCTTGACCGGTGAATAAAAATGCTAGCTTCGGCAACTTCTTTTTCGTTACTTGCCCACTCTTAAGACCGGAAGTATCTTCTCCAGCGCCAAAAGCACTCAATTGTTGACACATTTGTACAGCAGATTCACTAATAACAGCGAGGCGATGCTCAAAATGCGATCGCCCCGTATTGCCACTAAAGCAGACATCCGCCAACGATACTTCTGGATGAGACGCAAAGAAATCTTGATACTCTTGTGCTAGTTCCGCTAGAGCCGGAGCAGTTTTCGCCGATAGGGTCAGAATGTGTTGGGGGCGTTCAACTTCACTCGTGACTGGCGTTGGGAGCGGTGCTTCTTCTAAAATTATGTGGCAATTGGTGCCACCGAAGCTAAAAGCACTGACCCCTGCCAGGCGACTTCCAGGGGAAGACCAAGGTTGGCGCTCAACTGGAATGGCAAAGGGTGTGCCTTCCAGAGAAATATAAGGATTAAGCTGCTTGAGATGCAGATGGGGGGCGATTTCCCGTTGTTGCATTTGTAAGACCACCTTGATCAGGCCAGCCATGCCAGCAGCACCTTCCAAATGACCAATGTTGGTCTTGACTGAGCCAATCCAACACGGTTGATCTGGGGAACGACCTTCCATCAGTACAGCTTTGAGAGATTTGACCTCAATTGGATCTCCTAAAGAAGTGCCAGTGCCGTGAGCTTCCACATAGCTAATCTCTGCTGGAGCTACTCCAGCCTGTTCTAGGGCTTGGCGAATAACTGCTTGCTGGGAAGGCCCATTGGGGGCTGTCAGTCCATTACTCGTACCATCTTGGTTAACTGCCGAGCCTCTAATCAGCGCCAAAATGTTGTCTCCATCATGCACGGCATCTTCTAGACGCTTAAGTACAACTACGCCGCAACCTTCTCCTCTGCTATAACCATCAGCACTAGCGTCAAAGGTCTTACAACGACCATCAGGAGCCATCATTTGAGCTTGGGAGCAAGAGATTGCAGGCTCTGGAGCTAACATCAAGTTAACTCCTCCAGCTAGGCAGAGATTGGACTCTCCGTTTCGCAAACTCTGACAAGCTAAATGAATTGCTACTAATGACGAAGAACAAGCCGTATCTATCGCCATACTGGGGCCGCGCAGATTCAGCAAGTAGGATAGACGATTGGCGGCAATGCAAGGAGTGGTACCGGTGGCACTAAATGCACCGATCTGAGAAGAGTCTTTATAGATAATTTTGTGGTAGTCAGCGTTGGTAACACCAATGAACACCCCCGTTTGGCTACCCGTTAGAGTTTTTGGTACAAGCCCAGTATTTTCTAAAGCTTCCCAAGCTACCTCCAACACCAATCTTTGTTGGGGATCAATATGTTCTGCCTCGCGGGCAGAAATTCCAAAAAAGCTGGGATCAAACAAATCTACCTGATCTAAAAAACCGCCCGAACGGGAGTTCATTTTTCCTGGTGTAGCTGGCTTAGACTCATAAAAGGCGTCTATATCCCATCGTTCTGGTGGTACTTGGGCGATCGCATCTACTCCATTACGCAAAAGATGCCAGAAGGACTCAGGATTTTTAGCTTTGGGAAAACGGCAACCAATGCCAACAATTGCTATGGCTTCCATCAAAATATTATGCCTCTTTTTAACTAATTACTAATTCGTAGTTAAGAATTTAATTACGAATTGCGAATTAGGGATTTCCAAGAAATAAATTACCCAAATCAACCTAGAAGCCGAGAACACAGAGAACACACAGGAATAAGGAAGAGAGAGTTTTTTGGATATTTTTTTATTTGGAAGTCCCTTACGGATTGCTTTAACTGTCTTAAGCTAGAACCGATTTTTTGAACTCTTTAAAGACCGGAATATTGTTTTGAATTGCTTTGTCAATTGAAGCTCCAGCAGCCATAATCCCCATGTTACGGTTGACTGACCACTGATAGTCTAGGCGATTAAATAATCTCCGCATCAATTCCAAAAGACTTTGATGATATTTAAGCCCGGTTTGGAAACCTTCGTGTTCTTGGCAGAAGCATTTTTCCATGCAATCAAGTGCTTCTTTTGTTTCCATCTCAAATAAAGGAGACTTCAAAAGCTTATAGAAAAATAGCATCAACATCCGGTCATCGTAAACACAACGACCAGGTAAGACTCCAGAAAGTCCGCTCAAAAGGTTGCGTTGGATTTGATAGACTATCGAACCAGATATAAATTTCTCATAAGCAGTTGGCTTCGGGAAATCCTTATACATATCTCTGGCAATGGTTTGAGAAATCGTGGTATGGAAAGCCTCGTCCAATAAGTGGTAATAAGAAACAGCTGTTGGGGCCGGAATATACTCGCCTTTTTGCTCTAACTCTCGGTAATACCTGACATAAGGATATTCTTGATTCTTGAGAATCGCATTAGCCGTGTAGCGCAAGGAATAGTATTGACACGCCATAAACGGCGACATACCCCAGTGAACAGTAAAAAACCGTAACCAGTGGCGGGGTGCAATTCGTCCTGCTAGTCCATCTGCTGGTGCAGGAATCGGCTCACCTTTTTCTTCTAAATTTCTCAAATACTGAGAGTAATACTGTTTATTATCGCTCAACATTGTCTTAGCGATCGCGCTTAAGGTATTGTCTCGCTGTATTGAAAAGGGAGAACTTCCTTGAGTAGAGGTGAAATACTCCCGTACAGGTTGAGGGATCAAAAGATTAAGCCAACTATTATTGTCTTTTTCTGTTTTGCCATAAAGGGAATTACCCAATATGGTTTTGCCAACAATAGCCATTTTCGATTTGTAACCTATCTTTTGAAAGGTACGAATGTGGTAGCTTTCCTGCTCGGTTTCAAAGTCCAGTTCATCACAAAGTGTTTCATAACCACCAACGGCACGAAAAACACCAGACGTGACCATGTTGTAAATACTTGTACTGGCTTCGCTAACAGCAGTATGGTTATAATTACCAACCCAATAAAGATGGTTAAGCGCTAGCTTTTGGCTGTCAGAAGCCGCATCGTAAAGAGGAGTTCCATAAAGAAGCGAAAGGTCAGGTTTACTCCAATAATAATTGCTGTTTTTGGCGTAATTAAATTCGTTACCCAGTTCTTTAAGTTTCTCAGTGTAATCTGAGTCTTGATTATTTTTGTAAGTTTTTTCAATCCGATGGAAGTGCGTTGGCTCCTGCCCTTCTAATGGTTCGAGAGTCTTGTTTACAGTTACCATTATTTTCTCCTGAATGACACTAAATATGAAGAGAATTGAGATTATTTTTCGATTTTTAACTCTGAGACTAAATGCTTAACTAGAGCCTCAACAGTTGGGTAATCGTATAGTAGGGTTGGATCGAGTTCACATCCCAACCAGTCTTCTAAATCACCTGTCAAACCGACTGCTGCTGAAGAGTCTAATCCATAGCGGTCAAAAGGTATTGTGACTTCGATTTCGTCTGAATCGACTTCCAGTAAGTCAGCTAGATATAAGACTATCCATGCTTGAATCTCTGTTGCTGTTGGGATCTGCTTCAGTGCAACTGTAGATGTGGTATTCAATTCAAGATTCTGCATTGTCATGGTTTAACTCCTTGTCTGTGTAAATGTTTTAACAATCAAATGAAATGTGTTCAATTTTTTACTGCAACCATAGCTGTTTTAGAGATATTTACATTCCAAACCAAGCTAAAAACTCTAGAAGATAAATGATCCCAGTATCTGTAGCTATCTGTCACTACTGCAACTCAGCTATTAGAAATGCATGATAGTTTTTAATCTAACTACCTATAGATAAACCTCTAGAGAGTTTGCAGGTATTTATTTGGGATCACTTTCTTCTGCCTCTGAAAGGGTTTAACAAAACTCATTTTGTATGTCTGCTATTTAGTTGGATTGGTATGAATCTTTTCTTGGATAATTCAATTGCTGTTTATAGCTGGTTAGTAGATGTTAACTGTCTTAGAACAGAATCAACCTCTGCTTCTAGATGCTTAAACTTAGCTTTGTTCTGAGGATTCTCACTCCAATCCTCTATCACATCCAAGGTGCCAGCAAGAAATGCAGCTCGGCAAGCTTGACGGCGAATTTTGCCACTAGAGGTTTTGAGAATACTTCCAGTCTTGATGAGTACTGTAGCATATATATCCAGTCCATGCTGTGCAATCACTGCTTGTCTTACATTTCCAAGAATTTCTTGAACGTTTAACTTACGTAAGTAACTGCGCTCTACCTCCTGAACAATAACTAGTCGCTCGGAACCCTTGAAATCAATAGAAAATGCTGCTCCTGAAACAGGTTTTAGGGCTGGATGGCTCTTTTCAACAGTCAGTTCAATATCTTGTGGATAATGATTTTGCCCTCTGATAATAATTACATCTTTGAGTCTCCCTGTGATGAACAACTCGCCATCTTGTAAAAATCCTAAGTCTCCAGTGCGAAAAAATGGGATTGAGGTTGCACGATCGCTAATATCTGCATCTGCTAAATAGGCATGGAAAGCCTTCTTTGTCTCGTCAGGTTGATTCCAATAACCTTGAGCAACACTCGGGCCTGCTACCCAAATTTCTCCGACTTGTTCAGATGCACACATCGTTAAGGATTGGGGATCAACAACGATCACCTTTTGATCGGCAGGACTTTGCCCACAACCTACTATTTGTTGCGTATCTCCTTGAGCCTCATGTTGCTTGACAATTCGGTTTTGCTCTAATGCTGCTTTTTCTAGGTTGCAAGTGATTGGTAAAGCTGTTTTCTCACCTCCGCTTACTATCAGAGTGGTTTCTGCCATACCGTAGCAGGGATAAAATGCTTCTCTGCGAAAGCCACAAGATGCAAAAGTTGAAGCAAACCGTTCTAAAGTCTCAGCACGCACAGGTTCAGCACCGGTAAAAGCAACCTCCCAACTGCTGAGATCGAGAGTTGCTAACTGTTCGAGTGTCACCTTACGAATGCAAAGATCATAAGCAAAGTTTGGCCCGCCACTAGTTGTAGCTTTGTAGTGAGATATTGCTTGTAACCAACGAATTGGTTTTTGGAGAAACTCTACTGGAGACATCAGAATGCAAGGAACTCCTAAATATAGGGGTTGCAAGACATTTCCAATGAGTCCCATATCATGGAAGACAGGCAACCAACCAACAACGATAGTTTTGTTTGTATGTCCAAAGGCTTTCTCGATCATCCGCTCATTATGCAGCAGATTCCCATGACTGATCATCACCCCCTTTGGTGTCCCTGTAGAGCCAGATGTGTACTGGAGGAAAGCTAAGGTATTACCAGTCAATTCTTGCGGTTGCCATGCTTGTGCTAGATCGTTGCTTAACTCGTCGGTAGCTAGCCAATGCAATCCAGAAATTTCTAAATCCTGCTGATTAGAACTAGTTTGGAGGTTATCTAAAATAGATTTAGAAGTCAGTACAATCTTGGCTTGGGCATCTGCGGCTATTGCCTGCAACCTGGACAATTTTTGATTTCGTCTGGGTGGATATGCAGGAACAGCAATAACGCCGGCATATAAACATCCAAAGAAAGCAGCGATAAAATCTAGACCCGGTTGATATAAAAGCAAAGCACGTTCACCGCCAAGATTTAGAGCCTGGAGACTAGCTGCGATCGCTTGTGCTTGCACATGTAACTCTTCATAAGTCAACGATGCTGCTTCTGTCTCTATACTTTGTAAAAAAGTATAAGCTTTCTGTTCAGACTGATTTTTCGCTCTATAAATCAGCAATTCAACTAACGTTGAAAAATGATGCGGACTTATCACGCTGTTGGAATAAACACTCATTCAATGGGGAGCAACGCGATTTGGTGAGGTAGGATCAAAAACCAGCGATCGCTAAAAA
>NZ_CAXTNE010000267.1:0-10853 GCF_964245445.1 uncultured Nostoc sp.
CTCGTTAACGGAGATAAAAGGTGGATTCATCCAGTTCAAAGACTCGTTAACGGAGATAAAAGGTGGATGAACCGAGTTTTCTAACTCCTGCCCAATGTCCAATTCCCCCTTACTTTCTACCAGGGAACCACGCCATCCTCATCAAAAAACCCTCCGCTAGAACCATCATCAGGTAGAGTGGCAAGTCTCACTGCTGCGATCGCTCCCTGCTCAACGGTGCGGTATCCTTGGTTTTGATTAATGTCTGTTGCTGTGAAACCTGGGTCAGCAGCATTGATTTTAATCGCGGTATCTTTAAGTTCAGCAGCCAACAGAACTGTGATCGCATTAACTGCTGTCTTTGATGAGTTATAGGCAAGAGGCTTAGAATTAGCGAACTCATAATTTGGGTCAGAGTTTTGAGTAATGGAACCTAAACCACTTGATATATTCACTATTCGCCCTGCTGTTGACTTCTTCAAAAGTGGCAGCATCGTTTTTGTCACTGCAAACACTCCAAATACATTGGTTTCATAAGTGTGTCGCAGTGTTTCAATATCAACTTGACTGGGTGAAAGGCGATCGCCATCACTTAGTATCCCAGCATTATTCACAAGGATGTCTAGTTTTCTAAATTCGCTCTCAATTTGTTTAGCCGCAGAATCGATTGTTTTTTGGTCGGTGACATCAAGTTGAACTGATCGAGCATCAATCTGATTTGAACGAAGTTTATTCGCCGCTTCTTCACCACGTTTTATATCTCTTGCAGCAACAAGAACAGTAGCGCCTCTAGAACCTAGTTGGCGTGCAATCTCATACCCGATACCTTTGTTTGCACCAGTGATCAGCGCAACTTTGCCTTTTAAATCTTCTGACATATTACTTCTCTATTTTGATAAACACTGATAACTGTTACTATCTTCGAGCAAGTCTAGTACACTGTACCGGAAGACAAGGGACTTGAGCCACTTGTTAATTGATAGGACTTACGCAAAATTATGAAAAAACGTAGACACGAAGTGGCTTCCTGTTCGCGTAGCGTCTCCGAAGGAGAAGGGTACCGCATAGGACGCGAAGGGTACGAAGAATTTGAGAGAGTTTTTGCGTAAGTCCTAATTGAGATAGTAGCTGAATTTATGCCATGCTGTACTAATGTATAAGTAGTGTGTATCAACATAACATTTAGGATTTAGTAATCCTACATAAGTAATGATTTGCTGTCGTGTTTTTTCCAGTAGTCATTCACACTTCAGATAGCGGTTGAGAAAATATTTGCAACCTAAACTAGCAATTGACTCAAAAATCCTTGGAGATATATAGATATGCAAACCAAACAGCTCGGTAATTCGGAGCTTCACATTACCCCAATCGGCTTTGGAGCCTGGGCGATCGGTGGAGGTGGATGGGCTTTTGGTTGGGGAGCGCAGGATGATCAAGAATCAATTGAAGCAATCAATCGCGCTCTCGACCTCGGCGTTAATTGGATTGACACCGCAGCTATCTATGGTCTGGGACATTCGGAGGAAGTTGTTGCTAAGGCGCTCAAGGGCCGATCTAATCGCCCTTACATTTTCACTAAATGTTCAATGATCTGGGATGAAAAGGGCGAAATTGGTCGTAGTCTGAAGGCTGATTCAGTGCGGCGGGAAGTTGAAGCTAGTTTGCGCCGACTCGATATTGAAACCATTGACCTCTACCAGATCCACTGGCCTAACCCAGAATCAGAATTTGAAGAAGGCTGGACGACTCTCTCCAAGCTCAAGGATGAGGGTAAGGTTCGTTACATCGGGGTTTCAAATTTCAATGTAGAACAGTTAAAACGTATCCAAAAGATTGCACCAGTTACTTCATTGCAACCGCCTTATTCACTGGTTAAGCCCGATGTCGAAAAGGAGATTCTACCTTTTTGTAAAGAAAACAACATAGGTGTGATTGTTTATTCACCTATGCAATCTGGGTTGCTTACAGGAAAGATGACACCTGAGCGGGTTGCTAGTTTTCCAGATGATGATTGGCGCAAGAATAATAGTGAATTTCAGGAGCCACGTCTATCTCGTAACCTGAAGTTGGTGGAGTTATTGCAGCATATTGGTCAACAACACGATCGCTCCCCCGGTGAGGTAGCGATCGCTTGGACTTTAAACAATCCAGCACTGACAGGGGCGATCGTTGGCGCACGCAATCCCAAGCAGGTGGAAGGAATTATCGCTGCTGGGGAATTTCGCCTCAATCAGCAGGAGCTAGATCAGATTGGCGCATTCCTTGGCGAGAATCCATAAAAGAGGTTTTGCGTAAACTTTGAATAGTAGCGATCGCATGTTTCGCCACAATATCAATTTCCTCTTGGGTATTAAACCGTCCAATCCCAAACCGCACTGAGGCATAAGCTAGCTGTTGGGGGTTTCCCAGTGCTGTCAGAACATGGGAGGGTGCAGTACTTGCCGATGAGCAAGCAGAACCAGAAGAAATCGCCATTACTGGCTGCAATCCTAGCAAAAGTGCGGCTCCATCCACCCCCTCAACGCTGATATTCAAGTTTCCCGCTAATCGCTCTTGAGGGTGTCCGTTGAGATGAATTCCTTCAAGTTGGGAAAGCTGTTTCCACAAGCTTTGCCTTAACTGGGTGAGGCGTTGGGTTTCTGTTGCTTGTTCTATCAAAGCGATTTCTACAGCTTTCCCAAAGCCGACAATTTGCGGTGTATACAATGTCCCAGACCGCATCCCCCGTTCATGTCCGCCGCCGTGCTGCTGGGGAGCTAGTTGCACTCTGGGGTCACGCCTGCGGACGTACAGCGCCCCAATGCCTTTTGGGCCATATACTTTGTGTGCGGTTAGCGACATCAAGTCAATTTTCATCGCTTGCACATCCAAGGGAATTTTACCAATAGCTTGGGCTGCATCGGTGTGGAAAATGATGTTGTGTTCATGGCACATTTCCCCAATTTCTGCCAATGGCTGCAACACACCAATTTCATTATTTGCAGCCATTACCGACACCAAAATAGTCTCAGGACGGAAAGCTTTTTTTAACTCAGTTAAATCAATCAATCCATCTTGTTTAACGGGGAGAATAGTAATCTCAAAACCGAGAGTTTTTAAATAATTACAAGGGTCAATAACTGCACTATGTTCAGTGGCAACAGTAATAATATGCTGACCTTTTTTAAAATAAGCTTCGGCAACACCTTTAATAGCTAAATTATTCGCTTCTGTTGCACCACTGGTAAAAACAATTTCTTCAGAAGTGGCTTTGATTGCTGCTGCTAAAATCTCTCGCGTTTGCTTAACAGCAGCTTCTGCTTCCCAACCATAAACATGACCGATACTTGCTGGGTTGCCAAATTTTTCTGTGAAGTAGGGGAGCATTGCTGCTAGTACCCTTTCATCTACGGGTGTAGTAGCGTGACAATCAAGGTATATAGGACGAATAGACATATTATTAACTCAAAATTTGACTCAATTTTTTTAATACACTAAGAACTTGATACAGTTCACTTTGTCGTTTCAAAAGTGTAAATTGGTCAGAGATAGCATACTTGATCTGATTTTCTTTGGTAAGTTTCAGGAAAATAAAATCACTACCATTTGTTACTAATCCAAAAGTAGGTTTGTCTTGATTAGGATTAGCCAACATATAAACAAGTGCTTGAGGTACGGCTTCTAAAATAGAAAAGCTAGACCTTTTAGATTCAATTACTAACAACCAGAATTGTTCTTGAATAACTAAAACATCAATTCTACCTCTAATGATTTCTCCTTCATCTTCTGCAGAAATTTCTATTGATTCCTCGCCTCTCATATAAAAAGGCTCATCATAAAATCCAGCTAAATTGAGTAAAGGAGATAAAACTACTAATTTCACCGTTTCTTCTGACAAAAGAGGACGTTTGACTAAACAGAGGAAATGAAGTTTTATTCTGTCTAAATCTTGCTTTTCTAAATCTGTAATTTCCGGTAAAGTATCGAACCACTTTGTAAAAAAATCTTCACTTTCAGTTTGTTGCAGACCAAATCTTGCTTCTAAATCAGCATGGCTGATATTATGAGCTTGGATGACTTGAACCATATTAGTTTTAACTGGCGAGAAGTTTGATTTCTTACTTCAATGATAGCATTGACAGTTTCCAGATAAATTTAAGGACTAGAGTAGCATTTTTGTATTAATCGTCCCTCCATTTACTTTTTTATGGAAAAATACTTCCTAGTTGATTTCTTGAGTACTTGAAAGTAAGCTCCAAATATTGTTAATGACAATAATATATAAACAAATGCATAATAAGCATTAGTGTAAAACAAGATTATAAACGGAATGAAAGTAGTTGCAATTGCAAAAACTATTATGAAAGCAGCGAAGGTAGTCCGATAACTTTCTATTAGTTTAGTTTCTTTTTCAAGATTAAAATTAAAAACATTGGAATAATCTGCTTCGTTTAGCTCTTTCCTAATTTCTTCCTCATAGCCCTGGAGATTATCTGCGAAGAAAATAATGAAAGATTGCTTAATTAGGTTCCAGAATCCAATGATTGCAACAACTAGTAATAAACTCAAAAAACCTAAAAATAGAATTCCACTTTGATCAATCTTTGGGTTTGCTAAGACGATTGCATCTACAATTGGTTTCCAAAGGGCTATAGTTGCACCAATTACTCCCATTAACTTCAAATCTTCAAAGGCACTTTTGATATATTCTTCAGCTTTCTCACTTAATCGAACATACTCTTTATAGAGATACTCTAACCTTGAATTAGAATCCATACGAACCCCCTAGACGATGTGAACTCAATTCTATGAATTCAAATACTTAATCGCAAGGTTATAGCAAAAAAAACACGTAGCAGCAACTACTCTTTCATATAGCTGCTAATTCCCGTAATTTAGTTAAAACTGCCAGAGCATGACCTTTGGTTTTCACATTCGGCCAAGCATAGACAATAATTTTATCAGGTGAAATTAGAAAGGTTGACCGAGCAACACCCATATATTCTTTGCCCATAAATTTTTTTAAGCGCCAAGCGCCGTAGGCTTCTGTCAAAATATGTTCTGGGTCACTTAAGAGGGTGATTGACAAGTTATGTTTGCTGATAAATTTACAATGGGACTTACCCAAATCTGGACTCACGCCTAAGATTTTTGCTCCCAGTTCGCTGAAGTCTAGATACAACTCGGTGAAATCTTTCGCTTCGGTGGTACAACCGGGTGTATCATCTTTGGGGTAGAAGTAGAGGACAACCCACTGACTGCTGAGGTCGTCGAGAGTAACTGAATTGCCATTTTGGTCAGGAGTAGAAAAATCTGGCGCTGGTTGTCCGACTTGGGGAATGTTGCTCATGATAGGGGTGTGAGAGATTGCGTAAGCGTAGCTCGTCGTAGACATCGCTTTAGAATTGTACATAGATTGAGCGATCATTCTTATTCACAAATGTCACGAATTTATCAACATAATTCTGATTTACTTAAAGTTCGGACTGTTTTCTTGCTTCTAAATTAATGCATTCCCAAACCTTGAGTGATGTCTGAGTTGGGCTATGCCTACACACTGATTCATCTTTGCTTACCATGAAAAAAGTTCTCTCATAAGGTTGAGAGCGATCGCTTATATTTATCCGCAATAATAAATTAACCTACAGGTTTTTCGTTTATTTATTCTCACCCTTCAAAGTTCACATGACTAAAGATATGCAACGCGAATTTACCAACCGCGATGAGTTGGTAGCCTACCTGCGCGAACAATTCCCAGATGCGGCACAACGCGATGACCACATCAGTGAAACCGTGGGAGGACGCAAAGCTGCACAGAAAGCGCTGGAAAAAATTGATGCAGTAAGCTACGCGCAAACACGAAATTTTTTCACAGGTGCGGTGACGCGACTTTCGCCTTACATCCGCTATGGCGTTTTGAGTTTGCGAGAAATTCGAGATTATGTCCTTGACCGGGTACAGCACCAAAACGAAGCTACTAAACTAATTAACGAGTTAGGCTGGCGCGACTACTGGCAACGATTGTATATCAAGTTAGGCGATGGAATCTGGAAAGACCAGGAAGAGTACAAAACTGGTTACACTGTGGATGAATATGCACCCGAATTGCCGCAAGATATCAGACAAGGAACCACAGGTAGGGTTTGCATCGACAGTTTTAGCCATGACTTGAAAGAAACTGGCTATCTACATAACCACGCACGAATGTGGCTAGCGGCTTACATTGTCCATTGGCGGCGTATTCGTTGGCAAGCAGGAGCCAAATGGTTTCTCGAACACCTTTTAGATGGAGATCCTGCTAGTAATAATATGTCATGGCAGTGGGTTACCAGCACCTTTAGTCAGAAACCGTATTTTTTCAATCGTGAGAACTTAGAACGTTACACCAAAGGCATTTATTGCCAGAAATGTCCGCTTTATGGTCATTGTGATTTTGAAGGCAGCTATGAAGAATTAGAACAGCGACTTTTTCCCAAAGGGGAATTTAGCAAACAAGCCAATAGCCAAAGTTGGCAGCGTGGAAAGAAAGGTAAAAAGTAAGGTAAAAGACTAAAAAAGATGAATAAACCAATTGTTTGGATACATGGAGATTGCCTCAGTCCATACAACCCTGTACTACAAAAATATCCCGATGTGCCAGCTATCTGGGTTTGGGACGAGGCTTTGATAAAGGAATGGCAACTAAGTCTCAAACGCATCGCTTTTATCTACGAATGTTTGCTAGAGTTACCCGTTGTTATCCGTCGTGGCGATGTGGCACAAGAAATTTTAGCTTTTGCTCAAGAACATGATGCAAATTTAGTCGTCACAGCTAACAGTCCGAGTCCCCGGTTTGATGATATCTGCAATCAAATGCAGCCTTCCATAGTAGTGGAAGTGCTAGAGGTGGAACCATTTTTTGACTATGACGGCTATATTGACCTGAAGCGGTTCTCGCGCTATTGGAAAGTGGCTCAAAATTATGTTTTTGAATAGCCCAATTGTAAAATTGGAATATCTGGCGATCGCTTCTTCTATCAAAGTTTGATAGTTTGGTATTTACAGACGCAAGCTTCAACTGATGAAGCAATACGCTTGGGTTAAAGCTTGATCCTCCCTAACCCCCCTTTTTAAGGCTTGTCATTACCCACATTTTTGTAACAGTCAAAACATTTTGCCTACCCAGATTCCGCCCAGAACTTAAGTTCAAAGGCTCAACTTCCGAGTTCAAAGGCTCAACTTCCGAGTTCAAAGGCTCAACTTCCGAGTTCTAAGCTAGTAATGAATACAAGACTCACCTTGACAGCGTTAGTGAACTACGGCTAACTCTGTCAACGTGGATAGCTTGATTCAAAATTTGCATGAAGCATTAAATTTTCTGACTACCTTCTCGTGCTAAATTACTAAAGCTTGGAGTTGGGAAACTCCGGTGAAATTCCGGGACTGTGCCGCAGCTGTGATGGGATCACCCAAGTCAGAATGCCAACTCTCAAGATGTCCTCAAGACACACTCACCGTCTACTCCCTGCGTTGCACGGGGAAGGAGTTCCAAGTTTGCTTTCTGAATTTGCCACTTGTCCTGGCTTGTTTTATGCTACACCTGCCGCCGATGGTATATTATCTCGCATTAGAATACCAGGTGGAATTATTAGTAGTCAGCAGTGCCGTGCGATCGCAGATATAGCAGAACAGCACGGTGGCGGTTATGTAGATGTGACCAATCGAGCGAATCTACAAGTCCGCGAAATCCGCACGGGGATAAATGCTGAGGTTCTGAAACATCTACAGGATATGGGACTAGGTTCTCGTAATCCTGTTGTAGACCACATCCGTAATATTATGACCAGCCCAACTGCTGGTATCGACCCCCTAGAATTAATCGATACCCGCCCTTTTGTCCAAGGTTGGGATGATTATATTGCTGGACATCCGGTGCTTTCGGGACTTTCAGCAAAATTTAGCGTTTGCTTTGATGGTGGTGGGATAATTCGGGTGTGCGATCGCTTGAATGATATCCTATTTGCTGCTGTCTTAGTTGACGGTAATGTTTATTTCCGCCTCTATCTCAGTGTCGGCGCAAAGGGGCAACCGCCCAGCGATATGGGAATTTTGTTATCACCAGAGAAATGTTTGCCTATCTTGGCAGCTTTGGCAGAGGTCTATCTAGTTCATAGTAATACTACAAGTAAGCGTCGGCTACGGCTATTAGAGTTATTGAATACTTTAGGTTGTGAAAATTATCTCCAGGAAGTTGAACAGTGTTTACCTTTTTCTCTTTTGTGCAGTGACCTAACCCCCCAACCCCTTTCCCTCGTAGGGAAGGGGGAGAATTTCTCCCCTCTCCTTGCAGGAGAGCGGTTGGGGGAGCGGTCAAATGCTAAGTATCAGCATATTGGCAGCCATCCCCAACGTCAGAAAGGCTTATTTTATATTGGTGTCGTCTTGCCACTTGGGCGATTGCAGAATACCCAGATGCGGGGTTTAGCGGATTTAGCAACAAAATATGGCAGTGGAACGCTCAGGTTAACTCCTTGGCAAAATCTGCTGTTAACAGATATTCCTCAGCAATGGGTTGCTGATGTCCAGCGAGAAATTGCTTTCTTAGGATTGGATTCCTCAGCAACCAACATCAAGAGTGCATTAGTTGCCTGTTCTGGAAAAAAAGGTTGTGCCGCTTCTGCCACGGACACCAAAAGTCATGCATTAGCATTAGCAAAGTATCTTGAAACTCATCTCACTTTGGATTGCCCAGTTAATATCCACTTTAGCGGCTGCGAAAAATCCTGCGCCCAGCATAGCAAGAGTGATATTACTCTGCTTGGTGTCAGCATTGAGGGTGACAATGGAACTGTGGAAGGCTATCACGTTTATGTTGGTGACAGCAAGCACAAATTCGGACGTGAACTATATCAAAATGTAACTTTTGCCGAACTACCGACATTAATAGAGCGGATGCTATATGTATATAAAAATCAATGCCTAAATTCTGATGAGTCTTTTGGGACATTTGCTAATCGATATGCGATCGCCCAATTACAGCAGTTATTTAATATTATTCCTAAATCATTCCTGAACAACAAGATTCCCAACTTTTTAGAGAAGTCGGCAATCTAAGCCTTTCGATTTTCATTCCAAAATCTAAAATCCCAAATCGAATGCCCGATTACATCCGAGATGCCAACGAAATTTACCGCAATTCTTTTGCAATCATCCGGTCAGAAGCGAACCTAGATGTGCTACCACCAGATGTAGCAAAAGTTGCTGTGCGTCTCATTCATGCCTGTGGAATGACGGATATTGTCACTGACTTGGCATATTCACCAACAGCAGTACAATCTGCAAGGGCAGCACTAGCAGCAGGAGCGCCAATTCTGTGCGATTGCCGGATGGTTGCCGATGGCGTTACCAGGCGACGGTTGTCTGCAAACAATCAAGTTATTTGTACCCTTAATGAGCCGGAAGTGCCAGAAATTGCCCAGCGTCTGGGTACTACAAGGTCGGCGGCAGCTTTAGAATTATGGCGATCGCACCTCGAAGGATCGGTGATTGCAATTGGCAATGCGCCCACAGCACTATTCCGGCTATTAGAAATGCTTGATGAAGGAGCTACTAAACCTGCTATTATCTTAGGCTTTCCAGTTGGGTTTGTCGGTGCAGCCGAATCGAAAGCCGCATTGGCAGCAGACAGCAGGAATGTACCATTTTTAACCTTACATGGTCGGCGCGGTGGGAGTGCGATCGCAGCCGCAGCAGTTAACGCCCTGGCAACGGAGGAAGAATGAATATAGAAATCAAAGGTCGTCTCTATGGAATTGGTGTTGGCCCAGGCGATCCGGAACTATTGACTTTGAAAGCACTGCGGTTATTACGTGCGGCTCCTGTGGTAGCCTATCAATCAGCTACAGATAAAGAAAGTATTGCTAGAGCGATCGTGGCGCAGTATCTTCCTGGGAATCAAATCGAGGTGTTATTTCACCTCCCCCGCGCTTTGGAACCAGAAAAGGCAAAGTCTATTTATGACAAGGAAATTGAACCAATCGCCGACCATTTAGCAGCAGGTCGAGATGTCGTAGTACTGTGCGAAGGTGATCCATTTTTCTATGGTTCGTTCATGTACCTGTTCACACGGTTATGTGACCAGTATGAAACAGAAGTTGTCCCTGGAGTTTCTTCCCTGATGGCTTGTCCGGTAGCCTTAGGTGTACCTTTCACCTACTACACTGATATCCTCACAGTCTTACCCGCGCCATTGCCAGCAGAAGAACTGACTACACATCTGCTGATGACCGACGCAGCAGCAATTATGAAGCTAGGTCGTCACTTTACCAAAGTACGAGATATCCTGCACAAGTTAGGGCTAGCGTCACGGGCAAGATATATTGAGCGGGCATCAACATCACAGCAACGCATCATACCCCTGGATGAGGTTGATCCAGCCGAAGTACCCTATTTCTCAATGATTGTGATTCCAACTAAGAATCGACTATAAACCTATGACATCCTCAAGCCATGAAATTGGTGTAATGATTGGGCTATTTCAATGAAAGTTAGACTTACAAGAGAAGGCAGGAGGCAGACAGCGCAAGGTAATTGAATGACCAGCAGGGACATCACTTCGTTAGTGGCATGAACAAAGTCAAATGCTTTTGCCATACCCACGTAGGGTACCGACTGATACAGGATCTCTTTGATTTCAACCGACGTTACTCCGACATTGAGCGCAGCGGCCACCATAACTCTGTATTCGCTTACTGCCTGACTGCCGATGATAGACGCCAGAATCAGGATGACTCTTGTCTTTGTATCCAGCTTGCTGAGAGCAATTACTTCGTCGAAAGCGAAGTTGTCAAAGACTTCGATCAGGGAACTCCAAAAAATAAATTATCCAATTTCTGGACTTCACTAGGACTTTTCCT
>NZ_CAXTNE010000268.1:0-10756 GCF_964245445.1 uncultured Nostoc sp.
CCACTCCCCCCTCCCCACAATTTTGCTGAGTTCAACTACAAAACTTAAGCACTTAGCAAAAAAAAGGTGACAATTTTAGCTATAGCTTGTTAATCTCAAGTGGCAGTATTAGAAAATTCTGTAACTAGTTAATCTTTAGAAAAATGTCACGGGGAGGGCTTTAGTGATTCATATAGACCAAAAAACTTATACAACCCAAGACGGAAACACCGTTATTGTCCTGACACCAGCAGGTCGCCTAGACATTACTACTGCTTGGCAATTCCGGCTGAAGTTACAAGAGTGTATTTCCAAACTTAGCCGCCATGTAGTTGTAAATCTGGCTCAGGTAAATTTTATTGATAGTTCTGGTCTCACGTCTTTGGTTGCTGGGATGCGTGATGCTGATAAAGTCAAGGGCAGTTTCCGCATCTGTAATGTACATCCAGAAGCAAAACTCGTGTTTGAAGTGACGATGATGGATACTGTCTTTGAAATATTTGAAACAGAAGAGGAAGCTTTAGAAGGTGTACCTCGTAGCATCGCTAGCTAAAAATCAGTTAGGAGTAGAGACGCGATTAATCGCGTCTGTACAAGAGTTAATTCAAAATTCATAACTCCTAACTCATAAATTATAATTTTATCTTATTGAATATTGGTTTCGCTTGGTGTAGCGATAAGGCCCCATAATCGCTCCCCAAGTTGCTTTTCCACTTACTGGATCGATTCCTTTGTCGTAGCTGTGGAATTCTGCCGCAGTAGCTTCAAAACCCAAGGAAACATTGATGCTATTGCCAAGATAAGTAAAGCTGCAACGAGTCTCTGGTAGTAGGGTAGCGGTAAACTTATAGCGATCGCCAGCTAGGGTTTCCTGAGTAACTGTTAGGATACAACCTGGTAGTAAATCTAATTGTTCGGATGTCAGTGTGTTAAGGAGAGCAGGGTTATTGCCTGCGCCTATTAATGCCTCTGGATCTTGAGGCATGTAGTATTGTACTTCCAAAGATGTGTCATTGCTGCCCTGACGCAACCGCATAATTCGCTGGCGGTAAGGTTTATCTAGCTTAAGAACGTTAGCCTGTTCGGCAAACAGGGTGATGCTATCTTCTGTGAACAGATTAATTGGTCTTTGCCACAGCCGGAGATGGACATACCAAATTGGTTCTCCTATGGCTTGTTCCTGATTATCAAATTCCCCAGCTAGATACTCACCCAAAGCAATTAACTGTGGCGAGAAGTTCATAAATGCAATAAAAAAATCATTAAGGATAAATATTTTTGGCTAGTTTTTTAGCGGAAAGGGTCTTAATCCCCTATGCCTACTAGCTTATAAAATACTTTTGATTTGTTTACATTGTAAATGAAACCGTCACCAGTCAAAAGCTCAACTTGGCAAAGTAGCCTTTAAGCGAGAAAATAAAGATACGTCGCCCTTAACATTTTCTTTGTGAACAACGTCCGTACTGTCTCTGATACAAAACGAACTTTTTACAATCTCCATACCCGTCCGATCAACACTATTTATCGTCGGGTAGTAGAAGAATTGATGGTGGAAATGCATCTGCTGTCAGTAAATATCGATTTTAGCTACAATTCAATTTATGCCTTGGGCGTCGTCACTACTTTTGACCGCTTCATGCAAGGCTATGAACCAGAACGGGATCAAGAATCAATTTTTAACGCCCTATGTCGGGCTATAGAACAAGATCCGCAACATTATCGACAGGATGCCGAAAGATTGCAAGCTGTAGCTAAAGGTTTGCCAGTTAAAGATTTAATTGGGTGGCTAGGCCAAACTACTTTTTTAGATCGAGATGGTGACTTGCAAGCACAACTGCAAGCGATCGCCAACAATCCCAACTTTAAATACAACCGTTTGTTCGCAATTGGTGTATTTTCGTTATTAGAACAATCAGATCCTGAATTAGTCAAAGATGAAAAGCAACTCACAGAGGCGCTAAAAGCGATCGCAGCTGGCTTGCACCTTTCTGATGACAAACTCAACAAGGATTTAGAGCTATATCGTTCTAACCTAGAGAAGATGGCGCAAGCGCTAATAGTGATGGCAGATATGCTCTCAGCCGATCGCAAAAAACGCGAACAACGTAAACAACAATCAACTACCCCCGTTGCTCCCCCAAGTTCCAACGAATAGTTAGGAGATGGAGGTAAGGAGTGATGAGTTATGAGTTAAGAGTTGTTAATAACTCCTAACTCATAACTCCTATACAGACGGGATTAATCGCGTCTGTACTCCTAAATTTTTATTTTAGACGCCCAATAATTTGTAGATTAAGCTGTTAATTATAGTCAGCGCAAATGCCCCAATAACGGCACTCCAAATCCCGTAACGCAAGCGAAAGCCTTCTACTAACCAAGCAGCAAGACTAAAACAAACCACGGCAATCATAAATGTGAAAATGCTGGATAATAAGTCCAATGTGAGTAAATTTGGTACTGCAAAAACGAGGCTTAAAATCGGTCTAACTATTGCCGTTACGATACCAAGCACTGCGGCAGAAATGAAGGCTTTACCTGGAGTGTCAATTTCAACTCCCAAAGGTAATTTACTAATTATCAACAGGCTAATAGCTGTTACTAACCAAACAATTAAAAGCGTCACAATATTCATGCCACAACCCCTGAAACGTGAATGGCAATTGGTGATAAATTACTTCACTTGATCAGTGGAAAAATCTTTAAAGTTCAACCAATTATCTATAAATTAGCAGGAAATTTTTCTCTAACGGAATTTTATTTTAGATATCTTTAGGTTTGGGAAAAGTTTGAAGGGGAATGGGGAGTAGGAAAAGCAGGGGAAGAATATAAAATTACTTCTTTCCCCTCTGCTCCCTGCTCCCTGCCCCTCTGCCTCTTCCCCCTGCCCCTATCTCATCTTTTAAGACTAGGTTGGGTTTTTTTGGGTGCTACAGGGGCTTGGGATGCTGGTGGGTTGGAAATACCAGGATTGATAGGACTGATGCCTTGTCCAGTTGGAGGCTGACTTATGCCAGGAAGAGGTACAGGATTAGGTGCTAAGGGAAATTTCGGGGTAAGATTCCCTTCAGGATTGATGCCTGGGACTGGTGCGGTTGTAGGTATTGGTGTTGCACTAGGATCGATTGGGAAAGAAGGAATATTAGGCTGGTTGAGTGAGTTTGTGGGTGATTGAGATGGGCCAGGAATAATTCCTAAAGAAACGCGATCGCCTCCTACTTGCCGCAGTAAATCCAATGTTTCAATCACATCATTATAAGTTGCTGTTCGCGAAGCATTCAGCACCACAACGGCACTAGGGTTTGCTTGGAGATACTGTTTTAACCTCGCTCCCAAATCATCACGTTGTACAGGCTGTTTTTCTATGTAAGTATTACCGACGGCATCGATAGTTATAATCAGACTTCCACTTTGTGATGTTATTCCAGATACTGAACTGGGGCTGGCTTTGGGCAAATCAACATTTATAGCCTGTTGGCGCGTAAATTGTAATGCCGCTAACAAAAAAAACGTCAGAATACAAAAAACAACATCTATTAAAGGAATGATTTGAATTTGGACTTCTTCAATTGGGGTATGTAGATTAACTTTCATTTTTTCAATTTAAACGCCTAGTTCGGGAGTTGAATTCTTAACTAATTAGGTGCATTCGGGGGTTCAGGAGGTTCAGGTAACCTAGTCTTTCCTGGCTTGCGGGGTGGAGTGAAATTTTCCCGCACAATTACTGATGTACTATTACTAAAATCAGGGGGGGACTGACGGTAGAGCAATTCCATCTCATTCCCAGCCTTCCGAAAAACTTTGACTTGGTTGACTACAAAACTTTGAAATAGGCGATAAAATACCAAACTAATAATGGCAACTATTAGCCCTGTTGCCGTACTAATTAAGGATTCACCAATACCAGTAGTTACTCCGGCGGTAGATTCAGTTCCCAAATCACCAATCCGAATTGAGCGTAGGGAGCGGATTAGTCCCAAAACCGTACCCAACAATCCCAGCAACGGCGCGAGGGCAATTACGGCTTCTAAAAGTTTTTCGCCCCGCCGCATTCCAGCCAACTCATCTTCGGCTGTAGCCTCAAGTGCTAGTCGAAAGGTTTCTGCATCAGTTTTTGGAAAACGTAAGGGAGCATAGAGAAAACGCCCGACAGGCTGATGGCTTGCTTGTTTTGCGATGTCAGCAGCTTCTTGCCAATTATCCTGGGCAGCATCCAGAATGCGATCAACTATTTGCTTTTCCTGAGTCAAAATTCGCAACCAAAACCACAAACGCTCAAAAATCACACTCAACGACAGAATCGAGAGAACTAGCATTGGCCACATCGCTGGCCCGCCCTTATAAAATAAATCTAAAATATCCACTGTTTAAGTTTCCTCCCTCCATGACTAAAGCAAATGTGCTAAGGCATTTTAATTCTAGAGATTAATGCAAAATGAGGGACTTCCAAAATATAAATTTACCGAAAAGCTAAAAAGACACTGCAAGTATGGGGTATTTGACTTAGCTGCTGGACAAACTTGCTGCTGGATTGCCATAATTCCGAATTACTAAAATCACTAGACGTTGTAATTGTCAAACCCTTGCGGTATTAAACTTTTATGCAGAATTACAGAATAGGTATTTGCTGACAGATTACGAGTAGCGTCTTCCAGACTAACTAGGGCGGTTATTCGCACCGGAAGTTTTTAGGATAATTTGTCAAAATTAAAAATAAATGGAGGTTCAAAATATGAAATTTTCAATCGAATCACTTTACATCTGGTATCGCAGTGTGCTTCGTAACCCTAAGTACCGTTGGTGGGTAATTTTAGGAACATTAGCCTATTTGGTCAGCCCATTTGATATTCTTCCAGATTTTGTACCCGTTGTGGGACAGATTGATGATGTTTTCCTTTTGACTCTGCTAGTTTCTGAGGTGTCTGGGCTAGTAATTGAGGGCTGGAAAGCTCGTAAGGGTGAGGTAGGTACTGAAGCATCTAATACTACTGAGGGTTCTACCTCTACTGAAAGTACTATTGATGTTGATGCTGTTTCTGTTAAGTAGTTTTAACAAAACCCCTGCTTTTGGAATCTGAGGTGGGGGATATTTTTTTTTAACGCAGTGGAACGCAAAGGGAAGCGCAGAGGTTCGCAGAGGGGGAGTTAGAGGTTGTTGGCTACGCGTTTGATACCTTCTCTGAGGTGGAGGACGTTAAAGTTGAGGAGAAGACCTAGTTTGCAGTTTGCTAGTTTGAGATAGGTTAGGAGTTGGACGGAGTGAATCGGGTGGAAGGATTCTACAGATTTAATCTCTACAATTATTTGGTTTTCGACTATCAAATCTAATCGATAAGCGCATTCTAATTGCACATCTTGGTAAACTAAAGGCAATGGAATTTGCTTACCAACATTCAATCCAGCTTTGTTCAACTCATAATTCAAACACTCCTCATAAGCGGACTCCAACAAGCCAGGCCCCAAAGCAGTATGCACCCTCATCGCACAACCAATAATCACCCCACTCAAATCATTCTCTCTCATCCTCTGCGCTCCTCTGCGTTTCCCTCTGCGCCCCTCTGCGTTTAAAAATCCTTCACAAATTCCGTCAAGAACCTGAACGCCTTCAAAATATAACTAGCGCAATCTCTAGGTGAAGTATTGTAAAACGATCGCCACGCACTCGCCTTATCCTCGTCATAGCGATCGCTTCGTTGACTATGATTTTCTAGCCACGCTAATCGCACTGCATGACCAATTAACACATCCAACACAATATATTCTTCAATTTGCAGCTTGGGATTATTAGCTGCGATCGCTGCTAATTCGATTAATGCTTCAATATTAACTTGGCGATATTCTGTAGCTTCAATTTTATTCAGCAAATGCTCAACTAACAGAGCAAAATTTCTTTCCCCGGCTGTCATTTCCGACAGCATTATCTCACTATCTAAACGATTGCGTCGCTCTAATTTATCGCCAATTACTAGACCCTTGCAATGTTGCATTAATAGCCAAACTTGTTTAAAAAATTCTTTTGGTACGCGCCCCGTCGCACCCTCGGCTTGGCGAAACCGTCGCCAACCACCCGGCGGAACTTCTATCCCTTCGGCAATTCCTGGTAGCACCACCCAAGCAATATCACTTTCTTTTTGTTTGACGTGCAGTGATTCTTGCTGGCGCAACAGGTTACTCATGCCAGTATATCCAGTTAATACTTGACGCAAACGCACTTTAACTTCAAAGGGTGAAAGTTGCATTAAGTGATCGTAAGCTTCATCTTGAGTGAGGTGCAATTCTCGGGCTAGTTCGCTGGTGATCAATAAGATGAGATAGCCGACTCTCAGCGTTAGTAGTCCCTGGAATAGTTCGGGTTCTGAGTGAATTAAGATACCAAGATAGATTAAAATCTCTTGAGTTAGGACGCGATCGCGGATATCCTCACGACAAAAATGATTAATTTTATCGGCAATTTCATCGTGAGACATGGGTACGCTAATCAAGGACGCTTCACTGTAAGCTTTACCTACAGCAATTTGCTTACCGCGCACCAAAATACTCGTTACTGCATCTGATAGGCTGATATCAACCATTTGCCTTAACCCCGCAGCCCGGCGTACCACTGCCCAAATACCTAAATCTCCAGCTTTGGTGTAAACTTCATCTAGTAAATCCCCTACAGTGACAGGATATCCTGGACCGCCATATCCTGTATCAAATTGCATTCCCTGCAAGCGAGTCAAAGTTTGCAATAACTCAATTTGCTCGTAAATATTCTCTGATGAACGCAAATAAGAAAGTAATAATCCGAAGTTAGTTTCATACTCCATTTGAAATTCTTGGGTATGTCCTAACCGCCAGTTTTTCTCAGGATGATAAGCTAGATAATAGCAACGTGGGCTAGCATTTTTTACTGGCGATCGCGAGAATTCTGCATTTGGAAGAAAATCAATTCTTTGGATTCCGGCTGTCAGCATTAGCTGATTTAACCGCCCTAATTTTACCCGCACACCGTTACAAACACCATCTTTCAGTTCTTGCATCAATTCTAGTAATGCTTCCGAACCGACTTCTAACATGGTGTGCGTCAACATTAAAGTCAAGGTAGGACGACCTAATTCACTCCAATATTTTTGAATGTAAGCTAGTTCGCTTCTAATTTGATCCAGTAAAAAATGGTGATCAAGGGTTAAGTAAAACTGTTGAGAGTCGGAAAAGGAAGGCAAAAATACAATTGTTTCACCACTAATCCTAAAGATTCTAGATGTTGTTAAACTCCGCAACCTTCGCACTGGCCGTCCAGTTAAACCAAGTTTATTGTTACGTCCAATTTGGGTATAAATAGCTGAAAATTCTCCAGCTTTTCTCACTTGAATCGGTTCTACTTGGGCGGGTGTTTGCGCTTCAATTCCGTGAACTTCTAGTTTTGTTTGTAAATCTTCATCTTCTGCTAACAAGGCAATTTGTACCAATGCCTCGCGCTGTTTACCCACACACAAATGTCTTCCTAAAGGGTCGATATCACCAACCGCTATTAAACCTTCACTCAACATTTCACTGAGAAAATATAAACTCTGCGCCCATACCAAGGGAATATTTTCATTAGGGAAACGTGGTTGTGTTTGGGGTGCTAACTTTTCTGTCTCTATGTTTTCTGCTGGAACATAATAGAGTTCTGGCAATAAACGCAAGCTATTTTGTTCTATAAGTAATGATTCTAAAAGATTTTGGTATTTTTTAACTTGTTCTTGTTCGCCGCGAAATAATCCATCTAGAACTAAATAAGTAAAAAATAACGGCCATTCGCATTCAATATGCTCAAATTGTTTGAGTTCCCACGGTTCGTAGTGTAAGCGGTGATTATCTTCTAAAACGGTTTGGTGTCCATCACGCAAAAAGCGTTTGCAGCCGTATTTACCTGCGAGTTTATTAATAATATCGTTTAAAGTGCGATCGCGTAATTGCAAATTTTCCACTGCAAAGGCAGGATAACTAATAATACTCAACAGCGCCGCATCAATTTCTTTGGAACCAGATTCCCTTGGTAATAAGGATTCTAAAGTAATCCGGGCGCGGGCAATTTCATCTGGTAGCACATGAATCACCGATGCTTGACTACCACGCACACCAAACAAATCCAGTCCGTTGATAGCTTCTAAAGCAGCTTTTGCCATGCCTACAGAACTGGCATTTAACTCAGCATTACCCCGATTAATTTTATTCCCACGTTCCCAAATGCCGTAATCTGGTGTGCGATAGGCTCGTCCAATGTAGTAAACTAAATTTTGGACGAAATTCACTTCATCAATCGTATAAATTATTTGTACTCCTGCTGCGGTCATTTGCGCCAATATCAGCAAAAATATAGATGTGGCATCAAGTTGCAAATGTCCCCATTCATCATCACCAACAACAATGTCACCAGTCGCGGTATTATATTTGGCGTGCAGTCCATCTAGTAGCGACTGAGTATGTTTAAATGTCTCTACTTTATGAGCTTGTCGCATCATTGCAAACAACAACCCGCGCATCAGTTTAATGACACTGTGTTCTAGTTCATAGGTGCGTCCTTCGTCCTCGTCAATTTTACGGTATGCAAGTCCTAAACCCCAAACTGCTAAAATGCTGTAAACATTGTCTCGCACCCAGGCATCAGTATAATCACCGTGGGCTGTAATCGCTGTACTCGCAGGTAGTAAACCAGTAATTGGATTTTGGCGAGTCAGGATGATCGTTTTGATTTGCTGGTAGTAATAGTCCAGGCGAGATAGCAATTTGGTAGATGTTTTCATGGCTTGGTTCAGAACAACTTGCAAAATTTGACCCTGTGACTGTCAACTGAATTACCTAAACCAAGTCAGAATAAGTTCTGTAATGGTTGATGAGAGAACAGCTAAGGGTGGTGTGAGTTTATTATTATCTCCTGTTAATACGCCTCTGGGTACTGAATTTTAGCGATTCCGAACTAAAATATGATATTTTTCAAATATTCATCCATATAAGTAATTATTTATACATAAATAATTATTCTCTTATGGGCTAGACAACAAAGCTTCCTTACTTTGGATCAAGCTATCTCAAGATCAGAGAAAAAATATTTATCGCCATTAAAACTCTTTAAAGTTTTGCGATCGCATAAAATACGTAATTCATATATAGGAATCGCAAAAATTTCTTCTATCTAATCAGCTTTCACGAACTTTAGAGACGCCAAGTGCTGTAGGATATCTTGCAATCAATCTTAGAGCTAATTACTTGGCTGCGACGATAAATTACTCACCTCAAGTCAAAGTGATTGTATGGAACTTAGCTCAACTTTATCCAAAATTAAGAACTCGGTTTTCTTGATACGGCAAAAATCCTAGCTTTTTGGCAAAAAATTTTTAGATGTCACCGAGAATCAGTGACATCTAAAACATAAAACTACTGCTCCACAAAGGTTTCAGCGTCAGCTTGAGTTTTTCTAAAAAATGGATAAAGTCGAGCTAACATCCCTGCTACCTCGTCAACAACTTTCGCCGCAGATTATCTAACGCTGCATTCGCGCTGACATGACGAATTAAAGCTCGACCTCGCATTGTACCAAACTGATACTCAAAACTTGCCACTTCATCCTTTGGCCCAGCTAAACCAATGTAAACTAAACCCACCGGCTTAGTATCTGTCCCTCCAGTTGGGCCAGCAATACCAGTAATACTCAATCCCCAAGTTGTTGCAAGGCGGGTTTTAACTCCAACAGCCATTTGCTCTGCAACGATCGCACTTACCGCCCCAAATTTATCTAAGTCTTCCTGGTTAACCCCCAATAGTCCAACCTTCACCGAATTGTCATAAGAAATTACTCCACCCCAAAAGTAATCAGAACTCCCAGAAATCTCAGTCAACATTTGCCCTAAACCGCCCCCAGTGCAAGATTCTGCCACAGAAAGCGTTTCTTTTGATACCTGCAATAACTGACCAACCACGGAAGCAAGAGTATCATTATTAACGCCGTAAAAATCCAGTCCGGCAATTTCTTTAAGCTGTTTTTCAATGGGCGCAATTAGGTCTTCTGCGGCTGCTTCTGAAGTGGCTTTAGCTGAGACTCGCAATCTTACTTCTCCTTTACCTGCATAAGGGGCTACTGTGGGATTTGGCAACTTCAAATAGGAAGAAACTTTTTCCGCCAAAGCAGATTCACCAATACCCCAAAACTTTAAACTCCGACTGTAAATAATTTCTTTACCCCAACCTTGACTTTTGAGAAATGGCACGGCTGTTTCTTCCCACATCAGGTGCATTTCACTGGGAACACCAGGAAAGGTAAAAATCGTGATTTCAGGGCGAGGTTGCCAAATAATACCGGGTGCTGTTCCAGTGGGGTTGGGGAGAATTTCTGCACCTTGGGGAATCAAAGCTTGCTTGCGGTTACTTGGTGACATAACCCGACCTCGTTGCGCGAATTTTTGGGTTATGTCTTCGATGATGTCAGAACGTTCTACCAACGGGACTTTAAAAAAATCGGCGATGGTCTCGCAGGTAAGGTCATCTGGTGTTGGGCCGAGTCCACCAGTGAAAATGAGAATTTGCGCTCTGGAAATAGCAATTTCTATAACTTGCTTTAACCGTTCTGGATTATCCCCAACCACTGTTTGATAGTAATGGGGAATTCCTAGCTGCGCTAATTGTTGCGCCAAAAATTGAGCATTGCCATTGAGAATATCTCCTAGCAGCAGTTCAGTACCAACACAAATAATTTCTGCACTCATTGGAAAGAATAGTTAGAAGTTAAGAGTAGAGACGCGATTAATCGCGTCTGTAC
>NZ_CAXTNE010000269.1:0-10635 GCF_964245445.1 uncultured Nostoc sp.
GCTTGAGCCGTGTACTTGGAAAACTTGTACGCACGGTTCTTAGGGGGGAAAGGGGTAGAAATGCTCCCGCCCTACCCGATAACGTAATTCAAGGGATTGGGTATTGGGCATGGGGCATTGGGCATTGGGTAGGGGGCATTGGGCATTGGTTAAAAATCAATAGTTATTCTTCCCCTGCTTCCCCTGCTCTCTCATCTCCCCACTCCCTACTTTAAATACTCCATAAGCGGTAGATACTCATTGTGTTTGTCCTCAGTGGTTACGAGTACCTTCTAGGCTTCTTCATCATCTGTAGCCTAGTACCTGCCTTAGCGCTCTCAGCTTCCAAGCTCCTACGACCCAGTGGTTACAGCCCAGAACGGCACACCACCTATGAATCTGGCATGGAACCCATCGGGGGAGCCTGGATTCAGTTCAACATCCGCTACTACATGTTTGCTTTGGTCTTCGTCGTCTTTGATGTGGAGACTGTATTCTTATATCCTTGGGCAGTAGCTTTTCACCGTTTGGGACTATTAGCATTTATTGAAGCGCTAGTCTTTATTGCAATTCTTGTAGTCGCTTTAGTTTACGCATGGCGTAAAGGAGCTTTGGAATGGTCTTGAATTCTAACTTAACAACCCAGGGCAAAGAACGAATCATCAACCCCATTGAGCGGACTACAATCACTCAAGACCTTTCAGAAAACGTCATTTTGACCACGGTTGATGATCTCTACGACTGGGCGCGGCTTTCTAGTCTGTGGCCGTTGCTATTTGGTACTGCTTGCTGCTTTATTGAGTTTGCAGCTTTAATTGGTTCACGATTTGACTTTGACCGTTTCGGGCTAATTCCCCGTTCTAGCCCCCGCCAAGCCGATTTAATTATTACGGCAGGGACTATTACGATGAAGATGGCTCCGCAACTAGTGCGTCTTTATGAACAAATGCCAGAGCCAAAGTATGTAATTGCGATGGGTGCTTGTACAATTACTGGCGGGATGTTCAGCGTTGATTCCCCCACGGCAGTGCGCGGAGTCGATAAACTAATTCCTGTGGATGTGTACTTACCTGGTTGTCCTCCCCGTCCAGAAGCAATTATCGACGCAATCATTAAGCTGCGGAAGAAAATCTCCAATGAATCGATGCAAGAGCGACATAAAATTAAGCAGACCCACCGCTACTACAGTACGACTCATAACCTGAAGCCAGTACAACAAATTTTAACTGGTAAGTATTTGCAGTCAGAAACTCGCTCTGTACCACCGAAGGAATTGACGGAAGCGATCGGTATGCCAATACCACCTGCACTGCTGACAGAAAAGGCGCAAAAGGAGGAACAAACCCGTGGCTGAAGAAGAATCTAAACCAGTACCAGCAGCCAAAGAAGAGTCATTGGTACAAGCGGGTAAAATTTCCCAGTGGTTGACGGAAAATGGCTTTGACCATGAGTTTTTAGCACCGGATAAGAATGGTGTAGAAATAATTAAGGTGGTGGCAGATTTCTTGCTTCCTACCGCTACAGCCCTTTATGCCTACGGGTTTAATTATCTCCAGTTTCAAGGTGGTGTTGACCTTGGGCCAGGACAGGAATTGGTGAGTGTGTATCACTTGATTAAAGTCGGTGATAATAGCGATCGCCCCGAAGAAGTGCGAGTTAAGGTATTCTTACCACGGGAAAATCCTGTAGTGCCTTCTGTGTACTGGATTTGGAAGACCGCAGATTGGCAAGAGCGCGAGTCTTACGATATGTTCGGCATTATCTACGAAGGACACCCAAATCTCAAGCGGCTTTTGATGCCGGAAGATTGGGTGGGTTGGCCTTTGCGGAAGGATTACATCTCGCCAGATTTTTATGAGTTGCAAGATGCTTATTAGATAGTGCTGAATAGAGACGCGATTCATCGCGTCTTTACAAGATAGTGCTGAGTTTCGGCAGTGATTAACCCCTTTCCGGTGGCGGAGAGGGGTTATGTTTTTGGTGTTTCATATAAAGTTGGTTGACAAAATTTGCTGTAATTCATTGACTGTATTTACAGTTTTAATTGCCTGTTGAATTGTTTTTAATTTCTGCAAATCCGTAATTTGAGAAATTATCGGCATTAATTCTGAACTTTGATTGCCAAACTTAATTTCTAATGCCAATTCAATCCCTGAATATAACTCCTCCTTTCTTCCTCGTTCTTCCCCTTTGCTAAAAATTTCTTGATACCAAGGCGACTGTTCTAAAAGTGCCATATCCCACCTCAGAATTTGTTGAACTATTGCACTATCTAATACAAAAGTAGCAAAAAATCCTAATACTGTTTCTAGTTGATTCAATTGTTCATCTGCACGCAAGATTCGCAATGCGTCCCGAATTGTAGACTCGTTATTACCTCCTTTAAGGATAGGTACAAATGGAAGTAGTGATGGTAATGGTTGTGCAAAGGCAATGTTTACATCAACTTCCCACAGGTTAATGACACGGTAATCTTGAATAGCACGTAAACCAGCAATATTTAATGCATAACTTGTCGGTATTTCAGCGTCACTTGCCTTGAGGATATTAATTAGTACTGGATACGTTGGCAAATTATATTTTTCTTCTGCAAGTGCTGCGTATGCACGCATCCTGCGCGGCATTTCAGGTTTATAGCGGAGTTGTAATTCGTTAAGAACGAGAAATTTTCCATACTAAGGACTTTTGACACTGATTAAAACATCACTTTCTCGACTTATCCACTGAAATTCTGAGTTGAGAATTTCGCCAGCAACAATATCAGGAATTTGTGTTACCCATTTTACCCAGTTATCAGGTGCAAGGCTGATTAAGCGTTTGGTGCTGACATCGGCGGGTTTTATCATGGCGTTGTAAACGCACTGAAAGTTATCAAATAATTATACTTAATACTGGATTACAGATATTCATATTTTTGATTGGACTACTTAGAAAAAGCGATCGCACCCAATCTGAGATAATTTGAGTGCGATGTCTACGACGGGCTTTGTCTACGCAATTCTTGAGTAGAGAACACTAATTGTTTTGTTTTTAACGCAGAGGTTCGCGGAGGAGATGTCTAAGATGCTCAGTGAAATTTCTTAGTAATCGGAATCGCTATCTCTACCGTTGTAACTATAATTTGTGGGAGAATTTAATGTAAATATTTAAAGTAATATGTCAGAAACACCCCAAGACGACGGCATTTGGATTGTTACCGATGAAACGCCGCAAATATCGATTCCTGATGGTGCTAAAGGCGGGAGTACTAATACACGCAGTTGGGGAGACGAAGCTATCAGGGAAAGCACTGGTAGCAAAGGTGTAGGAGATGCCATTAAGGTTAGCGCTCAAACATTAGAGCAAAATATGACTCACTTTCTCAAAGTCGTGGGAAGTTTGTTTAGTCAAGCCCAACAGCAAGCAAAAGTCAACTCCAAGATGCAGCTAGATGAAATTGAGCTATCGGTAGAGATTAGTGCAGATGGGGAAGTTAAATTAATAGGCAGTGGTGTCAAAGCTGGGAGTAAAGGAGCGATTAAGCTAAAGTTTAAACGCCAAGAACCAGGGTGAGATGGCAAAAAATTGGGCGATCGCGATCGGAATTAACCAGTATGATTATCTGCAACCGCTAAACTATGCCAAGCGGGATGCACAGTCAATGCAGGAGTTTCTGAGGAATGAAGCCGGATTTGAGCGGATATATTTCTTCTCAGATGACTCCCCTGATATTGCTGGAAAATCGACTCGCCCAACTCGCACTAACTTGCTGCGAGTCTTGCGACAGTTATTTGAAAATCCCTTTATGGGAGCAGGGGATAATTTCTGGTTCTTCTTCAGTGGTCATGGGATAAGATACGCTGACCGTGATTATCTTATGCCCTGTGATGGCGATCCAGAGGATATTGAAAACACGGCAATTGCGATTAACTTTGTGACTGAACGCCTGCGTCGCTGCGGTGCTGATAATGTTGTCTTGATTCTGGATGCTTGTCGCAATGAAGGCAAAAAAACAGGTGAAGGAATTGGGCGACAAACCGCAGATGAAGCACGTCAACAAGGAGTTATCAGCATTTTTTCTTGTATTCCCCAAGAGTATTCTTATGAAATTGAAGCTTTACAACAAGGTGCTTTTACCAGTGCATTACTAGAAGGGTTAGGAATTCAAGGTAAATGCGCTACTGTTGAACGATTGGCGCAATATCTCAAGTTTCGTGTACCTGAACTGGTTCGCCAGTATAAGAATACAAGGCAAACGCCTTATGTAATTGCTGAACCGGTGAATAAATCTCACCTAATAGTTGTGCCACGATACGCAACCCTAGCGGATATCGCCACGTTGAAAAATGATGCTTACCAAGCAGAAGTAAACAGTGATCTAAATTTAGCAGAGCAATTATGGATTCGGGTATTAGCTGCGGCTTCAGGGCAAGATATGGAGGCGGTGACAAGTTTACAAAGAATTGAACGGTTGCGAAATAGTTCTGCAAATCCTGATGTACCTCAGCAAACAATTCCACAAGTATCTAAGTCAGTCACAAATACACCTATAAGTAAACTTCCTCAAATTCCAACTCCCAAGCCAACCCTACCATCCCCGATTAATAATACTCAGGCTTCTGGTGCGGAACAATTTACAACATCTACAATTTCAACACCTTCAACACCATCAAAAAACCCAATCTTACCTAACTGGTCACGACGACGTGTAATTCAAACTGCTGGATTTGCAGTTACTGGGTTGGGTTTGACAATTGCAATACCACGTTTTTGGCCATCTGATTCAGGAGAAAGTGGCGGCACCGTCCACACCACTGAACTTAGCCTAAAAAGCTTTCCATTTGAAGTTGTCACAGTAGATGCATCGGGAAATATTACCAACCGCAACAACCGTGAAGCCAAATATTTTGTTGAAGACTTAGGAAATGGTATCACCCTGGAAATGGTGGAGATACCAGGGGGAACCTTTAGGATGGGTTCACCGAAAGAGGAAGCAGGGAGATATGAAAGTGAAAATCCCCAGCATGAGGTAAAAGTGCCTGGGTTCTTTATGGGTAAATATGAAATCACCCAGGCACAGTATCAAGCAATTATGGGTAGTAATCCTTCTTATTTCACAGGTGATGAACGACTACCTGTAGAAAACGTGAGTTGGGATGATGCAGTAGAATTTTGTAAAAAGTTGAGCGAGAAAACAGAAAAAACCTATCGACTACCTAGCGAAGCAGAATGGGAATATGCTTGTCGTGCTGGAACCAAGACCGCGTTTTATTTTGGCGAAACGATTACCACTAAGTTAGTAAATTTCGGCGGTAAAGAAACAAAACTAAAACCAGTCGGTAGTTTTCCAGCTAATGCCTTTGGTTTATACGATATGCACGGCAATGTTTGGGAGTGGTGTCAAGATTATTGGCATGACAATTACAACGACGCACCCACTGATGGCAGTGCTTGGTTAACTGGTGGAAATAATACTCCTCGGCTGCTGCGCGGTGGCTGTTGGCTCTACATTCTAAGGGACTGTCGTTGTGCTATTCGCGGCAGTAATATCCCTGCGCACCGCACCTCCATTATTGGGTTTCGGGTGGTTGGGGTGGTTGCGTGAGCGCTCCCAAAGGTCAGAGCTGATAAATGGGAATTTATCGAGCGTACATCAGGGAGTCCAGACCTGAACCAGCGAGGAAGCCGACAACCTCCGAATATCAAACCGAGTCGGATAGCTTGGTAGGTTGCAAAACCGAACAGTTGTTCGACTCAATTAATTCTGCGACATTTAAAAGAAACTTCTAAAATTTAGCTCATTTTTAATTGTTCTAATTTTTGTTTAATCAAAATTTCAACTAGTTAATTTAATGACAGAGGCAGAAGCACGCAAAGTTGATATTCCGCAATCTACTAAAGAAGCTCTTTATCAGTGGTTTGCTACTCGCACTCGCACTGAAGAAACAAATTTGCAAGCAGAAGTTAGTATAGGTTTTGACCTCTTAAAATTGATTAGTTCTAAATTAAAAGCTGATGCTAGCGTTAGGGATGAAATTAAGCAAGAGTTTGAACGCAAGTTATCAGATTTAGTTGCCAGAATTAACGAAATAGCTGCTTTAATTCAAGCTGCTACTAAACAAAATGTTTTAGTAATTATTGATGATTTAGATAAACTGGATTTAGGCAGAGTTAACGAAATTTATCGAGATAACATTAAAGCTCTTTGTCAACCTAACTTTCAAATTATCTACACTATCCCGATCGCAGTACTTCGGGAAACATTTATCAGCACAATAATTGCCACTGAAACCAATGATCAAGTTGTGGCAATGCCTGTGTTAAAAATTTTTGATAAAGGTAAAAATCGCTTCCCTAACGCTGAACCTCGCCCGGAAGCAACAAACATTCTCGGTGAAGTTTTACAAAAGCGAATTTCCAATGAATTAATCACGGCAGAAACTGCTGAAAAAATCGTGATTTACAGTGGTGGCGTATTGCGAGAGTTAATTCGGATTTCTAAGGAATGTTGCCGCATTTGTTTGCGAATGATCCGGCGAAATCCCACAGCCGAAATTATTATTGATGATAAAATTCTCCTTCAGGCAATCAATAAAATCCGCAATGACTTTTCTATACGTTTAGGAAAAGTTGATACAGATATTTTGCAGAGTGTTTATGAACAATTTATGCCCAATGACCCTAAACAAGCAGAGTTTTTGGATTTGCTACATGGGCTGTATGTTCTAGAATATCGCACTGATGAAACTTGGTACGATGTTCATCCAATTATTATAGAAAGCTTGAGAAGACAGGGAGCTATTAATGTTAAATGAAGAATTATTTGATGAGGCAGAAAATCAAGACGCATATGATGATTTAATTGTTTCTATTGAAGCTCAAAAACGGGGATTAAATTTACTGATCGCAGTTTGCGATGATGCTAGCTTTCGTGATGAGATTATTGCCCAATATGAAGCTGAACTGCAACCCGCTTTTCATGCATATCGAGTGACTTTAGCACGTCAGGAACCGAGCCTAAAAGCTGCTCTTAACCAACTGTTACAGCAAGAAGAATATCTTCGTCAGCATAACCCGGCGGTGATTACTGGGACGGGTGCTGAACAACTTTATTTTCTCCGATTGGGAAATGAGCAATCGGAACAGGAGAAATTTTTTGGTTACTTACAGTGGACAAGGGAAGGATTGCGCGAGTTTCCGTTTGCGATCGTGCTTTGGGTAACTAACCAAATTTTAGTCAACCTGATTAAAAAAGCCCCTGATTTTTGGAGTTGGCGCAACGGTGTATTTCGGTTTGAATCTAAAAAGACGAATGCTATTCCTGGTAAAGAACTAGAAAATATACGTTTTGTTTTTAGAGATACAGAATTAGCCAGCACAGATACTAATGAAGATAACTCCTTTTTCTTGCCCATCCAAGATTTACAAGGATTAATTGAGAAAGTAGAACAGGAACAGGGAACTAAAGACCGCAGTTTGGCTACTTTATACTCAAGATTAGGTGATATTTACCGCAGCAGATTAGAGCGGGGTGAGTCTCAGAATTATCAAGAAGAACAAGAACTAGCAATAAAGTATTGGCGTAAGGCGATTGACCTACAAAATGAATCGGGTTTGCAGATAGATTTAGCTACTAGCCTCGACAATTTAGCAGGAATCTATCGTGCAACAGGACATTACGGCGAAGCCGAACCATTATATCAACAAGCTTTAGAATTGAGGAAACGCCTGCTAGGAGACAACCATCCTTCTTTTGCTACTAGTCTGAATAATTTGGCAGGACTCTACAAATCTACTGGACAATATACTAAAGCGGAACTTTTATATCAAGATGCTTTGGAACTGAGGAAACGCCTGTTAGGAGAAAACCATGCCGATGTTGTCGCCAGTCTTAACAATTTGGCATTACTATATGATGAACAAGGACGTTATGAAGAAGCAGAACCTCTGTATCTGCAATCATTAGAACTCGAAAAACGTTTGGTTGGCGAAAATCATCTTTCTTTCACTTTTATACTGAATAATTTAGCCCTACTTTATTATCATCAAGGACGTTACACTGAAGCTGAACCGTTGTCGCAACAAGCAATAGAACTAGATAAGCGATTTTTGGGAGAAGATAATCCTGATGTTGCAACAGATTTGCACAATTTAGGATTGATATACCGCGCTCAAGGACGTTACGATCAAGCTGAATCTTTGTTTTTGGAATCGTTGAAACTCAAGCAACGTCTATTGCAAAAGGCGCATCCGCTTTTAGCAGATACTATTTATGCTCTTGGTTATATGTACAGGGAGCAGGGGCGTTACAATGAAGCGGAACCCTTATGTATAAAAGCCTTAGAACTTGATAAGCACCTATTGGGAGAAAATCATCCTAATGTTGCTGAAAGTCTCAATAATCTGGCAGAGATTTATCGTGAAACTGGACGTTATGATGAAGCAGAACCGCTTTATTTGCAAGCTTTAGATATTTGTGAACGAGTCTGGGGTGTTAATCATATTCGTAGTGTGGCTGTTCGGGAAAATTTAGAAAAACTTAGTGTAGCAATGCGGGAGAATTAAGGTCAGAAAATCTCACGCAGAGGCGCACAGGTGCAGAGAGAAGGATTGAGTTTTAAGACAGTCGTTAGAGTTATTTGATTTTTAGTTGGGTAGCGATCGCCTGTTAAGTAGTCATGCAAAATTAAATATATATTGTCATTAATGCTCTAAATTACTTAAATTTTAGGTTTTTTAATAGAAATCAACAATTTTAGAGACGTTGCAATGCAACGTCTCTACATCTAGGTTATTGCATGAGAATTTGACGGATTAAAATGCTCATAACCTCATCTGGGTTATCAGTTGGTTGCAGTGGACTCCAGTCGCCAACACTGGCGTAGCCAATTACCTGTAAATAGTGGATTGTGCTAGTAACGGCTTTAGCAGAACCAATGAGTAGATGCTTTATCCGTTCTCTCTTGGGAAATGAACTCTCAGGCGATTGATTGCCGATGGGTGGACTGGAATCGTCGCCACGCAGATATTGTTCTAATTTTGACTGGGCGGAATTTTTCAATTGTGCCATTATTGTATTCATACTCCGATTTTGGGGTTTAAATAAGGGCGATCGCACACTTCTTTCCGGGATGAGGCGATCGCCTTTATCGATATTGGGGTTTAGATAAGAGCGATCGCTATCACAGCCCACTTTTCCACGCAATAATCAACATTTCCGAGATTCGATACCTGGCACCAATTGAATAAATTTTTCTGCTACCTCATGCACCTCTGTACTCTCAGTTACTTTTTGGTTATTCCAAGGTAAACTCATTTGCCCAAGCGATGACTTTTTAGCCTTACCAGCCTTAATCATCGACGGTAAAAAGCGACTACCCCTCCCTAACGGGAAGTCAAAAATCAAAAGTCAAAAGTCAAAAGTTTATTGTTTTAGCTTTGCTTTAGTTATTACGATTGATTTAGCAATAATTTTAATTCACTGTTCACACTCATTTAAAAAGTTTTTTACTTGTGTCTTAGTGCAGAACCGCTTTATTTGCAAGCTTTAGATATTTGCGAACGAGTCTGGGGTGTAAATCATCACCGTAGTGTCACTATTCGTCAAAATTTGGAAAAACTCGCCGCAGCAATGCAGAATAATGGAGAGTGCGATGTCTTGTCTACGACACGCTGCGCGAACGACAACCCCTTCGGGGAACGCATTACATAGAGCAAAAACATTATTTTGGCTTAAGCTGACTCCAATCTAGAGATAGCAAAATGGCTAAAGATGTTTTCCATCAACAGGTTAAAAAAGCATTAATTAAAGATGGGTGGATAATTACTCACGATCCTTTTACAATTCGTATTAGTGAAGCAATTAAACTACAAATAGATTTAGCGGCTGAAAATGCCATTGCCGCAGAACGTAATACAGAGAAAATAGCTGTCAAAATTAAAAGTTTTATTGCAGATTCAGATATCAGTGAATTTCATAATGCACTTGGACAAACAATATCTTAATTACTGCCAAGCTCTCGAAGAACAAGAAGCTGACAGAATCCTATATTTAGCTGTCCCTAGCGAAACCTATCAAAATTTTTTTCAACTCTCCTTCGTCCAACGTGCCCTTCAACGTTACCAAGTTAAATTAATAGTATATGATCCTAGACAGGAGGAGATTCAGCAATGGATAAAATAAAATATTATCGACAACTAATAAAATAAATATTGACAGAACATGCACAAATTATAAATAACGCGGATACAGTCAATTCACAACTAATTATTGATAGCGAAAACGACCATTATCAATTAGCTTACGTTGGCTGGCAAGGAGATAAGCGGGTATTTGGCCCGGTCATGCATTTTGATATTCAAAATGGGAAAATATGGATTCAGTATAATGGTACAGAAGAGTCTGTTGCTGAACGATTGGTTGAGTTAGGTGTACCTCCTTCTGATATTGTCATTGGGTTCCATTCTCCTTTTAAACGCCAATTTACTTCTTATGCTGTCGAATGAATGTAAATATTTTCAACTCAGATGATATAGCAAGCGACTGGGGACTGGGAACTGGGTGAAAAGTCTTTTTATGTCTAAGTTTTTTCATCTGTTGATGTCCTAACCACTTTGGCTGTTGCTATGAACCTATCCCACTAATAATATTTTGTGAATCCAGATGTGGATAGTAGC
>NZ_CAXTNE010000270.1:0-10557 GCF_964245445.1 uncultured Nostoc sp.
GCAAGAACTGCCCCTCTGCCTCTTCCCAATGCCCGATGCCCTTATATAAGAAATAGTTATAATTTGTGACTGTAACCAGCATTACCCCATCTACCCTTGATATTTTGATAATATTCAGCTTGTGACTTGTATTACCCTTGTGAACTACCCTGGCGTCTAGACTGATGTGGCTCTCCCAATTCATCGGGAATACCCAAGAGAACTCCGTAGTTCTATTGGTCTGACATCCCTCCAAGGGCAGAAATCCTGATTTCCAAGACCCAAATCTTTTACCCATAGCTCTGCCCTACTCCTTCCCTACGGGACGCTGGGCGAACGGAGAAGCAAGCTACGCGTAGCGTCCCGTAAAGAAGGGTTTTCTTGCAACATATATCTATAAGCTTGGTTTTCGCTTGTGGCATTGATGGTCAAGACACTAACTATAATATCCGAGAAATCGGTATTCCTTATATATCCTGGATGCAATCGTCATCATCAGCCGCTCATAATCTCCACCTTATGAATACATTGTTCGCGTTAGCGTCTTGCAGAGAAGGTGGGGACTTCCGTAATCCGTTAACGACGATTAACCGTTGGCAATCATAACTAGTGCAACAGATGCTGATTGGTCATAACGTAGTAATACAAATCATTGATTTGGGTAGGAGGGAGAAAGCATCTTATTTGGAGGTTGGTATTCTCATGGCTTTGTCAGTATGTCCATATAATTAAGTCTGCTGAAAAAAGAGCAAGGACTTGTATTGGCATAAGTATTTTCGTTAAGCTGGCAACCAAAGATGAAAATTAAAGTCTGAATTGCTTAAAAGCTTAGTTTGACGATGTAGCGATTAATGAGCCAGTGCGGTCTTCTCCCAAAGGGAGAGGCTAGCGCCAAGGGGGTTTACCCCCATGAGCAACTGGCGTTAGCGCAGCGTTAGCGACGTAAGAGCGTCACCTGAAGGGTCATTAATAAAGACAAATGACGAAAGGCTAAGGATAATCCGATACGGCTTGACATGTTTTCGACCTCATACCCACTTAAAATAAAATAAAAAATGGCTAACAACGAAGAATCACGCGGTTTAAAGTCTCTATTTGATTGGTTTGCAAATCGACGGAAGTCAGGAACTACCAGCCTCGAACGCCAAGAACGTGAAATTGCTGATGGGCTATGGCATAAATGTTCTAAATGCAGTGTGTTGGCATATACAAAAGACCTAAAAGCCAACCAGATGGTTTGTACTGAATGTGGTCATCACAATCGGGTAGACAGCGATGAGCGCATCCGTCAATTGATAGATCATAATACCTGGAAACCGCTAGACGAGCATTTGCGTCCAAGCGATCCATTGGAATTTCGCGATCGCAAACCTTACAGCGATCGCTTGCGGGAAATGCAGGAGAAAATTGGCTTAATAGACGCGGTTAAAACTGGTTTAGGTCAAATTAATGGTTTGCCCATTGCCCTTGGTGTTATGGACTTCCGCTTCATGGGTGGTAGCATGGGTTCAGTCGTGGGAGAAAGACTCACCCGCATGATTGAGCAAGCCACTCAACGACGGTATCCTGTAGTTATCGTCTGCACCTCTGGGGGCGCGAGGATGCAAGAAGGAATGCTCTCCCTGATGCAGATGGCGAAAATCTCCGCAGCCCTACAGCGCCATAAAGACGCCCGATTATTATATATTCCAGTTTTAACCAATCCCACAACGGGCGGCGTTACCGCTAGCTTTGCAATGTTGGGCGATATCATTTTGGCAGAACCCAAGGCAACCATTGGTTTTGCCGGTCGGCGAGTGATTGAGCAAACCCTGCGGGAAAAACTACCCGATGATTTCCAGACTGCTGAAGATTTACTCCTGCACGGTTTTGTTGATGATATCGTACCCCGTACCCAATTAAAGAACACCCTAGCCCAGCTGATTGCCCTACACCAGCCTGTACTAACAACACCTCAGATGGTGTTGTGGGAAACAATGTCCTTGACTTCTTCCGCCGCAGAATAAAGCAAGGGGAGCAGAGGGAGCAGGGGGAGAAAATACTACCTCATCCCCCTATCTTCCTCATGCTCTCTCTGGCTCTTTGACAAAAAGTAGTGGGATAAGCGCTGTTAGTCGAAATAGACTAGAGAGGGCGAACAACCCCAGTAAGCCTCCAAACTGAGCAAATTGGACGATGAAGCTGCCTATAGTTGTGCCTAAAGCACCACTCGCTCCAGCAACGGCAGCTGCGATCGCAAAATAGATAGACTGATTTTTAATTGGTGCGATCGCCAATTGTATATTGTTATTACACAAGTCAATCGCCGCCCAAGTACCTCCAGCCAAGATGTGTAACAGGGGTAACCATAACCAAATGTCAAGGCGATCAGCACCAATCCCCAGCCAAAGCAGTGGTGTGGCTGCAACCAAAATCCCAATACAGATCAGGATGGGACGATTACCTATCTTGTCTGCTAATTTGCCCCACACGATGAGCATCAGCAAAGTTGCCCCCGCTTGAAGGCTGTTGTAGATAGTTACATAGCTCACGTCTAAATCGAGCGTGTCGAGCATATAAAGGTTAAAAAAAGGACTGCTGAGGTTAACAGCAAGCCCCCAGAAGCTGAAATACAGCAAAAATCTCAAAAAGTTAGAGTTTTTCCAGATGCTGGAAGCTGGCGCAACAGGTAGGGTGAAATCTCTTTCTGTTCTATCCCCCTTGCTCCCTGCTCCCTGCTCCCTTGCCTCTTGTTCAATCTCATTTGTTTGAGGTAACTTGCCATAATAAGTGTTCTGCAATTGCGGATTCATATCCACCTGGAAATATTGACAGCCCAATCCCACAATCCCAAACACTATACCTACCAGCAGAACCACCCCATAGCCTTGAATACTTCCACCATACCAATGTGATACAACTAGACCGGCTATTGGTACGCAAACCAAATTGGTGAGGCTAGCAGCACTATTGCGTATCCCAAAATACCTGCCTCGCAATTGCCGGGGAACTATCATTGCTACCCAACTTAGCCACGATGCCGCTCCTAGTCCTCCCAAAAGATTGCTGAATAGAACAATCAAGAGTGTCAATATCACTAACTGGTGAGTATTAATCACGCCCAACTTGAAGCCGAGAATAGCGATTACTAGAACCAGCCATAGCAACCGACCAATTCCGTGTGTCCGAAGAGAATATTGAAAGCGGCTGGTGCTACGTTCAGACAAGTAAGCACCCAACGGCTGAATAAGATTGACCAACATGGGGATAGAGCACAGCATCCCAAATACCACTGGACTAGCACCCAATTCCACCAAAAAATTGCTCAGTAAAATCCCGCCAGTTCCAAGAGAGTAAACCGTTGCTAAGACAGAATCTGTAGTGGAAGCTTTTAAACTAGTGCGAATCGCATCCTTGGGAATTCGAGAGGTTGGAGAAAGTGCTGTGGGCGGTAAGGCAATCTGGGGAATTTCCAGAGTCAGTGGCGCAGTTGTTTCAATCTGAACAAAATCCATAATGTATGTTTATGAGTAAAACATCCTGACATAAATCCGGTTGTCGAGAAACTCAGTATGCTTCCATCAGCATTCTTGATAAGTTTTCGTTATTTTAACTTGCAATTTTCAACCAAAATTTCAAATAAGTAAAACATCACTCCTTAATAACACAAGGTACAAGTAAGAATAAAGACTGTTATTTGTCTGTGGTCAAGAAAAGATTACTTAATTTTTTGGGATTGGCGATCGCGATCGTCATTATTGACAGTAGTTAACTACGCTACACCGTGGCAGGTAGCTTAATATCCAGTTGCGATCGCATTTTTGTTAGCAGCAGGACTTTTGGGAGGCGAACGGATTTTACCAAAGGATGATTGTCTATAGCATGGTTAATACCACTTTCATCTTCATGATGCAGCAGTTTTTCGTTAATTTTCCTAAATGTATTAGTCAAGAGTTAAAAGTTCTCCCCCTGCTCCCCCTACCCTCTTTCCCTCTCCCGATTCCCAAACAGTATTTTGGGCAACAAATTGCACTCCTAACGTGATATTGGTATTACAGCGACTCAATCTCTATCTATCAGTTAACAAGCATTATGGGTTTTGCAGACCTATCAATCGCAGAGATAGCAGCCGACTACAGCATTCCTGTAGAAAAAGTGTTTTCTCTGTGCAACCAACTGGGAATTCCTTACAAACACCAAAAGACTCGTTTGGCGTTAGAAGATGCAAAGGCAATTATTTCCCAAATATCGTCTGAAATACGCCCAAAAGGTACTAGCGACTCGATGGGCGATGATCGCGAGGTCACCTAAAGGGTTATCTCGGACTTTGGCTAATCACTGATAGCTAATGATAAAAAACAATGAGTCATTAGCAATTAGCAGCTTGGAGATTGAGAATCGCTTTCTTAGCTGTGTTGAGCGTCAAAATCTTTAAGGGGAAACATGTTTAAAAGACTAATTGGCGTTGTTGTGGTTACTGTTTTACTCTCGTTTCAGTTGCTTGTTGGTAGCGCGACAGCAGTGGAACTCGACAAAGCTACCCGGACAGTGCCATTAAATGCTCAGGATGATACTGTCGTACTTAGCCTTAAACAAGTCAAAGAAGGCAAACGTTTATTTAATTACGCTTGCGCCCAATGTCATGCTGGGGGAGTTACCAAAACAAATCAGAACGTAGGACTCACTCCAGAAGACCTGGCACTGGCAACACCCAACCGTAACAACGTTGAAGGCTTGGTGGATTACCTGAAAAATCCTACTACTTACGACGGGGAAGAAGAGATTTCCGAAATCCACCCTAGTATCAAAAGTGCAGATATTTTCACAGCAATGCGAAATCTGACAGATGAAGACTTGGAGGCGATCGCCGGTCATATTCTCTTACAACCCAAAATCGTTGGCACTAAGTGGGGAGGCGGAAAAATCTATTACTAAATCCTGGAATTAGTGCTGAGTCATTGGGGCATAGGGCATAGGGCATAGGGTATGGCATTCCTTATTCCCCATTCCCCATTCCCCAGTTTTCACCAAATTTTAGCTGCTTTCGTTCTTGCAGCAGCACAAAATATTCCTGGTTGGGTCACAAAAAATTCTTCAAAAGCCAAAATATTCCTAAAGAATAAATAAAAATCTCTTATTTTACTGTTTACCTTTATTCACAAGCTTTTTGGGCTATCGCAGTCTAGTATTTATTACTGATTGCACAGCTTTTTGCAATAAATTTCTCCCTATTGTAAAAAAAAAATGTATCTATGACAGATTGTCATACTTTGGCGTTGATTTTATTTAAAATGAGATAAGGAAAAAAAATTGTTTGTTAGGAGAGAGCTATGAAATTGATTTCGGCAAGCTGGCGACGCCTTAGTTTAACCGTGTTGACAATCCTTTTAGTTGTTAGCAGCTTTGCTGTTTTTACTCCCAGTGCTTCGGCTGAAACCTACAAGGTGAAATTGGGAAGCGATAAAGGAATGCTGGCATTTGAACCACAAAAGGTGACAATTAAACCAGGTGATACAATTGAATGGGTGAACAATAAAGTTCCTCCCCATAATGTTGTATTTGATGCTGCCAAAAACCCATCTAAGGACGCCACTTTAGCAAAATCTCTGTCTCATAAGAATTTGCTGATGAGTGCTGGTCAAAAGGAAACAACCACCTTCCCCGCAGACGCACCTGCTGGTGACTACACTTTCTACTGCGAACCTCACCGTGGTGCTGGCATGATTGGTATAATCACTGTCCAAGGCTAGAAACATCCTCATTCACACAAGAAAGATGATTTTCTGAGCTTTTATTCTCTGAAATTAGCTCATAGCAACACATCACACTCCTAGAGTGACGCATATAATGGATAAATGGCGGTAACGAGTCTTATCCTCCCCTAAGACGCTAAGTAACCTGTGGCAATAGAGGGGTAAACTCGTTACCGCCAATTTTGATCAAACTTGACTTAATCAGGCATTAATCGCGTTTATACTCTTGCTGGAGGCTTGTTGCGAGGAAATTCTGTTGAGAATACTTTTATTAATTCTACTGTGGGCGATCGCTCTATTCAACTTGACATTCATTAGTCCAGCACTAGCTGCCGAAATATCTAACGGTGCTAAAATTTTCGAGGCTAACTGTGCTTCTTGCCATATAGGTGGCGGTAACATCCTTATTAGCCAGAAAACCTTGAAAAAGGAAGCATTGTTAAAGTACTTAGAAAATTATGATAGCGACTCAATCGAGGCGATTATCCACCAAGTACAAAATGGTAAAAATGCCATGCCTGCTTTTAAAGGCAAGTTAAGTTCTGAGGAGATTCTGGAGGTAGCTGGTTACGTTTTTCAGAATGCAGAACAAGGCTGGTAAAGAGTGTTCCCGAACCCGCTTCAGTTTTAGGTTTACTATCCTTTGCTGCTTTAGGTGTTGGCTCAACACTAACACCTAAAAAACCAACAGTTTAGTCACTTGCCAATAAAAATCAGCCCATCCCGTACTTTATAACCTGGGGTGGGCTGAATAAAAAGCAACTATGCCAATGGTCAGAAAGCACTAGCTTTCAAATGGCTGTGCCATTGAGCTTGTATCTTAATCTAAAATAACCATCTGGTGATTATTTTTCTGGATTAGACTTTTGTCTGTTTTCCTTCAATTCACGCAACTGTTCTACTAATTTTCCATCCGATTCAGTAGAGGGTGTAAGCTGACTCTTATTGACTCTTGGCAACAATAATGATTCGGAAGTAGTAGCCGCAGATGAAGGCGTGAGCTTGTTATTTCTGATGTGCAGTTCAGGGAATGGTTTAGAAGTAACTGCTGGTGAAGTCGTAGGTTGATAGCTATTGACTCCCGTTGCAGATAATGGTTTAAGAGTACCTGTTGGAAAGGATGCAGGCTGGTTATTTCTGATTTGCAGTTCAGATAATGGTTTGGGAGCAGCTGTTGGTGAGAACTTAGGCTGATTGCCATTAAGTTCTGGTGCAGCTAATGGTTTAAGAATACCAGTTGATGAGGAAGCAGGCTGATTATTTCTGATTCGCAGTTCAGGAAATGGTTTGGGGGTAAGCTGATTATTATTGATTCCCGGTGCAGATAATTGATTAGTCCCAGTGGTGTTGCTAATGTTGTTTTGGAAACTTAGGTTAAATGGATAGGAACTAATCCGTTTATCTCCCTTGGGGGATTGCTTATTGAAGTATTCCCTTGCTTCTGATTTCAAGTCCGGGGAAACTAACTTGTCTTGAAACTTGATATCTAAGACCTTACCATCAGGATCTACTACTAATACACCCAAAACAGCACCTTCAAGATTTGGCTTTTTCGTGGGTAACGTTTGGCGGATGACTGGTTTTTGTTCAGCGTCGGGGTATTGTTGCTGGACTTCTTTTCTCAGGTTTGCGTAGGAGTCTAGCTGTGCTATAGCCAGTTGAGTTCCTTTGGCAGATAAATTGGGTGCTTGTGACGCGGTTCCTCTAATTAAAGTTAAGCTATTCCCAGCCCTTGGAGCTTGTTTTAGAGAATTTATCAACGGGCTTTGAGCAATTCTAGACGCATCATTAACTGATTGCGCCATTTGTGGTGTCGTATTTACCTGTGCTGTTGTAATAGGGCTAGTGCCAGGTAGATTCGGAGATTGGGCATTTTGCAGAATATCATCAGGTATTTTCTGCGATTGCAATTCTGGTAATCTATTTACAGCCAGAGGCTGAGGTGCTTCGTATTTGGTGTCACTGACATTTACAGGAGAAGCTGATGGAGAAAATTTAGGGCTGGTATTGAATTTAGGGCTGTTATTGAATTTAGAACTATCAAATTTAGAGGCGTCAAATCGCAAATTATCACTAGGAATCATCCGCAAAGACTGCCTTGTAGGCAAGGAAGAAACTCGATAGTTATTCGATGATGCGGGTAGCGGAGGCAGTACTAGCTGACTGGATGGCGCTGGCGCCACTGGGGGCAATAGAGTTTGGGCGCTAAAGTTGGGAGGAGATAGTGGCGCTATTGGAGGAAGTTGTTGTAAACCAACTTGCGGCGTGCTTTGCGGCAAACGGCTTTGGTCGGCTTGGCTCAATTCCAAAAGTCCGACGGTTTTTGATGATGCTGTATCTTTGGGTTTGCTAGAATCCATAGGCATCAATGGTACAATCATCGCGATCGCACCGTGGATGCCAAGAGAAGCTATAGCTGCTATCCCAATTGGCTGGCTTAAGAGTTCTGGTATATTTCTAAACAGGGAGACGTAAGACATAGCTGTTATCGTTCACTCGGCTCAGTTGCAGTTGACTAGCGTTTTTCTCTTTTTGATTATCTTGCAAGATACTGCGAGATATGCATCCTACTAAGGAAATAATAACTTCGTATCCTGGCAATAAAAACGCCAAAATTGCCATTTATTCAAGTTTTTAATTGATCAATGACGCTGTATCATGTGTTCCAATTTGAGCTTGCTAAAGAGATATTTTAAAAACTACTACTTTTGATTTCTTTTCTTATTGTTATGACGCACACAATTAAAATTAATATCTCGGATATTTATTAAAGTTTAACTGAAAGCACAAGTATGAGCAGATAACAACATCTCTTGAAGTTGCTTTGTTTTTTCCTGTTTTCCACTCAACTATGCTTCTGTAACAGATGGCACACTTACTTATCCAAGACTAGCCCCTATGCGAAAATACTACCACATCAGCAGTCCCTAAATCTGTTGCAAATTGTACAATTTTATTGAAATTCTAGCCCTAAACCCAATCAGAGCTATTTAGGTTTTTATAAAAAGAGTCAGTTGTGCGATCGCAATTCTAACTTTTGACTTATGACTACTTCTTCGTCAAAAAAGCTTAAACCCTGATCAATCGTTGCATCCAAAATTTAAAATGCCGTTACCGACAGTTATTGTACCTGGATATCTAGAAAGCGCGATCGCTTACCGCCAACTAGAACAATCCTTACAACAGTTAGATTTTCCAACCGTTACAGTACCACTGCGACGGCGTGACTGGCTACCCACTATTGGAGGAAGACCTGTAACGCCAATTCTGCAACAACTCAATCTTACAATCAAGCATACATTAGAGCAACATAATGCGACTCAAATTAACTTGATTGCTCACTCAGCAGGAGGTTGGATATCCCGCATCTACATGGGAGAAAAGCCTTATTTAGGACGCGGTAACGTTAAACCATCTCTCTGGGAAGGGCATCCCCTGATTGCTACTCTCATCACCTTGGGTACACCTCATATTAGTCAAGAACGCTGGACGCGCTCCAATCTAGATTTTGTAACCAATAACTACCCAGGAGCTTTTTACAAAAACGTTAATTACGTTTGTGTGGCTGGCAAAACTATCTTTGGACAAAAACGGCGCGGTAGCTGGTTAGCCTACAATAGTTACCAATTAACCTGTGGTAAAGGCAACATTTGGGGAGATGGAATCACACCCATTGAAGCTGCTCACCTGGAAGGGGCAGAAAATCTGGTGATTGAAGGTGTGAGGCATTCTCCGAGAAGTCCTGGGATTTGGTATGGTTCACCAGAACCCTTAAAAGCTTGGGTGCAATATTTGATTTAACTGATATCTGACGCTAGTCCCAACAATTCCCTAGTAATTCATTGTTAGGCTATCGTCTAAAAACGGCTAGTAAACAATTTCAGTCCACTTGAGTGGACTTGGGCTATTAGCCTCAGACTTAAGTCTGAGGCGGGCCAGTACCGCAAGGCAAAAGTCAAAAGTATTGTATTCCAAGCTCTTGCGCCATTTAAAATGGTATGTTTATTTCCGCGCCTTTAGCTCATCAAGAATGGTGTTATATATTTGATTTAAAAAACTATATTTTTATTTGGGTAATGCAATATTTATTAAAATTTCTTAGCTAAAATCATAATAGTAATAAATACCTAATTAAAAACAGGAGGGGTGAGCTATGCAAAGCACCCAGTTCGATAAGATTTTGCGACGAGTAGCGACGATAATATCGGTCGTGATTCTGACTTTGTGCTTAATTTATATCTCTACCGGAGTAATGCTTTCTTTTTACTATGAACCGACAGCAGGCGGAGCTTATAACTCATTGAAGATGATTAATACACAACTGCCATACGGGTGGTTGTTTTGGAGAGCGCATGATATTGCTGGTAACGCAGTAATTGCGATCGCTCTGATTCAAATTGTGGTGATGTTTTTAGGACGGCAATTTCGCAAGAGTTGGCTGGCTGCTTGGATTAGTGGGATTTTGTTGACCCTAAGTGCGATCGGGCTGAATTGGACAGCGATGATTTTAGATTGGACTCAGGAAGGATACTGGCGTTTTAACATTGAATTAGGAACCATCGAAGCTATTCCTTTTATTGGTGGACAACTGCGCGAGATCCTAACTGGGGGTGGAGTCATTAACACAGTTACTATCCAACACCTTTACACAATCCACAGTTATCTGATTTCGGTGGCGACCCTAATTCTTGCCATAGTGCATTTATCTGCTTTACTGTGGCAAGAATGGGAAATATATCAAGAAACACCAAGACCAGAAATTAGTAATTTACAACAATCGTCAGAAGGCGAATTTATTCCTTCCCAAAGCTAATAAAGAGTCAAAGAAGAGGAAAGGGGGTAGGGG
>NZ_CAXTNE010000271.1:0-10555 GCF_964245445.1 uncultured Nostoc sp.
GAGTGGGGGAAGGGGAGCAGGGGAAGCAGGAGTGGAATAACTAATGCCTAATGCCTTTTAGATTTTTACTGTTCAACTAACTCTTTAAAACGCTCATCATCGGCAATATCATCAAAATCTAGGTCAGTTACTGCGTCTTCTTTATACCTGGGATTAAGTTCAATTGCTTGTTGTAAAGTTAACAGAGATCGTTCAACTTGTCTTTGCAGTGCGTAACAGGCTGCTTTGTTATAATAGGCACTGGCATAATCTCGGTTAATTTCTAAGGCTTTGTTAAAACTAGCGATCGCTTCATCATCGCGTCCCAATCTTACCAAGGTATAACCGTGTTTATCCCAGATTTTAGGAGAATTAGGTTGGAATTCTAGCGCTTTATCAAAAGATGCTATTGCCTCTTCATATTGCTCTAATGCTACTAGGGAAAGACCGCGATTCAACCAAGCAACTGCATCATCAGGCTTGACTTGTGTAGCTTTGTCAAATGAGTCAAAGGCTTGCTGATGCTGTTGTAAGTTACCAAAAGCAACGCCGCGATCGCACCAAGCTTGATGATAATCTGGTTGAATCGCAATAGCTCTATTGTATGAAGCGATCGCATCTTTGTAGCGTTTCAACCTTCCTAGAGTTAGACCTCGTTTTAACCAAATCACAGGTTCATCAGCTTGGATTTTCACCGCTTGGTTGTAAGCTGCGATCGCATCTTCATAGCGCCTTTGGGAAAATAGCTCATCTCCCTGTTTTACATACTCATCAGCAGTAAATTCTGGTTGTTGTGGCTGTTCTTGTATTTCTTCCTCAACTTCAGAATTTACAACCTCTGGGATGGATGCAGGTTTCATCTCAACGTCAACTTCAGAATTCACCGCCTCTAAGATAGATTCAGGTGTAATTTCGGTTAGTTCCTGAAGGATGAGATCCTTTCTTTCTTGGGCATCCAATTGTAACTCAGAGAGTTGAGAGACAAACTCAGCTTCTAGTCTTTCTAACTTCTCCAGAATTAGAATTTTTTGTTGTTGAACATTCCATTGTAAATCTGAGAATTGCGAAGTAAACTCAGAACCAGATTTTTCTAAATTTTCAATTATTAGCTTTTTGCGTATTTGAGCATCTGCTTGTAATTCAGATAGTTGAGCGGCGAATTCTGACTGCAATGCTGCTAAACTCTCAACAATTTTGTTTTTTTGTTCTTGAGCATCTACCTGTAATTCAGATACTTGAAATTTTAATTCCTTATCTAATCTTCCTAAATTCTCAAATGTGATATCTTTTTGTTTCTGAGCATCTACCTGTAATTTTGATAATTCTTCCGCAAATTCTGACTGCAATTTTGTTAAAGTTTCAATAGCTATATCCTTTTGTTTTTGAGCATCAGACTGCCATCCAGAAAGTTGAGATGTGAACTCAGACGTTGATACTTCTAAATCAGTAACGGCTAGTTCTTGCTGTTGTTCCACACTTAACTTTAAATTAGACAGTTCCTCTGCGATGACAGATGCTACTTTTCCTAGATTATCTAGCGCTATATCTCTTTGTTGTTGAGCATCAAACTCTAACTTAGATAGCCCAGAAGCAAATTCTGACTCTAAAGTTTGTATATTTTCTTGAGATTTTTTAAGTTCAGTTTCTAATCTAGTTAATACCTGTGATTTAGCTAAATCTAGTTCAGATGTAAGGTAAGATAAATATTTTTTTTGTTCATTTTTAATCTGTTCTTGTAAACTAGCCGTTTCCTCTTCTAATTCATAATTTATTTTTTTAGCTTCTTGAATAAGATTTTCGGCCTCTTGTTTAGCGGTGGCTAGCTGATTTTGCAATTTTTCCATTCCCTGTAATTGTTGCATAGCTCTATCAACAATTTCACGGATTACCACCCGTCGCAGGAGCCAAAATAAAGCAATGATTGCGACTGGAAATAGACTTAATATAACTAGCCAGACATTGAGTAAGATAGTTGTCCGGCTAAAAGCACTATTAAAATCAGATTGGACTTGCTGTTGAATTCGCTTTTGTGCTCTTAGTCGCGTTAATTCTTCCCGTTCCTGATTCGATAACACCAAAGCAGGAGTTAGTGCTGGGGAAGGTGATGGTGCAGATTGTCCACTGGCAATTCCAGGGGACAGCAGTAAGGGTAAAAAGACAATAGTGCTTTTTACAATTAAAGCGAAAACAGCTTGATTTTTGCTCTTCATAACAACCATCTCAGTCTGTTGGTCAGTTTTTGAAGCGGCGTGCTTCTCTCCAATCTATAACAGAATTAAGTAGTGAAATGTTGTAGAGGCAGTGAAAAATGCTGAACAATCCTTAACTAATCTGTTCCCTCGCCCCTGACTGTACGTACAACTTCAGTGGTGGAGTGCAGTCAATTTTCTAACATTTTTTAGAGATACTATTATAACATTACTAAGTGAAAATCAAGTACCATAAACAATAATTTATCAACCTCTGGAAGACAGATTGCAGGATAATCGGCGCTTTCTGAGACCATTCATCGAACTAAGTTCGGACTTTTTTTCTACAGATAGCAGTATGCAAAGTGTCAGATGTGCGTACTTCGCACTAACATTAGATTATCTAGGGTAAGCAGATTACTTATCCTATAATTAACTTAACAAAGGCGGTAGAAAATGGGTCGGCTAAATCCTTATACACTGCAATTGCAGATTACCCGAATGTTTGAGCAAGGGCAATCATTTTTTGCCACAACCAAGGTACAAGAATGGTTGAAAGAACGCAAACACAATCCAGAAGATTATGACATTCTTTTCCATAAAAAACCCGCGCCTCCTGGTTCTAAAGAAGTGATGGTGGTGGAAATTGAATTACGCCGCAAAGATGGGCAACCTGTAGATCCTTGGTTGCAAGAACAAGCAAATCTCCATGCCTGATTTTAATAAATAGCAATTGTCAATTTAAAGTCATATTACCTTAACAGAATTTACCAAAAAAGAGTGTTCCGCAATTAGGAACGCTCTTTGTTATATTTTATTTAGGGATATATATTATCTGTGCGATTGCCCATATCAAAAACATTAAATTCAATCCCTTCTAACTTTAGCCTCAAAGCCTCTAATAAGATGTTTATTCTTTCTTCAATAAACATTGTTAGGGCGTTTTCAGGAAGTGCATCGGCTCTTGACCATTCAAGAATAATCGTCGGTATAAGATGAGAGCGTAGCACTGCCTCTAAACTAGGCTCGTCATATTCTTTAAGATAATCTAATGGATTTTTATCGCTAATTTTCAAATTAGTTATTTGAGACAGATAGGCAATATTCATCAAGCTGTCAGATTCTATTTGACTAGCAATGCCACTCTGCTTAATAAAGTTAACTGGAAATATATGGTGCAAGTTAGGCTTATCTGTAAGCAGATAATAAACATCAGACAAAACATCTTTATGGGGTTTTGCCCAATCCTGCGGCTTGTGATTTGCATAAAGTGATAGTATCGCTCTGGATAAGCGACCTCTATAACTATAGAAAGATTTTCTGAGCGAATTTTTATCAATATCAAATTGATTGAATGAGTAAGTACTATTAGCCTTTTGTTGATTAACAAAGTCTATATGTTGCCAGAGGTGAGTAGTGTTTGTTAGTAAATCTACATTATGAAAACTATAATACCAAAAATACTTATTTAAAAAACTATAATCTGGTTTATGATTACGATAAAAATATGCTGTGATAGTCAAGTATAAATATCGGTAAGGAATTAATCTTCCACCCTTAATATGCAAACAATTATCAAAGAAATCAAAAGTTTTAGCGAGCGCTTTCTGAAAATCAGACCATACAGCTTCAATATGCTCTGTTTTTAGCTCATTAAGATACTTATCAGTAATATTTTGTATGCCTGCATCAGGAAATGTAAGTTTTACTACTACAGTTAACACTTGGAGCAATGTCCAATTATCAATACTGGCATATTGACTACTAGAAATAGTTTTTTTAAATTTATCAAATAATTCACGAAGATAGAATCCAGAGATATTATTTGTCTTATTTTCAGAACGAAAAGTCTTAGCTACCACAATATCAAAGATATCTAAGGGTTTGCCAGCTTGATTAATCCGCTCAAATATTTGGCAGACTTCTGCAACTTCAATACCTCGTAACTCAATGAAAGAAACCCTATAATTATATAATGTTTCCCTAATCCTTCTCAATTGTTGCATATAGGGATGTTCAAAATCACCGTATCCATTTTTATGAAGATTTCTTTCTATTTCTCCAGAATTTTTAACAATCTCTATTAAACTAACAATGAGTTTTTGTTGATGACGTTGTTTCTTACCTGAGTTAGCTTTTAACTGACCATTTTTATCATCAATTTCATCCCAAAATAAAAATCTCTTGGTGTAACTTATATCATCAGTTGCATCTGTGAAGTCAACTGTCAAATCTATATATAACGTTGGATCAAAGTTATCCTTTTTATCAATCTTTCCTCCATATATTGATGTTAAAAGAGCAGTCGTTCTTTGTTGACCATCTAAAATATATTGGTATTCATTAGAGTGAAAATCATCAGCAAATTTGATCCCTCCTATTTGTCGATGACTTTCTAATTGTGTGTTGGTTTTCCAAATTAAAATACTTCCTAAAGGGTAAAATTTATAAATACTATCCCAGAGTTTTTTAACATTCTCTTTCTCCCAGACGACATCTCGTTGAAAAGTAGGAATTTGATATTTTTTAGCTAGGAGATTTTCTAAATAGGTAGTAATACTGTGAGCATCCGGCTTAATGCGATCAGCGTATGTAAACATTGATTTGACCTTACCTAACTTTGAGTAAATATCAATATTGGTGTATGAATTTAACTTTTTCTAGTAAAATTCCATACCAAGCTAACTGATATTTAATTAAGTGGCAACTCAGATTTTAGAAAACCTCTGCAACCTTTCTTCCATACCAACGTTGCCCTGTAAGCCGCCTGTGTGTACCAGCAGTAACGAATCGCCTCTACGAAAAAATCCCTGCTTTAGTAAATCCATCACTCCGTAAAACATTTTGGCGGTATATACATAATCAAGGGGTACGCCATGTTCCTCCCTGAACTGTTGGCTGAAAAGTAGCAACTCATTGTTCACCTTTGCATAGCCGTCAAAGTGGTAATCACATATCAATTCCCAGGAAGCCAAAGAGGTATATGGCGAGGGTAAACCAGAGGCGAGGTAATTTTTCAGCAGACTTTCGATTTCTTGTGCAAGAAAAGCCCCATTTTTCAATACTGGAAAAGCGATCACTCTTTGTCCTTCATGCAACGAAAGCGCAATACCAGCAAGTGTGGTGGCTGTACCGCAAGCTACGCATATATGATCAAATGCGTAGGCGTAGCCAGCCGTAGGCATCGCACGATCAATTATCTCTGTACAGCCGCGCACACCGTTTAAATTACTCCCGCCTTCGGGAATAATAAACACCTCGCCGAAACGTTGTCGCAGATATTCTTCTAACGCTGGTGTGTTGCGCTGTCGATACATCTCGCGGTTCAGATACACAAGCTGCATACCCTGTTGTACAGCAAAACTCAGCGTAGGATTCAACGGTAGCCTCTCCTCGCCACGAATTACGCCGATGGTACGAAAACCGAAAAGATTACCAGCCGCCGCAGTTGCATAGATGTGATTGGAATAAGCGCCGCCAAAGGTTAGCAGCGTCGTGAAATTTTTCTCCTTGGCTTCCAAAAGGTTGTATTTCAGCTTGAACCATTTATTGCCGTTAACCCACGGGTGCATGAGATCGAGGCGCAGCACATACAGATCAACACCTGCGCGACGGGCGATTTCGCTGTTGATTTGTTGTAGAGGAGGAGCAATAAAGGTTAACGACATGTGTCAACATTCTAACTTAGAATTTACATTCTCTCAGGTTCATTATTGAACATAAAATTAATGATAAACATTGAGTAATTCAATGGTAACTCTATCCAAATAAAGAATAAATCTTTCTGATGATTAGCTTTAGAAATTGGCATTTTACTAATTGAGTATTTTAGGTAAATATAAGAAACATAACACTCGCTCCAGATAATATTCTTTTTGGAGAAAAGAAATGGTTGCACTCACACAGCTTACTCAAGTTATTTCCAATTCTGGACGATTGACGATTGAAACTGTTGAAATTGCTCCTCAAACGACTGCTATACGTTGTCTCGACTGGGATAGAGAACGTTTTGATATCGAGTTTGGTTTACGGAATGGTACAACCTACAATTCTTTCTTAATTCAGGGAGAAAAAGTTGCTTTAGTTGATACATCTCACCGCAAGTTTGAGCAATTATATCTTGAGGTAGTGACAGGATTAATTGATCCGGCTAAAATAGATTACTTAATTATCAGCCATACAGAACCAGACCACAGTGGCTTAGTGAAAGATATTTTGCAATTAGCTCCCTCAATTACTGTTGTCGGTGCAAAGGTGGCTATTCAATTTTTAGAAAATATGGTTCACCAGCCTTTTAAATCAATGCAGGTGAAAAGTGGGGAGCGATTAGATTTAGGCAACGGACACGAATTAGAATTTATCTCTGCACCTAATTTACACTGGCCTGACACAATATTGACTTATGACCACAAAACTTGCACTCTTTACACTTGCGATGTGTTTGGGATGCACTACTGTGATGACCACACCTATGATGAAAATATTACTTTAATAGAGGAAGATTTTCACTATTACTATGATTGTCTCATGGGCCCAAATGCCCGATCTGTCTTGGCAGCTTTAAAGCGGATTGAAAAGTTAGAAATAGGAACAGTTGCCACGGGGCATGGCCCTTTATTACAACACTATATCTCCGAATGGCTCGGACGATATCAAAACTGGAGTTTAGAACAAGCAAAAACAGAGACATTAGTGGCTCTATTTTATGTTGAAGATTATGGGCATAGCGAACATTTAGTCCGTACCATAGCACATGGATGCGCGAAAACAGGCGTGGCAGTAGAATTAGTAGACCTTAATAGTGCCGAGCCTCAAGAAGTTCGAGAATTAGTTGCACAAGCTTCTGGTTTAGTAATTGCAATGCCACCCCAATCTTCGGTGATGGCTCAAGCTGCTTTAAGTACAATTTTAGCTGCTATTCACAAGAAGCAGGCGATTGGTTTATTAGAGTCAGGAGGTGGAGAAGATGAACCTGTTTATCCTTTACGTAATAAGTTTCAAGAACTGGGATTAACTGAAGCTTTTCCTCCTATCTTAGTTAAGGAAGTTCCTACTCAAGCAACGGAACAGCTTTGTGATGAAGCGGGGACAGATATGGGTCAATGGTTGACCCGCGATCGCACCATTAAACAAATCAAATCTATCAATACGGAGCTAGAAAAAGCTTTAGGGCGGATTAGTACAGGATTGTATATTATCACCGCCAAAAAAGGAGAAATTCAGAGTGCCATGTTTGCTTCTTGGGTAACACAAGCGAGTCTTGAGCCTTTAGGAGTAGCGATCGCAGTCTCCAAAGATCGGGCAATTGAATCCTTGATGCACGTTGGCGATCGCTTTGTTTTAAATGTTTTAGAAGAAGGTAAATATCAAGGATTAATGAAACATTTTCTCAAGCGTTTTGCTCCTGGTGCAGACCGCTTTGCCGGAGTGAAAACATATCCAGCCAAAAATGAATCGCCCGTTTTAGCTGAAGCTTTAGCTTACATGGAATGTGAAATTACTAGCCGCATGGATTGTGGAGATCATTGGGTAATTTATAGCACAGTCCAAACTGGAAGAGTTGCCAACCTACATGCACTTACCGCCGCTCATCACCGCAAAATTGGCAATCATTACTAAATAGTCATTTGTGATTTGTCATTGGTCATTGGTCATTCTCCTTGTCCCCTTGCTCCCCAACAAACGCGATTAATCGCGTTTCTACCCACCCTTGTACAGACGCGATTAATCGCGTCTTCCAAAAAACTATGTATAAATCTGCTGAAAATACCTCGATTACCATGTACGAAATCAATCGTGGGCGCGTTGTGCGAACCTTGGAATTTATCCAAGACGTAATTGTAATTTCTTTGTGTATCGGTTTATTTAGCTTCATGGTGCTTCAAGTGAAAGATATGTTTCTCTCCTTGCTTCCACCTTTAGATTTTCATGCTGTTACTGCCGATATTCTCTTTTTGCTCATCTTAGTTGAGTTATTTCGACTGCTGATTATTTACCTACAGGAACATCGAGTATCTATTGGAGTAGCTGTTGAAGTTTCTATCGTTTCTGCCTTGCGAGAAGTCATTGTTAAAGGTGTTCTAGAAGCAAGTTGGAGTCAAGTTTTAGCAACTTGCGCCTTTTTATTAGTGCTGGGAATACTACTATTTCTCCGAGTTTGGCTACCTCCTACCTTTGAAGGTATCGATCCAGAACAAGAAGTATCTAAACGTTATAGAAGCCGAGCCAAGTCTGAATTAACACAAACCAATGGTCATTAAAAGTAGGGAGTGGGGAATAGGGAATAGGGAGAGATAAGAGAAGGAGAATAACCCGTGCCCAATGCCCCATACTTCGCCGCCGCTCAGTGCAAGTACTCAATGCCCCATGCACAATGCCCAATTTCCCATGATTAACAGAGGTTATTATGTCTGCAAATACTTTAACTACCAGCCATCCTAGAGATGTACAAGTTGCTGAAATTGGTAAAAATACTCTGATTCTACGATCGCGGACTTGGGACAGATTAAAATTTGAGGTGGAGTATTCCCGCCAACGGGGAACTACAGCGAATTCTTATCTAATTCAAGCTGATAAAAAAGCTTTAATTGACCCTCCTGGCGAATCTTTTACCGAAATTTACCTTGAGCAACTAGCACAACATCTAGATTTCATCTTCCTCGATTACATTGTTCTCAGTCATGTCAACCCGAACCGCAGAGCAACCTTGCAAGTATTGCTCTCTCTGGTTCCTCAAGCTACTCTAATTTGTTCTCGCCCCGCTGCTAATGCTTTAAAAACTGCCTTTCCAGAATGGGAATCACGCATCCAAGCGGTGCGATCGGGGGATACTCTAGATTTAGGGCAAGAACATCATTTATCATTTATCACTGTACCAACTCCCCGGTGGGCGGATGGACTTTGTACTTATGATGCCGCCACAAAAATTCTTTACACAGACAAACTTTTTGGCGCTCATATTTGCGAAGATACCTTGTTTGATGAAGATTGGAAGGGGTTAGATGCGGAACGTCGTTATTATTTTGAATGTCTCCATGCGCCCCAAGCCAAACAAGTTGAAGCAGCCTTAGATAAATTGTCAGTTTTGGGAGCCAGATGTTATGCCCCAGCACACGGCCCGGTTGTCCGTTACAGCCTCAGCCGTTTTACTTATGATTACCGTCAATGGTGTCAAGGGCAAAAATCTCAAGAATTAAGTGTCGCTTTGCTCTATGCTTCTGCTTATGGAAATACAGCAATTCTGGCGAATGCGATCGCTCAAGGTTTGATCCAAAATGGAGTTAATGTAGAATCAATCAACTGTGAACTAGCCGATTCTGCTGAGATTAACCGCATTGTAGAAACTTGCGATGGCTTGATTATCGGCTCACCCACTCTAGGCGGACATGCACCTACTCAAATTCAAACTGCTTTAGGAATAGTTCTCTCGGTGGCGGCTAAAACTAAGTTAGCAGGGGTGTTTGGTTCCTACGGTTGGAGTGGCGAGGCAATAGATTTAATAGAAAGCAAGCTCAAAGATGCTAATTATCAACTAGGGTTTGAAACAATTCGGGTGCGTTTTAGCCCTACTCCTGAAATTATTCAGCAGTGTCAAGAAGCAGGTGCTTTCTTTGCCCAAAACTTGAAGAAAACCAAAAAACTGCGGACTTCCCGCCAGGTTGTGACAGAAACCCATGTAGATCGTACCGAACAAGCTGTGGGACGGATCATTGGTTCTCTGTGTGTTGTGACAACTCGTGATGAAGAAACTCACAAAGGGGTTTTAACTTCTTGGATATCGCAGGCAACTTTTAACCCACCAGGAATTATGATTGCGATCGCTAACGAGCAGAATGCAGATTTAATGCATCATCCTGGTGATAAATTTGTGCTGAATATCCTTAAAGAAGGAAGAAATGTCCGACGCTATTTTTCTCGTCATAGCACTTTAGGCGATAATCCCTTTGCAAATCTTGCCACAAAAACTGCTCTTAATGGTTGTTTGATTTTGAATGAAGCATTAGCCTATTTAGAATGTACGGTGCAAAATCAGCTTGAATGTGGCGATCGATGGTTAATTTATGCCGTCATTGATCGCGGTGAAGTGTTGGAAAATGATGGTGTCACTGCTTTAGAACATCGTAAATCTGGCAGCTATTATTAAGCTGGCTTTTCACAGTATTTGAAAAACCTCACTTCTATTTTTCTCTCTTAAAAGGAGAGAGAATTTGAATTTTCCCCCTTCCCGCCACGGGTTGGGGGTTAGGGGGTTAGGTTTTTTGTGGGCTTTCCTAACTAAATAACGTGAAAAGTCAGGTACATATAAGTCTTTTAGAGTTGTAATGCGATTGTTTCGGCTAACAATGCGATTGTTTCGACTAACAATGCGATTGTTTCGGCTAACAATG
>NZ_CAXTNE010000272.1:0-10554 GCF_964245445.1 uncultured Nostoc sp.
AAAAATAAATTATCCAATTTCTGGACTTCACTACGACTTTCCCTCCCCCAGCTAAGAGCTCCCTGCCCCTAAAGCGATGGGATATTTGTTTATTTGGAAGTCCCTTCCTTATTGGGGATTGCCTTGTTGACGGCGCGAAGGAGCATTTTGACGGAATTGCTCTATTTTTTGGCGCTGTTCGGGGGTCAAGACTGCTTGAATCTGTTGTTTTTCAGACTCACGGATTTGTCGGATTTGGGTTTTCTGTGCTTCAGTCAGATTTAAATCAGCATAACCACCCTTTCCTCGACGTTGACCTTGACCAGCTTGCCGTTGAGCCTGACGTGCTTGTTTCGCCGCCTCTAACTTGGCCTTTTGTTCTGGGGTGAAAACTGCCTCCAATTTGGTGCGGCTATCACGCTTAATTGCCTGAATTTGGGTTTTTTGGGCATCTGTTAGACCCAATTCTTTCCAAGGGCCCCTTTCTTTCTGTGGAGTTTGTGCAAGTAACACAGGTGAAGGAGAAGCTGTTTGGGCATTAACAGCAAAGGAGGTAGCAGTTAAAGTTAGAGCGATCGCTCCAGCGACTAGCGATAATACTTTGAGTTTCATTACTTGTGTGGTGGGTTTTTCCTGGTTGGATGCCACTATCATAAGAACTTATCTTTAGTAATCACATGAGGAGAAAGTCATGGTTTTACCCATGACTTTAGTCATGATTGAATTTGGACAAACATGATTGAGAATAAATAGTTAGGAGTTAGGAATAATAAAATTTTTGATTATGATGAATTTATCAATTCTTGTTTAGCTTATTACATCATGTTCTTATACCCTACATTCACCTTAATTCTTCCCTCTACGAAAATTTACAATGGCGGAGGCTATCACTAAAGTACCCGAAAAATATAATTTTTAATTCCTAATTTTTAACTCCTAACTACTAACTTTTAACTCATTTATAACTGGAGCAATGTGGGTAATGAGTCGTTCAATTCAAATTAAGAAACATCCTTTCCCGTCTCTACTTTATCTAGAGTGGACATTACTGGCGATCACTGCATTGACAGCTGTTATACCACCTCCGTTAGGGCATTTTCGTCCTAAGCCTCCAGAATTATCAATTTGTGGTGCATTTCCAGACTTGTCAGTTTGTAGCATATTACCAGAACTATCAATTTATAGTCTGATTATTTTTGCAGCAATGGGATTAAAATTACCCACTAATAACCAAAAAAATAAAATAATATACACAGTTATTGAAATTTTATTAATTTTAATAATTGGACTTTTTGGAGAAAGATTTGCTCGATTATTCCCCTTTTTATACATAATTTTAGTGACTCGTAGTTGTTTTATTTTTAAGTTAAATGGGCGTTTATTCGTTACAGGTTTATCATTTTGCTTATTTTTAGTTACTACACAACTAAAATATCAGTTATTCAATTTTCAAGCATCGCCACAAGCACAAGAGCGATATCGATTTTTGATTTTGAATTCGTCGCTGGTATTTGGCTTAAGTTTGGTTTTTGTGTTGTTGATGATGAATGCAGTATTGTCTGAACGGCAAAGTCGAGAAAAGTTAGCGATCGCTAATGAAAAACTGCGCCAATATGCCATGCAAATTGAAAATCAAGCTACCTTAGAAGAACGCAACCGCATTGCTCGTGAAATTCATGATTCTTTAGGACATTCTCTAACTGCTTTAAATCTGCAATTAGAAACCGCTTTAAAACTATGGCAAGCTAACCCAGGTAAGGCTGAAACATTTCTAGCAACAGCAAAAGAATTAGGTTCAAAAGCGCTAAAAGATGTCCGCGAATCTGTTTCTACTATGCGTTTAAATCCCTTACAAGAACAATCTTTAGAACGTGCAATCGCAAGTCTTTCAGAAAACTTTCATCGCTCCAATGGTATTTTACCAATTTATCAAATCAATCTGCAATATCCTCTACCACCTGAAATAAACACCGCTATTTACCGGATTACTCAAGAATCTTTGACTAATATATCTAAATATGCTTATGCCACAGAGGTTCAACTGGAACTAGGTACGACTAGAGGCAATTTACGATTGATAATTCAAGATAATGGTAGAGGTTTTGATTTAGGGCAAAATACTACAGGTTTTGGACTTCATAGTATGCGCGATCGCACTTTAGCACTTGGAGGTGAGTTTAATATTAATAGCGCTCCTGATTCTGGTTGCAAAATTACAGTTAATATTCCCTTAACGAGGTTGACATAATGATTAAAGTGCTGCTAGTAGATGACCAAGGTTTAATTCGTCAAGGATTAAGAGCGTTATTAGAATTAGAACCAGATTTAGAGATAGTGGGAGAAGCAGAAAATGGTGAACAGGCGATTAATTTAGTTGCTGAGTTTCAGCCAGATGTAGTATTGCTGGATATCAGAATGCCCATTATGGATGGAGTTGCAGCGACGCGAGAAATTCAAAAACGCTTTGCCAAAACTAAAATTTTAGTACTGACGACTTTTGATGATGATGAATATGTATCAGCAGCATTGCAAAATGGGGCAATGGGTTATTTATTGAAAGATACACCCTCAGAAGAATTAGCTGTTGCTATTCGTGCCGTTTATAAAGGATATACTCAATTAGGCCCAGGTATAGTTAAAAAGCTGTTAACTCAGTTTTCTAATGGTACAGCAACCCAATCACCGCCTGTACCGTCTACTTTAGCTGAACTCACTCCTAGAGAAAAAGAGGTTTTGCGGTTAATTGCTACAGGCGCTAGTAACCGAGAAATTGCTCAGGAACTCTACATTTCTGAGGGGACGGTAAAAAATCATGTGACTAATATTTTGAACAGATTAAATTTGCGCGATCGCACTCAAGCTGCGATTTGGGCAAATACCTATTTATCTTATTTCAATGAATCAAGTTAAATAATTCGTAATGGGTTACGCCCCGCTTCTCTACGTTCGCGCAGCTTGTCGTAGACAGACGCTATGCGAACGTAATTCGTAATTTTAACGTCTAGATTAGCTTTAGGGTATATTATCGCTGAAAGTACAACATAATTTTGGGATTATCGGTGTGTTACGGAAGCCGTAACACACCATAAATTTAAATAAGTTAGATTTTTTATAGCTTATTTAAATAATTCCAAACATTCATTTTTTAAAACGTCTTTTGTGAGCTTGATGTTTCTAAATGACTTAGCGATCACTTCTTCGCAAGATATATTAATTTGTGATTGATTTAGAGTAGTCAAATCTTGAATTGAAGCACCATATACAATTTCTGATACGCCACTCCAAACACAAGCAGTTGCACACATGGGACAAGGTTCGCCAGTTGTATATATGCTATAACCTTCTAAAGAAGGGTTTTTAAGTTTAGCTGTTAAACTACGAATAACGTTAATTTCCGCATGGGTTGATGGATCGTTGTCTCTGTTAACAGTGTTATGAGCTACGGCAACGACTTCGTTATCTTTAACAATCACAGCACCATAAGGCGCATCTCCTTCTTTTGCTTCTGCTAATGCTAAACGCATAAAATATTCTGGGTTCATATAAGCTGAGGTTAACATAATGATAATGATTAATAATATCGTATTTCTAATGTTATAAATGAGAATTAAAATTAGTTAATGGTCGAATATGTTACTGAGCAGACAAGAAACAGAATTCTACTTAAAAGACCTGGAAACACCATTAGGTAAAGCGATTAATTTAACGCTTGCCGCTATGGTGCTAGTATCATCAGGAATTTTTGTGGCAGAAACTTATAATATTCCTGATTCTGTGCGGTTTCAGTTGAATGTAGCCGATACTACGATCGTCATTATCTTCGCGGTGGAATATTTACTCCGTCTGTGGAGTGTGGAAAACAAAATTAAGTATATTTTTAGCTTTTATTCGATTATTGACTTAATGGCGATTTTGCCTTTCTTTCTAGGAATGGTGGATATCAGTTTTATCCGCTTACTGCGATGGTTTCGGATTTTACGATTAATCAGATTTATCGATAGGAAGTTTTTATTCGCCAGTATCAGCACCGAAGATGGAATGATTTTTGCGCGAATATTATTTACCTTATTTGCAATTGTTTTTATTTATTCTGGCTTAATTTATCAAGTTGAGCATCCGGTTAATCCTGAAAATTATGGTACGTTTTTAGATGCCTTTTATTTCTCTGTTGTCACAATGACAACTGTAGGATTTGGCGATGTTATTCCAATTTCAGAATTGGGGCGCTTGCTAACAGTCCTGATGATTTTTACAGGAATTGCACTGATTCCTTGGCAAGTGGGAGATTTAATTAAGCGAGTTGTGAAAACTGCTAATCAGGTAGAGACAACTTGTTCAGGTTGTGGTTTGGCTTTCCATGATGTAGATGCTGGGTTTTGTAAAAGGTGCGGGACTAAGTTACCTAGTCGCAGGGTTGATTCAGAGAGTTAAATTGTGGCGCTGACGGAGCATAAAATTTAGTGTGTGCTACAATTTTGTGGTAAAGTAAATGACAAACCTGAGAAAGCCAAATGTTTTAAAAAACGCTGCAAACATTGAGTCATTTAATTTCTCTTACTTTCAGTAATTCCCTAAAAAGGAGTAAAGGCAATGAATGCATTACTGCATAATCCAATTGCAGATATGTATGGGCCGGATTTTTTACTGTTTTATTGCTTTGTCATTGGGATAACTTTGGTAGTTTGCCGAGAGCTAGTGCAAGATCCAACCAAAAACCAGGCTTTACCGTTAATTCCTGCTGAACCAGATCCCTACGAAATCGCTTATTTGCGTTCTCAAGAAACAGGAATCGCCAATGTAGCTTTATTTGACTTGATTGTTCGGGGTTATTTGCAAGTCAATGAACAATCCATTAGCCAAGTACCAAATCATCCTGATGCTTCTCAACTACAGTCTATAGACCGTGAGGTATTTGATAAATTCTCTTCTTCTTCCACAGCTAAAACATCTGTTTGGTTGGCAACCGAGAGTATCCAGTCATACAGCAATGCCTATGAAGAAAAACTACAAAATGAGCAATTGTTGTATGCTTCCCAGTGGCAAGAACGGAATATCAAAGTTGGCTTGATTGGGGCGATGATTATTTTCAGCTTAGGGGCTTATAAGCTGCTCATCGCCTTGGGTAAGGGGTGTTATAACACAGGTTTATTAATCACCTTTGGTGTATTATCGATTATCTTTTTGCTGTGGTTTGTCAGTAGACGTACACATCTCAGTTATCGAGGAAAAATGTATCTGCAACAACTTCAAGAAACATTTACCCGATTGCAGCAGAAGGCAAAGTATGACATCCCCTCTGTATTTGATTACAACTTACTGGTGGCACTCTTTGGCGTTGAGGCGCTGGCTGGAACCTCTTATGACTCCTACTACAAAGCCTTTTTTCCGCCAACATTTTCTAGAACAGTTAGCAGGAGAAGCAGCTCCTCTGGTAGTTCGTGCAGCAGTAGTTCTGGCTGTGGCTCCTCGTGCAGTAGTAGCTCGTCTGATAGCTCATGTAGTAGCAGTTCATGTAGCAGCAGTTCCTGCGGTGGTGGTTGTGGCGGTGGCTGTGGAGGAGGTTAAGAGCAATGCTTTCTCATCTCCCTAATTTAGGTGTGGGGTTGGGTTTTCGACAACCGTTTAAAAGCGATCTGTTTCTCAACCGTCAGCAGATTGACTTTTTGGAAATTGTCGCTGAACACTATCTAGATGCATCTTGGCAAAAACAGCAGGAGTTAGAACTGCTTGCTGCTCATTTCCCGATAATTCCCCACGCGATTAATCTTTCGTTAGGCAGTGCTGAAGGCTTGGATACAGATTATTTACGCAAACTTGCAGCATTAATTAAGCAACTCAACCCACCTTGGTGGAGTGAGCATATCTGCTTTACAAAAGCGGGTGGAGTTGATATCGGGCATTTGTCCCCGCTACCTTATACTCAAGAAGTTGTGGAAGTACTTTGTCGCAACATTGCCGAGGTGCGTCGCTGGATTGATGTACCACTGATTCTGGAAAATATCACTTACATGGTGACGCTTCCAGGTGCAGAAATGACTGAAGCCCAGTTTCTAGCCGAGGTGGTAGAACGTTCTGATTGTGGACTGTTATTAGATGTAACAAATCTCCACACTAATGCTGTGAACTACGGCTATGATGTTCATGAGTTTTTGCAACAATTACCGTGCGATCGCATCGTACAATTACATTTTGTTGGTGGACATTGGCATGATGGTATATTAATTGACAGCCATTCGCAATCCACACCAGTGGAAGTATGGCAACTTATGGAGGAAGTCGTTGCCCGTGTTCCAGTTAAAGGGATTATTCTAGAACGAGATGAAAACTTGCCACCCTTTGCAGAATTGACAAAAGAACTGCAAAAAGCACGGGACATTAGCAGGAGTAATGGCAGATGGGGTTAGCACAAACCCAGAAAGTTTTAGCCCAACTTTACACTAATACCGATTTGAGAGAGCGTTTCTTTGCTAACCCAGAAACCGTTGGCGCAGAGTTGGGGCTGAGTTGCGATGAAGCACAAAAGTTAGCTCAACTTTCAGCCAAAGAGGTAAATATCTTTGCCAATTCTCTGAAGTGGAAACGATTGGGAGAAGTACGCGAACTACTTCCACGCACTGCGCGGGCGTTGGGTAAAAATTTTACTGCCTTGTTTTGGCGATATGCTCAAACCCATGTACCAAAAGGAATCAAAAAACACAAAGAAGATGCGATCGCTTTTGCTAATTTCATCTCTAGAGTTGCCCAAGAGGAAAACCTAGATCCACCTTGGATTAGTGATTTGGTGGGCTATGAAAAAACATGGCTGTTGGCTTATGAACCTACTAGTCGCTTAATTGTGTGTTGGTTTCGTTATCCTGTTAACATAGCGAGTGCGGAGAGGATGAAGCGCCAACCAACGATCGCAATTTGGTTTCGGTTCTCAAAGCGAGCGCAACTGCGGCATATTGTGCGCTCGCTATAGCGTGCTAATTACCAGGTAGTTCACGGTAAAATAATTTTTCTCTGGCGATCGCTCAAGGATTGAAAATACAACCAATGTCTAACCTCAACCTCCTTTCCGAATATAAAAGCTTTGGTGGCAAACTCGGTTTTTACAGTCATTCTTCCTCAACCTGTAACAGTGAAATGCGCTTTGCTGTCTATCAACCACCACAAGCAATTCAAAAACCTGTACCAATTCTCTATTTCCTCTCTGGGTTAAGTTCCACGGAAGAGAATTTTATGGTTAAGGCGGGAGTACAGCGCTTTGCAGCTAAGTATGGTTTGATATTGGTTGCACCAGATACGAGTCCGCGTAATACTGGCATTGCAGGTGAGGATGATAACTGGGACTTTGGCACGGGTGCGGGCTTTTATGTTGATGCTACAGAAGAACCTTGGCGTAAAAACTACCAAATGTATAGTTATATCGTCCAGGAATTACCTGCTTTAATTACCGCAAATTTCCCTACGCTATCTGAAAAACAAGGTATTTTCGGTCATTCAATGGGAGGACATGGGGCACTTGTCTGTGCAATGAGAAACCCAGAACTTTACAAATCAGTATCAGCTTTTGCACCTATAACTGCACCTATGCGTTGTCCTTGGGGCCAAAAGGCTTTTAGTGGTTATCTTGGCAACAATCAAGAAAGTTGGCGTGCTTATGATGCTAGTGAATTAGTCAAAAAAGTAGGATATCACAGTTCGATTCTCATTGACCAAGGGACTGCTGATAAATTTTTAGCTGAACAATTACTACCAGAGGTGTTTGAGCAAGCTTGTGCAGATGTTAACCAGCCGCTAAACTTACGTTACCAAAAAGGCTATGACCACAGTTATTATTTCATCGCCAGTTTTATTGAAGATCATATCCGCCACCATGCGTTAGCGTAGCTTACCGTAAGTATCGCTTTTAAAGAACCAGACCGGAAAAAAGGAATTCAGATTTGACACTTTTTTTAATTTTTATAATGTCCCTAGCACGAAGAGATTTAGACCAATGACTTGCTAAGTTGCTTTCGTTGTCAGTCTCGAAATTAATAAGTCCAGTTTTGCTTAGTCTGCAAGCTATAGGTTCCATCTTTGACATTCACCCGCTCAGGAATCAGATTTAAATCTCTAAATATATTTGCCTGATGCTGTAGAGCCGTGAGTGATTGGTCGTCAATTGGGATGATGGCGCGTTCGGCACTACGTTGCTGTAAAGTACTTACAATCGATGGATCGATTTCATGGTGTTCTGCCATTCGTTGAGCTGCTTTTAATTCCTGTTTCTTAGCCCAAGCTCCAGCTTCGTTTACCTCTTCTAAAATCACCTTGAGCAGGTCGGGATAGTCGCGTACCAGTTCTGGAATCGCGTAGTAATAGGTCGGAACTTCCACCGAGGCTTTGTCACCAAATATGCTCTCTAGGTCTGCAATCGAGCGCCCTGGGTAAGCGTTTCGGGCAAAAGTAGCTGTGTAGGGAACCCAAATCACCCAAGCATCAATTTCACCCCGGCGGAATCGGGGCAGCGCCTCCGGCTGTGTCAAATAAACTGGCTCAATGTCACTAAAATCAAGGCCGACTTTTTCCAGCGATCGCACAAGCACATAATGGGCGCTTGAGCCTTTATCAAAAGCAATCTTCTTACCCTTCAGGTCGGCAATGGTCTGAATCGGCGAATCTTCCGGTACTAGAATCGCTTGACCTTTGGGAGCGGTATATTTTTCTTTAGCCACCCGCACAAATACATGATCCGCAGCTTGAGAAAAGATGCTGGCTGTGGCCCCGCCGCCGCAGAAGTCTATCGTCCCGTTGCTGAGTGCTTCTATTAGAGAAGAGGCTGATAAAAAGCTTGTCCAGGTGACACTTAGCCCATAAGGTTGCAAACGGGTTTCGAGTAAGCCTTGAGTACGAAGAACTTCCAGATTTGTCATCCCCTCTGGATATCCTATTTTGAGTTGCTTGAGCCGCCGCGCTTGTTCAGCTAAGGGCGTGTTGCTAGATTGAGCAGAACGGGTAGAAAACCAGCGATCCAAAACTATACAAAAAATTATCCCCCCTATAAACAATCCCACAGTTTCCAGTAACTGGATTGTGGAGCTTTTGGGTAGTTTGAACTGATTCATTAAAGAGGAAAGCTGATTGCTAGATTCAGAAGTGGCAACAGCATGACCGTCAAAAACTAGAGTCAAGACCAAAATCGAGATAAGTCCGATGCAAAATCGAACTGCAAATCTGTAGGCAGCCGATCTACGAGTAGCTGATGCAAGCGACCGTAAGATGTTTTGACCTGTCCATCTAGGCAGAAGGTCAATCAAACGGCTAATCATAATGACTCCTTTGATAAATAAATATAGGTGATGGAAATTGCCGGATGAATTAGAGATGGGGGATAAAGTCAAAGCACCGCTTGATATGTATAAACTACCAGATTTGTTCTGAGTTACACCCAATATGCGATACTCACATTATCATATCGATATTGTGGGAATTCTCTACAAAGGTTGAGCGATCGCTAGTTTCGGTCATCAGACAGGTGTTGAGTGAGGAATGGTGATGGATTGGTTCATTGCGACAATTAAGATCGGGCTAGCTACGGCTGTGGCAACAACGTTTGACGACAATATTTATCTAACTGCCTTCTTCAGTGAGGTTAATCGGACTTTTCGTCCTCAACATGTTGTAGTTGGTGAGATTATAGGGTTTACGGCATTAGTGATAGTAAGTTTGTTTGGTTTCTTACTGGGTCTAGCAATTCCGTCAACTTGGACTGGTCTACTAGGGATTCTGCCGATACTCATTGGCTTGAACAATTTGTTCAACCTGAATAAGGATGATTCAGCCGAAGATAAGTCAGCCAATCTGAAAAGAAACTCTAAATTTCGAGGATTTGATTCCAGAAAGCGATCGCTCTGGGACGTAATCCGCGATCCGCAGACCTATCGAGTCTCCTCGGTAACAATTGCCAACGGCGGCAACAATCTTGGGATCTATATCCCCCTGTTTGCCACTAGTTCAATCCAAAATCTCACTGTAATCGTACCAGTTTGCTATTTCATTATTTTTTGCTGGCTGTTTATGTCCTATAATCTGACTCGTCTACCTGGTATCGCTTTGGTACTCAGCCGTTATGCTAGCAAGATTTTCCCCTTCGTGCTGATGTGGCTGGGTTTCAGAATTCTGTTAGACAGCGAATCCTATCGTCTTTTTTTACCGAGCAATTGACAAAAAAAATCCAACGGTTTTTATCTTAAAATTACTAAATATTGAAAGCGTTCTGGTGATTCACCTCTTAAAGGTACTTATGAATCACTTCAGATACCTGCTGATGATAGCCGCTAGAGAACTTTCACAGGACATCTCAATATTTACTACGATGCGGTCATTGCGAGTATTTGTGATGCAGAGTCTATTCTAATATTTGGCCCAGCTGAGGCAAAGGATGAACTGAAATCATCGACCATTTACGCAACCACAAACCTCAATACCAAGGCTATTAAGTTCTTCGCTTATATACATATTTATTTTGGTATTAGTAAAACGGTGATAGATGACAGATACAGCATTTTCGAGGTGCATGAGGTACAGTAAGTAATAGTGCATTAAGAACTA
>NZ_CAXTNE010000273.1:0-10483 GCF_964245445.1 uncultured Nostoc sp.
CAACCCCGTTTCTGCCTGGATTAGAGACTTTTTTTTTACGTCGAACTCAGGTCAAGGCAGATACAACGAAGCCGAACCCCTTTACATCCAAGCTTTGGCACTCAGGCACAAGCTGCTGGGAGAAGAACATCCAGATGTCGCACAAAGTCTCAACAACCTAGCGGGACTCTACAACTCCCAAGGCAGATACAGCCAAGCCGAACCATTGTATATGCAAGCATTAGATATTTTTGAGCGACGGTTAGGCACAAATCATCCTGATACTATTACTGTGCGTAATAATTTAGCACACTTACGCGATCGCCCCTCCTCAAATCAAGAATAGGCAAGTTTTGTGCAAAGCGTACCATGTTAAAAGTTAGATTTGCGTTAGCGATCATGCAGCGTTCCGCAGGAAAGCTTACCGTACCCCTACGGGGAAGCAAGCTACACGTAGCGTTTCGTAGAGAAGGTATCGCCTAAACTAAAATTCATATTGAACTAAGTAAAAATGCCTGATTACTTACTCAAAATAAGCTTTGATTTACTCAAAAGCAGCTTTTACTTTCTCATTTTAGTGTTTTCCGCAAGCAAAAGCAGCTTTTACTTTCTCAAACCCCAGTTTACTTACTCATTTTGGTGTTTTCCGCAAGTAAAATGAGCTTTTACTTTCTCAAACTCCAGTTTGCTTTCTCATTTGAGTAATTCACGCATTCATTTTGGTATATCATTGAGCCGAAAGCTTGCTACGCTACCCCCGGATTTCTTCTAAGAAACTTCTTGTGCTGTGGGGTTAACGATTAAATTGCAACCAATTTTTTGAGCGGCTTTCTTCTTTTTCTGGAATTGGTATCAGGAGTGAGAATGGGCTAAACGCCCCGCTACCGCTAACAGAATTAATTCTGACCGAAAAAAGTGAATTAATATCTAACCTTCAAGTAACCGACGTGCATAAGCGATCGCTTCTATTGTTGTTGAAACTTTCCCCTCAGCTTGTGCTACACCAATTTCTCTCAAAAGTTGCCCGATAATTGGCGAAGCTGGAATATCTAATGCTATAATTAGCTCCTTCCCGCTCACTAGTGGAGTGGGATGAGCGACCAGATCATCAGGGTTCAGGTAGCGGTTGATCAAAGGTGCCCAAATAGGGCAGCATTTTGCTTTGGTTTCCACTGCTGTGTGTAGTGGCTTGTCACCAGACATCGCCTCTACTAAAATATCAAGTGCTACAGCTAATACTGTCGTAGCGGGAAACACAATATTTGCGTCATGAAAGAAAAAGTATTGTTCTCGCAAAGACATATCGACTACTTGAAGCTGCGGTAACAGTTTCAAGGCAGTGGTTACACCCCGGATTTCGGCACGACTATAAGTTAGTTCCTGTAGCTCTATTTCTGCTAATTCCGGATCTGGGTTGACAAGACAAGCAAGTTTGGCAATACCTAACCAAGTGGTTTTGATACTATCGCGGACATATTCTTGCAATTGTGTCCCTAATTGTTGCCAATTTTGGATCATTAAAGCAGCTGCTTTGTCAACTGCTGCTAGTTTGAGCAAGCTTTCACGGGTGGCATTTTTGAAGAAAGGGGCAAGTAAACCATCTTCCCAAGCACTTGTGATCCAAGGAGTACCCTGAGAATTGCTGAGTAGATAGCCAATTTCTACCCTAACTCGTTCGGCTGCAACTTTGCTGATATGTGATGCCAAAGAACGAATTGCGGCTTGAGTAGCTGGCTCAATAGTAAAACCTAATTGGGCGGCTTGGCGATAACCTCGCATTAACCGTAAAGGGTCATCTTCTAGGTTCGCAGGTGATACCATTCGCAAAATGCCCTGTTGTAAATCTACATAACCTTGCAGAGGATCGATGATTTCTTGGGTATGGGGATTATAAGCGATCGCATTTACTGTAAAATCCCGTCTGTGCAAATCAACTTCTATACTATCTCCTTCCTGCTGGGCAAAGTCAGCCGTGGCGTGGGGAAAAACCACACGAGCAATTTGTCGTTCTGCATCGAGTAACACAAAACCAGCTTTGTAATGATGAGCGATCGCTCTCGCTACCTTTACCGCCTTAGATGGTATAACAAAATCTAAATCCAGATATTCGCGAGTTCTGCCAAGGAGAGCATCTCGTACAGCGCCACCTACCATGTAAGCGGGTTGTGGCAAGAATTCCAAGCTGAAAGGCCAATTTTCGGGAGCTAATACCATTTTGGATTTTAGATTTTAGATTGTGTACTCCTACGGTGAAGCAAGCTACGAGTAGCATCTTGTAGAGAAAAGTAGAGGCTACGGTGTCAGTGGCGGGTTTGAATCCCCCACGCTGTTGATTTTGATCGAAAACGGACTTTCCTTGCTCCGCTCCTGAATTCTGAATTCTGAATTCTTCTTCAAGCATTGTAATAAAAATCAACCCAGCAACTCATGAATAACAGTTGGGCTTACGTTAGATTAACAATAAAGGCCCCTGGAGTTGGTTCTATTATGTGTATTTGCGTGAATTGCCACTATGTAGACCGATGTGTTACCTATCATGCTGTAGAAGGGCAGCACCAACAGCCTCACTTGACCGAAACACCGAACTTTGATCCGAATGAACCTTCTATCAATGTCAACATTCGGACTAAAGATGATGTAATTGAAATGGAATGGGATGTTGTTGGTTGTCTGAGCTTTAAGCGAGAAACGGGTAAGTGGTCGAAGTTGCGTCCTGGTGAATTAGTGCCGACTTGACAGAAAATGATTGGTGTATCTTACAGCTATTTTCAGCTAAATAGACAGGCGGTAGGGGCACAGCATTGCTGTGTCCTTACGTCAGATGTGGTTCAAATAGATGATTTCTGCTGTAATGAGATTTCGTTCTTCAATGATCGCGAATTCATGGTATGGGGAGGAGATGTCAGGAAAGCGATCGCTATTAGAGAGTGAACAGCAAGCGAACATTTGCGATCGCCTACGGCGGACGCTTGCGCCATCGCATTCTAATTTTGTTGAAACAGCAAAACTTTTGCCCTGAGACTTCTGTTCGTAACCTATTCAATTAAGAACTGCTATGTTATATGCTTAAATAAATAGCGTTAACTCTATAAAAATAGATATTTTAAGTAACTTTGACAACGGAATTAAAAGACCTTGCAATAAATAAATACGCTTTAGCACTACATACCACCACACCAGAATTAGGTTTGGCAATTAGTAACTTTGCTGGTGAAAATCGCTCTCAAATTTGGAATTTGGGGCGTGATTTATCTAGCTTAGTGCATCAACATTTAATTGAATTTATCAAACCGCAAACTTGGGCAGATTTGTCCTTTATCGCAGTTGCAAAAGGGCCTGGCGGCTTTACAGGAACTCGAATTGGCGTTGTCACTGCTCGCACTTTAGGGCAACAGTTAGATATTCCTGTATTTGCGATTTCTACTTTGGCTGCACTAGCTTGGTCAGAAGCAGGTAAAAGTCAAAATCCCAAAACCATTGCTGTGGAAATGCCAGCACAACGAGGTCAAATTTTTGCTGCTATTTATCAGTTTGAGCCAGATGTTTCTAAACTAAAAGTGTGTTTGCCAGATAGAGTGTTGACACCCGAAGCATGGCAGGAAACTTTAGTGAATTGGAACACTGATTATCAGTTGATTCAAGCCCAATCTGGGTTAGCAGCAACGGTGACAAGTATTTTGGAACTAGCTAATCTCGATTGGCAAGAGGGCAAATTCCCTAATTGGTCAGAGGCTTTGCCATATTATGGGCAGCATCCAGTACAGGGTGCATAATGCTTCTAAACTATTTATAAACATAGGACTAGGGCGTGTTTTCAAAGTCTTAGATTCCCCCAACCTCCCTTAAAAAGGGGGGCAAAAACTTATCAAAGTCCCCCAATTTATCGGGGGATTTAGGGAAATCTAAAAAGTTAGGAGGCTAAACGAGTAGTTTGAAAACACGCCCTAGTCCTAAAACATTGATAGCAGAGGGGGAGTAGTAAAGGTGAAACGTGAGTGTTAAATAGCAAGTACTACAAACAGCGATGGCTGCGCCAACGCCTGCCGTAGGATGCCCAAAGGGCTGTAGGGCGAACGCATTCTCAGAAATGCGCTTCCAGGAACTTGTAGTAAGAACTTGTTATCTTTAACACCACAGCTTGATTTTTGCTCAAATTTATGCCATCTCCCTTACCATCATCTGTATTCATGCTTGTATTAGGACTTGCCATAACTCAAACCTTTGGATGCACAACTCATAAAGATAATTCAGCGATCGCTCAAACTTCACCAAAGCCAGCACCTCAAGAAATCGTGCAACTAGGAGAAGTTCGACCTCTACCAGGCAAGTTGAATACAATACCCGTTTTTAACAGCAATAGCCCAGAATGGATTAAAACCGAGGGTATTTTAGTTTCTACCTTTCCTACAAATGGTAAAAAAGTTCCAGCAGCGCACCTCAATTTTCCTTTGGAGGGACGCTTTGACTTATTCGCCCACCACTACAGCCACACTCCCAAGGATTTACAAACGCTATACCTGGGGGTAATTCTGTATAACCCTGGTAAAAAACCTGTAACAGTAGATGTATTGCAAGCAGCGAGTTATTTGATGCAGGATGCGCCTTTTGTCACCTTATCCCCCTACATAGAAAATAACGATGGTAAGGCTTACTCAGGGCCAGGCGATGTCTAGCGACAAGCCGCTAAGAGCGTCTACGCGCTGTTGGTGATGTACTCCGAGGTGTTCGACAAGCAGATTTTCCGGCAAAGCTGATAATTCCTCCAGGAAAAAGTCAGATGTTACTAAATCATCCGATTCCTGTACGAAATCTAGAAAAGCCCGTGAATGGTCGCTCTAGCTTTATGCGGCTGCGGAGTAGCGATCGAGTTTATGTGGCAAGTTTAGCAATGTTTGCCAAGAAAAATTCTGATAATACAGAACGCCAACCCACTCTCGCAGAATGGGAAGCTTTACTAAATACGGGGAACTTCGCCGGGCCGCGAGATAAAACCCCAACTCCTCCAAATGCTACCAGTGGCGCACTGATTTATGGGCGTGTAGCTGGTGTGTCTAGTGGTTCCCAATGGCAAGCAAAGTTGGTGGATAATCCCCAAAGCCCAAATCTGACTATTCCCCAGCATGGCAAAGCTATTTCTTATGCTTTAGACACATTGCTTAGTGGTCGATTGGGCACTCAACAAATCCAAACGGCCAAAATGCTGGTACGTTATCCAGATACGGCTTATGAAGCACATGGTAATTATGGGGTGGAATATAAACTCACCTTACCCTTAAGCAATAATACTAACCAAAACCAGACTGTAACTGTTACTTTAGAAACACCTTTGAAGGAAGATAAATTATCCCAAGGTGGTCTGCGTTTCCGTAAACCATCCCTAGATTTTCCTTTCTTCCGTGGTACAGTGCGGCTACGCTATTTCGATGACCAAGGTGAACAAAAGACGCGCTACATACATCTATGGCACAGAACTGGTCAGGTGTTAGAACCGTTGGTACAGCTTGTACTTCCACCTTTGACTAAGCGGATAGTACAGGTAGATGTGATTTATCCGCCAGATTCGACACCACCGCAAGTGCTGAGTGTAAGAACTTTAGAAAAGTGAGAAATACTTCTTCAGCCCGGAAACTGTCAAGGAGATCAAAAGCTGGTTATCAAGAAAAGTTATATCATGTCCGCATAATTAATTCATTACTTTAATATATATGAGTAACGGATGGTGCATACCTTTGTTATTTGCTAGTCTTTTGTTGAACAAAATAATTAGATTAGCTGAAGCTCCAAAAGAACTTAACTTAGGAGCAATAAGTATTTTACCAATGATGGCATTGTTCTAAAACAGCCACAGCCAAAGTGGGAGAGTAAGCAACAATAGTATAGCCCCAGCAGCTAAGGCAGTAACTGCCAGATCGCGATCAAGATTGAATGTCTCAGCAATTACCAGTGTGCTAAAAGCTGGAGGCATTGCCATTTGTAAGACAATTACCTTTGCTGTGGAACCAGTTAATCCAAACAGTGGTAAGATACTGCCCAATATCAAGGGAACTAGCAGCATTTTGATTCCCAAGCTCATCCCTGCTTGTGGTAAGCTACGCCAAGATTTGAGCAGCCCTAGTCGCATTCCTATTAACACAAGAGATAAAGCTACACTACTCCAAGCAAATTTCTCCAAGCAGAATTCTACTACTGTAGGAATTGTCGCTTCCCGAACCAGCAAGCCAAATCCGAAACTCCATAGGGCAGGATTAATTAAAATGGCCTTAATAATCTGCCAGTGATTCTGGACACCGCCGCCAAAACGGGCTGCTATTAGAACACCCAAGCCATAGGCTCCTGGGAATGAACCTAACAAATCGTAAAATAGCGCCCAAGCAAAGTATTCCTTGCCTAGTATTGCTAAGGTGATGGGAAAACCAAGATAACCTGTATTACCCAACATTGCTGCTAATATCAAGCTAGCCTGAGTTGGTGGTTGGGGGACAGTATTTCTAAAATAGGCTTGTCCTTTAATCCCTAACCAAGCTAAAAATGCTCCCAGTAAAATGGCGAGGTAAGCGATCGCAGGTGCAATCCAAATTTGCCCCGACAAGCTAGATTGACGCAAAAACGATACTATGCTGATGGGTACTCCCACCCAAAAAAGAAACTGTCCCAAACGTGTAGGAACTGTCACAGGAAGTTTGCGTCCCAGAATAAAACCTACCAGGACTAATCCTCCCAGCTTGACGTATAGTTCTAAAAGGTTTGTCAAGATTGCGCCTAAAAACCACAGATGTAAAATGCTACCTGTTACGTTTACTTTTGTCCAGTGCAAAATCTGTTATGGTTATCCCACAAAAACAGGAGTTTACCCTTGAATAAGGCTGGGTTTTCTGGAAAACCGCAAAACTCATCAAATGACTTTGGTGATGATATTCCAGTGGCTGTACGCGATACCCCTGATGCAACACCTAAATTTTGGTTGCAACCCCGAATTTGGCTTTTTGGGGGAGTTGCAGGATTTATCCTCCTGTTTTTAATTAGCGGTTTTTTGTATTTCGTCACTGCACCTAAAAAAACCGCCGATTCTCAACTTTTACCAGCTACTTCTGCTCCTGCGAGTCCAGCAGCATCTAATAATTCCAGCGATACTGTGTTAGGGCATTTTCTATATCCAGAAGCCCCTGAGTCAGAACTAGTAACCATCTCCGCAAACAGGGGCATTAGAATGCGAAAACCTGCTGCCCAAAAGTTTGAGGAGATGGTAGCAGCAGCGCGGCGTTCAGGTGTAATATTAGTGCCAATTTCTGGCTTTCGCTCAGTCAAAGACCAAGAGCAGTTGTTTTTTGCTGTCGGTGCCCAACGAAATCAAACGCCAGCACAACGAGCTGCCCTCAGCGCTCCTCCTGGTCATAGCGAACATCACACAGGTTATGCTCTGGATGTTGGAGACGGTTCAGTACCAGCAACTAATCTCCAAACTAACTTTGACAATACCAAGGCTTATCAGTGGCTGCAAGCTAATGCAGCGCGTTTTGGCTTTGAAATGTCATTTCCTAAAGATAATGCTCAAGGTGTGAGTTATGAACCTTGGCACTGGCGTTTTGTAGGCGATCGCGATAGTTTGGAAATGTTCTACAAAGCCAGAAATTTGAAACCCGCTAAATTATCACCATAGGAGACAGGAGTCAAGATAATTCGCTCAGGAGTAATCGGTTTTACTCCTTCTCCCCTAATGGAGGCTGAAGTACTAATTCCGTAAGAACTGGACAGTAGTATTCAGCAATTTTCTTAGCGATCGCATCTGGCCGGGAAATTTTATCTAGATTGCAAAGCAAAATCACGGTAATTTTGTCATCAATAAAGCGGGTAATGTTACTTGCGAATCCTAAAATCGAACCATTATGACCCACTACTCGGCGATCGCCATAATTAAATACCCACCAACCTAAACCTGCAACATATCTTAATTTTTCCCAATCATCCCTTTGATTGGGAAAATGAGGAGTCCACATTTTATTAAGGGTTGATTGCTTTAATAGAGTTCCACCACAAAGCGCCTGTTCCCACTTCACCATATCTTCTACACTGGAAAGTTGACCTCCAGCAGAATAAGTAACAGAAGGACTGTAGTAAGGTTTGTTAACGAGTTTGCTGTTTGGCAAGCGATAGCCAGCAGCCCGGTGTGGCACTATGTCTTTGGGATCATTCATCACGGTTGCGTTCATTCCCAAAGGAGCAAAAATGCGCTCTTGCAACAAATCTCCATAAAATTGTCCAGTTACCTTTTCTAAAATCAAACCCAGTAGATAGTAGCCTGTGTTGTCATAGGCGCTAAACTCACCCGGTTGGAATTTGAGAGGTAGGTGAGTAACTAGAGCCAAAATTTCAGATTTCGATAAATTAAGATGGGTAATTTCCCAATAGTTTGGAGCATCAGTATAGCTAGGAATTCCAGACTGATGAGACAGAATATGTTGAATTGTGACATTTTGCCAAGCTAGGGGTAGATGATCGAGATAATCTGCGATCGGATCATCTAGCGAAATTACCCCTTGTTCCACCAACATCATTACGGCTGTAGCGGTGAAAGTTTTACCGACAGACGCAATTTCATAAACTGTGTGTTCAGTAGCTGAAACAGAGTGTTCAATATTTGCCAGTCCATAGCCTTTAACTAAAACAGGTTCACCTTCCTGCACCACTGCAATAGAAATTCCTGGAATCTGGTTTTGAGTTATTATGGCTCGAATATAGTCGTCAATCATAATTGGCAACACTCAGTACAAGTGTACAATGCCCCCTACCCTCTGCCCCACGTCTAGTTTCGTCTGCGGTTTTCTGGACTCTTAGGCACTGGTTTTTGATACTTACTTGGATATTTGCGCTGAAAATATTCTTCCATAATTTGTAAAGGCTACTAGATGGGGTCGAGCTTTTGGCTTTAAAACCAGCTAGATTTACCCAAATTGGATAAACTTTCACCTCTCCCCTTCCCCCCTAAAAGGGGAGAATAGGGTTCGAGGAGATAATTTAGGAAATTACTAGCTTTCGGAAGTTTCCTGAGAGAACTTTTTATGAATGGTTTTAGTGGATTCCCCATCAGCAGCTACCGTTATGAGATAGTCCATTAAACCATCTGAAAAGGGAAGACGTAGGTGGAAAGTACCATCAGGTTTGATTTTGATGGAATGGCCACCAATGTTTACGCTTGTATTTGGTTGGGTTGCTCCATGAATAATCAACTCAGCATCTGCTACAAACCAAAAATCTTCGTGGGAACGGCTGAAAACCCGAACATTAGGTGAACGGGCTATAAGTAACCAACGATCGCCACCAACGATATAGCCAATTTCAACCATGTAGTCGCGATCGCTGACGGGAATAGCCACAAAGCGATCGCGTGTTACTTCTTCACATTCATACTGCTGTACAAGCTGGGGATTTTGATAACTCAAGTCAATCCCAGTCACATCGTAGAGCCGCACTAGCAATTGGGAGCCGCCCTGTTGTCGCAGTGCTTCGTTGTGAGCTTTGGAAATGTGCCAAGAGACATAAGCCCATTTAGGAGTGCGGGGTGTGAGCAAAATACTGCTCTCCTCTTCACTACTCTCTTCTTGGACATCTACCAAGCCAATAGGTGTTTCGGTTGTTAATGCTACATCTTCAACGGTGGGATTTGTATGAACAATAGGTGTTTCGGTTGTTAATGCTACATCTTCAACGGTGGGATTTGTATGAACAATAGGTGTTTCGGTTGTTAATGCTACATCTTCAACGGTGGGATTTGTATGAACAATAAGTGTTTCGGTTGTTAATGCTACATCTTCAACGGTGGGATTTGTAGGCATTAGGCTGAAGACACGAACGATCGCTGAACGGGCGATGAACAACCAGCGACCACCATCAGCGACATAGCCAATTTCAGCTATGTAGTCGCGATCGCTAATGGGAATTTCCACAAAGCGATCGTGTGCTATCTCGTCACATTCATACTGCTGGACAAACTGAGGGCTTTGATAACTCAAGTCAATCCCAGTTGCATCATACAGCCGCACTACCAATTGAGAGCCGCCCTGTTGGCGCAGCGCTGCTTTCTTGGTTTCAGAAATCTCCCAAGAGACATCAGCCCATTGGGAAGTACGAGGTATGAGGACAATACTGCTTTCTTCTTCACTGATCTCTTCTTGAGCGTCTTTTAAGTGAATATCTGTTTCATCCGCAATCGCCACATCATCAACTATGGGATCTGGATGCACTGGACTGAAGACACGAACAATTGGTGAACGGGCGATGAACAACCAGTACTCGCCATAAGCGACATAGCCAATTTCTGCTATGTAGTCGCGATCGCTGATGGGAATTTCCACCAAGCGATCGTGTGCTGTCTCGTCACATTCATACTGCTGGACAAAGTGAGGGCTTTGATAACTCAAGTCAATCCCAGTTACATCATACAGCTGCACTACTAATTGAGAGCCACCCTGTTGGTGCAGCGCTGCCTTTTTGACTTCGGATATCTCCC
>NZ_CAXTNE010000274.1:0-10428 GCF_964245445.1 uncultured Nostoc sp.
CTCCTTGTTGAGAAGTAGATTACCATACTTTTTTATTAGTGGGATAGTTTCATGGATGTTGGTAGTTTACCTGCAAATGCTTTTGGTTTGTATGAGATGCATGGCAATGTCTGGGAATGGTGTCAAGACAAATACCACAATGATTACCGGGGAATGCCTGCTGATGGAAGTGCTTGGGTAAGTAGAAATAATACTTGCCTGCTGCGGGGTGGTTCATGGTTAACTCAGTCAAGCGTCTGTCGTTCATCTGCCCGTTTAGACGGAGGCAATTCGGATGTAGCGTTTTACGACTTCGGCTTTAGGGTGGTTTGCACACTAGGGCAAACGCATCTTATTTACTAATAAAAAGTAAAAAGGATTCCCAAATTATCTAAATAACTGTAAAACTTGATGATCTAAGGCGATGTGGGACTTAATATTCCGTTTGGGATTTAAAACTCCAGCAGTTGGGAGCGCGACTGAAGCTACACAAAGGTATTAGTAATCCATCAATCAAATGAAGTTGCTCGGAAAATGCTCCTAAATCCAGGGCTAATTTTTGTTGTATGAGTTCTTTGTGCTGTTAACAATTAGCTGCTTGACGAATAAAAGCATAGCGGCTCTTAGCAACAGATCAAAAGCTGTTGCACGTTACTTTGCCAAAAATAGCAGGCACTTCCCGATGTGGTCAATAATTTGGCACTAGACATCTCCACCCACACTTACCACCAATTGGTAGAGGACTCAAAGCTCTGACAAAGTGTAGCTTTGTTACAAGAACTCTGGAAAAGGGAGAAACAGGACAAGTGCGATCACCTGCGGACGACAGCATTTGTGTGTACACCATAGGTTACCTGCTGCAAAGGCTTTTGTTGACCAACCCCAATGAGTAGCACATCGTCTAAAATTGTCCACTTGTCAAGTAGGTGTAACTTTTGTTAATATTAATTCAAGGGAATATATAAAGCTAATGTTGCAAAACACCGGAGAGTAAAAACTATGGATATCCCAATGGAACTTAACTTAGAGCAGAAATTCAACCTCAAACTTTACGAACAGCAGGTTAAGGGGTTAAACCAGCAAGAATCTCAAAAATTGCTTTTAGAGGTGCTGCGGCAGTTAATGGTCAAAGACAATATGATCAAGCATCTTCTCAAGCAGACTTAGGTAACTGGGGATATTTGTTAATTTTCTAGAGTACAAGTAGAAACAAAAGGATGTGGCAAGCCTTCTCTAGATTAAACTGCAAGCCTACTCTATCCTCTGGCGGTATATATATTCAATCTCAACAACTGGCGTTAATGTCGTTCTTGCCTAAGGAGGTTCATCTCCACAACGTTCATTACCAAAAGCTTGTCGAATTTACTCAGCACGATCGCACTATTTTTTAGAACCAAGCAGAAAAATGGACATGAGGCATTTGTCAATGTTATTTATCTTCTGCTTCCTTATCTTCTTCATCCCCCTCATCCTCACAATCCCAATCCCCGTTATATCGTGTCCGGTTAAAGACTTATCATTTAGACCGCAGGGGGCAGGGGGCAGGGGGAAAGAGGCTTCTGCGCTTTTTGCACAGATGTGGGAATTATAACTAATTAGGCGGACATGATATTACTCCTTCGCCCTTAATCCTCAAAGCGTACCCCTAGTTCCCCAGTCAGACCAATCCTGACTGGGGATTGTTTATTAAGGATTATTACTTAGTTTCTCATAACTGAGACTAAGATAGGTGTCATCTTTTATGTTCTATATTGTCTTGTTCAGGGAACAGGCAATCAAGTTTCAGAGAAAACCAATTTTTAAGGAGAGCGAAATGCTTGACGCTTTTTCTAGAGCTGTAATTTCAGCAGATGCCAGCACTTCTAGCGTATCTGATATTGCTGCCCTCAGAGCCTTCGTTGCTAATGGTAACAGACGTTTGGATGCTGTAAATGCGATCGCTAGCAACGCTAGCTGCATCGTCTCTGATTCTGTTGCTGGAATGATCTGCGAAAACCAAGGTTTGATCCAAGCTGGTGGTAACTGCTATCCTAACCGTCGCATGGCTGCTTGTCTGCGCGATGCTGAAATCATCTTACGCTATATAACCTACGCTTTATTAGCTGGTGATGCTTCAGTTCTAGATGATCGTTGTTTGAACGGTTTGAAAGAAACCTATGCAGCTCTTGGCGTACCCACCACCTCTACCGTGCGTGCCGTTCAAATCATGAAGGCGTGTGCAGCTGCTCACATTCAAGACACCCCCAGTGAGGCTCGTGCTGGTAACAAATTGCGTAAGATGGGTTCTCCTGTTGTAGAAGATCGCTGCGCTAGCCTAGTTGCTGAATCTTCCAGCTACTTTGATCGCGTAATTTCTGCTCTGAGCTAAGGAACTTGCGATTCGCAATTCACTCAACAGATTGACATCCAACACAGTTTAAATAAAAAGTCTTTTGGGAGATTTAAGAAATGAAATCAGTTGTTACCACCGTTATCGCATCTGCTGATGCCGCAGGTCGTTTCCCCAGCACCTCTGATTTAGAATCAGTACAAGGTTCTATCCAACGTGCAGCTGCTCGTTTGGAAGCTGCTGAAAAGCTAGCTAACAACCTCGATCAAGTTGCAAACGAAGCTTACGACGCTTCTATTAAGAAATATCCTTACTTGAACAATGCTGGTGAAGCTAATTCCACCGATACGTTCAAGTCCAAGTGTGCTCGTGACATCAAGCACTACATGCGCCTGATTCAGTACAGCTTGGTAGTTGGCGGTACTGGCCCATTGGATGAGTGGGGTATTGCTGGACAACGTGAAGTTTATCGCGCTTTAGGCTTACCTACTGCTCCTTATGTTGAAGCTTTAAGCTTTGCTCGCAACCGTGGTTGTGCGCCTCGTGATATGTCTGCTCAAGCATTGACTGAGTACAATGCTTTACTAGACTACGCTATTAACTCTCTCTCCTAGTTAGTTGCCAAACTTGTCATTTGGTGGTTAGGGTACATTGTGACTCTACAAGCCTGGAGGTTCTTGGCTCTTTGCTTTGCCTGTTAAGGTTGAGTAATGGCAAAGAATCTCTGGGTTTGTTTTTTTAATAAGATTCGGTAAGTTGATATATATATATGGATAAACGCTTTTTTAATTTTTTTAACCTCACAGAAGACCAAGCGATCGCTCTTTTAGATACGCCTCAAGACCAATTGAGTGAGGATGATTCACGTTATATTGCCGCTTCTCATTTAGTCAATTTTCCCACAGAGCGATCAATTAAAGCGCTGATGCAGGCGGTGCAGCAAACTAACCCCTCATTGGATAACCGCATCGTCCGCCGCAAGTCGGTAGAGACTTTGGGGCGACTGCAAGCTGAGTCAGCCTTACCAGTGATCCGCACCTGTCTTTTTGATGAAGACTGCTACACCGTGGAAAATGCTGTTTGGGCGATCGGTGAAATTGGTACTCAAGACCCCGATATCTTAGAAGATGTTGCTCAATTGCTGGACAAGCCAGGGCAAACCTATCGAGTGATTATTCATACATTAACAAAGTTTAATTATCAACCTGCCCTGGAACGGATTCGCAAATTTGTAGATGATACCGATCCACCGACAGCTAGTGCGGCAATGGCCGCAGTTTGCCGTTTAACTGGCGACTATTCCCAGATGGGAAAAGTAGTGGCAATGTTACAACACCCAAATGTGTTAGGACGGCGGTTGTCTATCCAAGATTTAATGGATGCCCGTTACTATGATGCAATTCCCTATATTGCCCGATGTCCAGTATCTTTGGTGTTTCGGCTGCGAGGAATTCGGACTTTGGCAGAAGCCGGAATCGCTGCAGGAGCAATTACTTTTGCCACGATTCAACCCTATTTAGAACAGACATTATACGACCATCCGCAGGATTTGAATTTAGTGCATAGTTATGATCGCTCCCCCACTCTGCCAACTTTAATCCGGGGGTTGTATGAAACAGACTTTGGGCGCTGCTATTTAGCAAGCAAAACCATTCTTGACCATCACGCTGATGCTGCTCCTGAGGCTTTGTTTGCCACCTACGCCGAAGAAGCAAATAATGATTATGGTGCCCACTTCCATGTGATCAAGCTGTTCGGTTGGTTAAAACATTCCCCAGCTTACGATTTACTAATTGAAGGCTTGCATAATAAACAACCACAGTTTCAAAAATCACGAGCAGCAGCAGCGATCGCTCTTGGTGAACTCGGCGATCCACGGGCGATTCCCGAACTGAAACCCTGTCTAGAAACCAAAATTTGGGATCTGAAGTATGCGGCGTTGATGGCACTAGAAAAACTTGGTGATACCAGTGGTTATGAACAAGTCGCCAACGATGATGATTGGCTGATTCGTGAAAAAGCCAAGTTAACCCCTACGGGGAATTCAAAATGACGCTCGCGGACTCGCTCATAGCGTTGCTATGCCGAAGGCGTTGCCTCTCGTTCGCGTAGCGTCTCCCCTTGGGAGAAGAGAAGGCTTTACGCTGCGCTAACAAAATTCAAAATTCAAAATTAATCACACCACTGATAAATTCAGAGGCTTGAAGAAGAGGCAAGGGAGCTCTTAGCAGGGAGCAAGGGGGAAAGTTCAAATGGGGATTCGACCCATTCCTGTTCGAGAACCACTGCACATTAATTGCACATTTTTGATAATTTATTAAAATCTTGTTATGTCCACAGAAGAACTATTTCAACAACTAAAACACCCCAACCCCCACCTACGCGACCAAGCAATGTGGCAATTGGCTGAGAATCCTGATGAGACAACTATTCCCCGGTTGATGAGTATTCTCGATGAAGAGGATACCACCTATCGACGAGCTGCCGTCAAAGCTCTAGGCGCGATCGGCCCTGATGCAGTGACTCCTCTAGTTGAAGCTTTGCTCAATAGTGATAATGTCACCGTCCGGGGAAGTGCCGCCAAAGCACTGGCACAAGTCGCTATTAATCATCCAGATGTTCCCTTTGCAGCTGAAGGAGTGCAGGGTTTAACGACTGCTCTTAATGACCCCAATCCTGTAGTGAATATTGCAGCTGTCATGGCTCTAGGTGAAATTGGTTCTCCTGTGGTGGATGTTTTGATTGAAGCATTGCAAACCACAGACAACCCAGCATTGGCAATCTCTATCGTGAATGCCCTTGTCTCAATTGGCGATCGCCGAGGTGTGGAAGTGCTACAATCCCTGATTCAGGATGAATCCACCGACTCCTATGTACGCGAGTCTGCCACTAGTGCATTATCTCGCCTAGAAATGACAATGAAGTTTGATCGGGGAGAAAAATAATACCCACAGGAAGAAAAATAGCTTGGTAGAGGGAATTTCTGTGGTTGGTAAAATATACAAATAAACCACAACAAACTTCCTTTACCCTGATAAGCGTGAACATCCAAATCGGCAAAGATAAACCACAAGCAAGTACCAGTACAAATATCGCTCCAGAAACAGAAAAAATTCTCTGTCCTCATTGTCAGCGCACAGCTACAAACGGCATCAAATGTAAAGGAATTTGTGTAGCTGAGAGTGATTATTAATAGACAGCAGCCAAAATTAACAATTGTTGTAAGCAGCAAGTAGATGAACGGGAACATTACCAATCATCTGCTTCGGACTGGCGTTTAATTTGCGCGATCGCTAGTTTAGCCAGAACCCGCACCACCTCTTGTTCGTCATTAAGTAGCGGCTGTAATGATTTTAATGCGGTGCGATCGCCAATTTTACCAAGGGAATTGATTGCTGCCTTCCTCACGTCTAAATCGGTATCTTGAATTGCCAAAATTAAATGCGGCACAGAGGGAGGATAATTTACTTGTCCCAAGGCTGCGGCTGCTTCAGTGCGGATGAGCGCTTCCTTGTCAGTCAGAGCAGAAACTAGAAGGTTGCAGGACTTTTCGTCTGACTGTTCTTGCGCCACATGACCAAAAGCCCCGATGACAGCACATCGGACATCCAAAGAGGCGGCGTTCAATGCTTTGTATAAATGGTCTGCTGCTTCCGATCCAATAAACGCCAACGCCCATGCAGCAAGACCTTTAATGTCCTGTGCATGCTCGTCTGATGCTAAAATTCCCAGTAACGCTGGTACAGATGCTTCTCCTGTTCTGGCCAAAGCCCCGGCGGCTGAACTTCTGACTACCCTATCTTCATCATTCAGAAAAGCATGAAGCAAGTCTGGCACAGCACACGGGTCAGATATGATAGTGAGTGTCTTGGCAGCAGCCCGCCGCACAACTACATTGGAATGATTTGCCAGTGCCTCTATGAGAAATGGCGTTGCTGCTTCACCAATTTCACCCAAGGTTTCGGCAAACCGTAGTCGCACCAATCCCCGTGGATCTCCTAAACCCTCCACGAGTTGTTTAAGAACTTTTTGATCTGTAGAATCGAAGGTTTCTAATGTAATCTGCTCATTTACCCTCTGAACCAGATCATCATTTTCAGCTTGCACTCGCAGGATAGGATCATCCACTGCTGGAGCTTCAAAGTTGAGCGATTGACTCATGACAAATTCCCTATCACCGTTATTGTTAAATGATCTAGTACAGTCCGGCGGAAATAAACCTACCGTTTTATTACAGCCAGAAGCCTAAAATTAAAGTATGGGTGACTTTTGACCGTCGCTTCCCTCCAATTAAAAATTGAAAATGTAAAATTAAAAATTGAGAAAAATCCCTAAATTTTTAATTTTTAATTCTTAATTCTTAATTCTCCGAAGGGGTACTAGTTACCACATGTCAGAGTAGATTGCTGCTGTCGTAGTGACTCAAGAGTTGCGTCTAGCTGGGTAAGCTGAGGTTGCAGGCTAGCAAGTGCTTGTGCCTTCATAATTTTGGCACGCTGCGCCATTGACAAGGTATCGTTAACCAGGCGTTCCCGATATTCTTCTAATTCAGCGATCGCTTCTGTCAGTTCTTCAAGGCTGGTTTGAGCGCTTGAAGTGAGTTCTGTAGTATCAGCCATATCCGTTGTGTTTCCTAAAAGTAGATTTAAAATGCCCATGTTCGATTTTCTCAGATTCAGTCATCAACGGACAAACCTTTTCGATCGTCCTAGCTCTACCTTTGACTAGAAATAAAAAGGTACAGAGCAACTAAATTTATTTATGAGATTCAAAATTTTTGAATGCGTGATTTTTGACTTTTGACTTCCCCAGAGGGGCTAACTTCATCTAATCGTTGATGTCAGCTTTCTTTCCAAATCGAATAAAAATCCGTGGATATATTCTTCTGTCCACTCAGCACCGTAAAAACGGGTGAACATTCCCCGTGCTGGGTCTTTTTCTGCTCGATAGCGGAGATAACGTAGTTGAGCCTGTTCAATGTCTGCTAAATATTTGGAGTCGGTTATCGGTTGCGCCTGGTCAACAAAATCCAGGTAGGCTTGTAGATAGTCTTTGAACGCTGCAAACACATAGGTTTCCACTACCTCAGTTTCCTGGGGGCGCGTCCAGAGAAAGGCGGGTGAGAAAAAGGGCTGGGCTTCTTCGGGAAAGTCGCCCCCCCAAGGTAGATGCTGCTGATGTGCGTGAAAAGTTGTCAGGATAGGCTGGGTATACTTTGCCTGATACCCCAAATCATCCCGAAATAGGGGTTGCATATCGAGGGCAATTAAGTGCCCTCCTGGCAAGGTAACTAAATCTGCGCCAAAGAAGGGCAAATCGTAATTCAGATGGGGGAAAATAACGAAATTTAATACCTGAAGTGAGTTACCCCCTTGTACATGGGCGGCTCGAATTTGCCGGAGTTTGGTAGTTTGATAGGCATAGCTAGTCGTTAAGACCTCTTGGTGATGTTTGCCTTTGCCCACTGTTGCTTGCTTCGACTCAAACCCTTGAGGAATTGCATAAGGCTGCAAATTCAAGCGTTCCTGTAAAAGCGCGATCGCGTAATCTAAAAATGGCTGATAGAGAGTCAACGTTACTTCGCTCCCAATTTAAAATTCACGCATTCAAAATTAACAATCACCATATTCTGTTGTGGTGATGTAGATTTAAATCACTATTTGGCTGCATTAGCTACTAAGGGTACAGCATCCTCAAACAAAAATTCATGCAAAAATCGTTCTGACCATTGATGTCCAAAGTAGCTACTGAACAAACCAGATGCAGGATCGCGATCGGCACTATATTGATCGTAGTCTTTTTGGGCTTTGACAATCCGTTGAATGTCTGATTGGTCGCTCAGAGGTTTAGCTTGGACTAGCATCTGCCAGTACAAATTCAGATAGTCTTTGAATGCCTCAAAGACCCTCGTTTTTACTGTTTCTACATCGGTTTTGGCAAATAAGAGATATTTTGAGAAGTACTGATTAGCATCGTAAAATTTCATTTCCAAGCCTTGTGCCAAGTCTGGATACTTATTATGCAATGTCTGCAATGGATGTATATACTTCCTCAAGTAAGCTTCATCTTGAAATAAAGGCTGGAAATCCATCACAATCAGGTTTTTCACCTGACCGAAAGAGAGAAAATCAATGCCGAGTAAAGGCAACTCGTAGTTATGACTGGGATAAATCACACTATTAAGAATCTGGGCACTTGCGCCTGCATCAATGTATGTATAGCGGATTTTCCGTAACTGTGGGCACTGATAGCACCAACTCTGAATTGTGGCGGGATTTCTGCCGCGATCGCTCACCTGATACTCTAGTCCTGGGGGAATTGGGCGACTTTCTAATGTAAACCGTTGCAAAAGCCATTGTTCCAGATGCTCAAGGAAGCACTTATACATAAAATTTATAGACTAAATTGCCTTAACCCCAGAGAATAGGGTATTCCCAGATTCGCCGTCTCGAATATGTTAAACAAAGTAACGATCCTTAACGTTAGGATTAGGCGATGGTGCAATGTCTACTAATGGCGATCGCCAGAACTATGGACTAGAAACAATAGCAAGTTTTTCAAGATTATGAGCGACCAGATGATCAAACGGATGCTCTAGATAAATTGTGTTGCACCATTTGTGTTAAATTCGCCTCAGTTAAATAGCGTCGTTCAGAACAATAGGTCATCAAATACACTCCATTCATCATCCGCACTGTGCTAACGCGCACCCGAAAATCATCGGTCATGAACCAGCAGCGTTCCTGACCTTGGTTGGTTTCATATTCCGTATCAATGGTTAAAATGCCATCTTGTCCAAACCAGTAACGGCTAACCACCGGAATTTTTTCCACATAGCCTTGGTTGCGGAGCAATTTTCCCGATCGCCCTGTTTGATCATCTGGTACATCAATTAAGACAGCGACACGATCTAGATTGGGTTCTTGATCGTCGTCATGTTCTTGCCACATAAAGCTAGCACCTCCCTTAGCACTAGCTGGATCGATACCTTGCGGCTGGCAGATTGCTTTTACCCGTGGGTCATCAAGTGCGATCGCGCCTACATAAAGCTTTGATTCTCCCGATTGATCCGGGACTGTATCAAAGTGATGCACTGTGCGCTGGGTAAACCAGACCCCTTCACTCTTACTGAAAAACTCTATCATGGTCATTGGTGGTACAAAAGGCATAGCTGATCCTCTAATAAAACTCCATCCTTTCTTAGACCCTAATGATTGTAGATGGGTCGCGGTACAATACCCCTAAATAATCTCACGATTTCAACTCATGATCAGCAGGGAAACTCACAAGACACCCCAAGAGGTTTTGGCTGTCCTCAAGGCAGGGTTTGCTCTCACTCAAGAAGATTTATATCAATTCAACCTTAGTGGTTTAGAACTGCAAAGAGCTAATTTGCATCAAGCTACTTTGATTCGAGCGAATCTCAGCAAAGCGGATCTCAGTACTGCGGATCTCAGTGGTGCTGATTTACGGGCAGCCGATCTCAGCCAAGCGATTTTAAGGGATGCCAATTTACAGGCAGCTTGTTTGTACCGAGTTGATCTGAGTGGCGCAGATTTACGAGGAGCTATTTTGACCGATACCAAGCTGGTAGGGGCAATATATGATAGCCAAACCCTGTTTCCCGAAGGCTTTAATTACAAATCCTCTGGGGCGATTGGGCCAAATGCCTATTTGAATGGTGCCCAGTTGAATACAGCCAACTTGCGTCATGCTGATTTGCAAGGTGCAAGTATGTTGGGAGCATATTTAGGGGGGGCTGATTTAACTCATGCTAATCTTCAGGGAGCGCGGCTAAGTCAGGCTGACTTGCGGAAAGCCTGGTTGCCAGGAGTATTTTTACGCAATGCTCGCTTAAACGGAGCCAACCTCGCAGGAGCTGATTTACGAGCAGCAGATTTGACTGGCGTTGATTTCGAGCATCTAGAAAGCATTGCGGGAGCAGATTTTACCCATGTTCAAGGGCTAAGTGACGAAATGCGATCGCGCCTCCTTAGCCAACCTGCACAAGAGCTAGATACACCTCATGCTTTAACCCGTCGTACCACACGCGCTAGCCTAGAAACTAAGTAGATAATTATCGTTGGGATAAGGCAGGGAGCAGGGGGCAGGGGGCAGGG
>NZ_CAXTNE010000275.1:0-10362 GCF_964245445.1 uncultured Nostoc sp.
ACATACCCCTCATCTCCCCCATCCCCTCAGCCCACAAGCTGGTGGACACCAACAAAAACCTTCCTAGTGGCGGCGGTGATAGCCGGTACTGTTGGATTAGTTTGGTGGGGACTCAATAGCAACCGCGATATAGGGGACAAACCTAATCCTACAGCCAGCCCAACCCCAACCAGTGAGCAATCGACCGATCCTTTAGCGCAATATTCACCAGCCGAACGGCAGCGTAAAGAAAGATTAAGCGATCGCCGTCAACAGTTGGGTATTAACTCTAACTTTTACGTGAACTTGGTGAATCAAGTTTTTTGGGACAGAAATCCCAGTTTACGAGCACGCACTCTCAGCGATGGCCCTGAAGATGAAGGTTTACGGGCAGAATGGGATAAAACAGCCTCAGAATTGTTGGAAAAATTAGCGCCACTGAGTTCTAATGCACGCCGACAACTGGGAACTTATACAAGTGCTGAACGCGATCGCTGGAAAGTGGAAGTCAACAAAATCAACGTTGGTAGTCGTTCTTTGTATGATTTGGGAGATGCAGCATTTTTAAATGTATTCCCTGAACAGCGTGGTAAAGATTTTCGAGATCAGCCCATTGGACAAGTCTGGTACGGATTTGTTAGCGATCAACTCAGTGCTATCCTTGCTGGTAGCGCTTTCCAGAAACTTGTCTTTGATCCGGGGGCTACTGGCAAAACAGTCAGTGGTACTCTCCAACCTGGTGGTGGTAAAGTATTCATCGCTGGACTTGCCAAAGAGCAATCTTTGGGATTGAAGCTACAAGCAAATTCCCAAGTTTTATTATCAGTCTATTCACCCTCTGGCAAAATCAAATTTTTAGAAGATTCTAAAGAGCGAAGTTTGTCAACTAAATTACCAGAAAACGGATTTTACGAGTTTGTCGTGGTTTCCACAGCATCGAAACCAATAGATTATCAACTCAGCATTACAGCAGAAAATCCCACCCCTCCCCCATCGCCAACACCAACGCCCACAGAAACACCAGCACCCACAGAAACACCCACGCCAACCCCAATTCCCATAGAAACCCCCACTCCTACATCGACACTAACGCCAGAGACAGCACCTCAATAAACCGCGTTGCATAGTTGCAGGATAATTTAGCAACTTCCAAAATTCTCCCCCTGCCTCCCTTGCTTCTCCTGCCTCCCCTGCCTCCCCTTGCTTCCGCTGCCTCAAATTATCCCTTGTCCACAACTCCTAAACGCAACGCAATTCGCTTGTATTTCGTTGCATCATAGGGTGTACCTCTGTGCATCACCTGGGAGTTGTCCCAAAAAATAATATCTCCTGGCTGCCAAACATGGGAGTAGACTGGTGTACAGTCTAGAACAGTCGCAAATAAATCCTGCCAGAAACGTTTTGCTTCCTCTGGTCTATCTTCCATACCAACTGCGATCGCAGTGTCCGAACCTAGATATAATCCCTTTTTACCAGTGACTTTGTGAGTAGACACAATGGGATGCACTTTCCTCGGTACATCAGTCTCTACATTGCTACTCTTATAAAACATTGGTGGTGAGTGATACATTGACATCTGCTCTAACTGCTGCTGATGTTGATGATCTAGGTTATTATAAGCCTCTATCATGTCGAGAAACTCTGTAGTATGGGGCTGCCCATTTACACCTTCTGGAGGCACTTCTACACCATAAAGCATGACAACATATAGTGCATTCATATCCAGTCCCTCTGTGCTGGGGACGCCATCTTTATCATGATGCCATTCCCAAGCAAACTTCCCTACAGGTGTTTCAGTAAGTCCCTTGGGATTACCCAAGATATACACACCCTGGCTTTGCAGGTCTGGGCTAATATCGGGATCTAATGTTTTGGTTTTGGAATAGCCAAACATAAAGTCACCAAAGGTTTTCCTAGAAAATTCTTTCAACTGCTTTGCAGTGATGTGTTGCTGTCTAACTACCACAACACCGTCTTTCCAAAGTGATTCCTTTAATTCACGCGACTCTAGATTTGTGAGGTTGCTAAGATTGCAACCCCGCAGGACTTCAACTCCGAGCCTTGATTGGTGTTTAGTTATTGGAGTCATTGCTATGCAATTATTTTTGGAGCAAACTATACTGACAATTAGTCTAGATAAAAAGTTTGTCTAAATAGACTTTTTATCATTGAGAATTGTTTCGACAGTTTTTGTGGGTATGCAATAGCTAATTTTCCGATCCCAAATAACTACCTAAAAGAGATTGCAGACAATGCTGTGCGTCAAACGGTAGAACTTTTATTGAATCTCACAAAGCAACTGAACTCAAAAGTCAAAGATTTAGAAGAAGAAAACCAGAAGTTACTCTCTGAAAACAATCGCCTCAAGGGAGAACAAGGTAAACCAGACATCAAGCCCAACTTGAAAGGGTTTAAGAAAGATTACTCATCAGAAAAAGAACCTAAAACTACTAACTAAGCACAGCAAAAGTAACAAAAATCGTCATGGTGTACAACTTGTTTGGCTACTTACAGCAGAACTATGAAATAAAACAGGCTTTATCCCTAGTTTTGAGACTTAGGTTGTATACTTCACCAAATTGAAATCCTCTGGAATTTGGACAGATATAACTTTTTTAATTCTTTGACAAGCTCCAGCTAGTTAATTCATAATGACGCTCCTACGGACGCTCGTTCCTCTCTACGAAACGCTACGCGAACGCTACCGATACGCTAACGTAATTCGTAATAAACCCGCATTTGGTAAATCCTGATGGGCAATGTCTGCGACAAGCCGCTAAGAGCGTCTACGTAATCTACAAAAACAGAGATTGAACAGTTAAATCCTTTTGGGTAATGGTGAAGTTACGTTGTTCTGCTGTAGCAATGAATGAAACGATCGCTTCACACGCCACGGCTACGGTTAACATTACTAAGTTTCGTGTCAGGGGATAATCACAGACATCATCATTAACCTCCGAAGGAACGCGATAAACTTCATTCCAAATCACTTCTGCATAATCAACCGATAGCCCAGCATGAAGACAAGGAATGCTTAATTGTTCAGCATAATTTTTCACTGCTTGACGTGCCACACTATTATCAAAGACATCGACAATTAGCTGGCTGTCTTTGAGTAGTTGGGTTGTATTTGCTGATGTCAACTCAAGAGTTTTAGCATCAACTTTAGTACCAATTGCTCGATATAAATTGTTCGCCAAAATTTTCGCTTTGAAGGCTCCAACATCAGAACGGTAATAAGGCTGAGTCGAAAGGTTACGCTCCTCAATGCGATCGCGATCAATCACTGTAAGTTGATCAAAACCAGACCGAGCTAAGTTTTCTGCAATGTTAGCTCCTAATGCTCCAGCGCCACAAATTGTTACAGGATAATTCTTCAGTTTTGCCATCACAGCATTGCTGCGGTAAAGCTGTTCGTGAAAAAAGATGCTCATTGTCCTCACCATTCTTGTTGTTCCATTACACCTACTAAGGATTGCAAGTCAAAATCGCGATCGCGTCCACTCAGACAAATGCCAGAACTGACAACAGTCAAGTCAGCTTTAGCGATCGCGCTAGTGTGGCGAACACCATCAGCAGTTGTCCAATCGACTGTCCAATAATCGCCGCGATCGTGGAATTGATTTAATTCACCACCGCCCATCCGCAATGCCTTTTTCAGTCGCTTTTCATCTTGTTGGGGTTGAGTAAAGCCCTCAATGCGCCGCGTTGCTAATTCATACACCGTGCGGATTTCTGGAGTAATGCCCTTAAACTGTAATTCCTCGGCAGAAGCGAGTTGCTTGACGGCAGATTGCAGAGTTTCAGAAATTGCCGGATCGGTACGCCGATCGATTTCCTCAAACCAGCATGAATGTCCATTCCAACGGGCAATAATTTGCTCAAAGGTAACGCCCTCGCTAACTAAATAGACTGCGATCGGCTTAACTACCTTCAACCGTTGACGCATATCTGCTTCATTCACAGGGTATGCTAACCAAGTTTGTTTTTGCAGTTGATGTGCTAACCGTAGCCGTACTTGGGGAAAGTGTTGCAAGTATTCCGCAATCTGGGGTAAGTCTGCTTCTTCTACAACCGTTGCTGTTTTCTCATCTACAGGCTGAAATATGCCCCAACCTTCAAATTTACTAGGCTTTGGACTGAAAGTGTAGATCATCCCGGCTACCCGTGTGCGAACTCGTCCACCTTTGACGCAGGGCGCAAGGAATTGGGTGGTATGTAACTGTGCTTCTGCGATCGCAATTTGGTTGATTAGCTTACGAATATCAGTCATAATTATCTCTCTTTACGCATAATTACTCAAGATTATTACCAATAAATGAGTATATAAAAAAACATCTGTTTGTAATCAAACAGTAATTAGACAACTATTTTCATTGGGTAAAACAATGTTTTTGCATTTTGCATATATTGGAATGTGCTTATTATCGATTGTGATATCTTTCTATGTGAAAGCTAAATTTGAGAATTTTATAGAAAAAAATACAACAATTGCAAATGAAAAATCATTAGAAGATTATAAAAACCTTGTGCGTCTTAATATGTATGGAGCGCTGGTTCAAATAGTTTTATTTATTGGTGCATTTGTTAGTGGTATTGCTTATATTCTTAATCAAGGTTTTGCAGGGGTATTTTCATTCTTTCTATTATGGTTTGCTGCTAGTGTTATGAAACAGTTAGGTCAGGTTGAGGAAAAAGTACGTACACTCAGTTGTGCAACTGCTGAACTAGAACGTCAATACACAAAAATTTCCCATACTTGGAAGAAAAAAGCTTTTCCCGATTTTTAAATTTTATGACTAGATTAATCTAGTAAGTACAGTAGCCTTGTATTTATTAAGTAAAATTTCAATTGACAAAATAAATCTCAAAATCATGACTATCCAAACACAACAAATATCAGAGTACAAAAAAAGGTTAGCATCTGCTTACCGGGCAATTTACGCAGTTGGAGTTTTGGGTGTTTTTCTGGGATTACTGGCATTAATAGCTGGCAATCAAGTTCCTGAAGGTATGATATTGGGAATTTCGTTTTTAGCTTTTGGTTTACTCTATCTAGTTCTAGGTTTTTTTGTACAACGTAAATCCAAACTTGCCTTGGGTATTGCAGTGGGATTTATGCTGCTGAATTTTTTAACTGGCATTCACAATATGATTCAAACTGGTAAACCAGTTGGCTTGATTATTCCCATCGTATTTTTCAGTCAGACATGGGAAGGATTTAAAGCTATACAAGTATTAAAGTCAAAGACTTGAAGTAAATCTGAATGAGGAAACTTCGGCTCATCGTACCTCATTTACTTAATATTTTTTATAAATAGCCTATTAATTACGAATTAGTATCATTATTTCCTCCGTGCAAGTTGGTGGAGCATTGCGTGTTCTCAGTTACTAGAGGGACTCCACTGGTGAGTTGTTACACACTCTTTAAAGGATGGCTACTTTTAAGCCTACCTCCCAGGTTCTTCGTACTCCCCATTCACACACGCCCACTGCATTTGGCAGTGTTACCGTTCCTCTCGTACTAGTATGTAGGCTCCATGAGTTGGGGCACGCAGGATATTTTTATAATACAACATACTACAAAAAAATGCTACTTTCCTGGTTACAAGACAAGAGCTAAAGCTAGATGAAGATGATTGAATTATCTACTGCGTCAGCGATCGCTCATTTGCACCTGCCATGCGTAAGGGCAATGGTACGGAAGCATCCTTCATATAGGCGATCGCACTCGGTATGCGTAACTAAATATAACTATTGCTACTGTAACTAATCAGTACAAAAAAGATATACGTTGCCTAACTAAAAATTTGCAGCGATCGCAGTGCGGTAATGATATCAACGTTATTTTAATGATTGGTAAAAGACAGGGTTTGAGTTTCCAAAACCTCTTGGGTTACACCCTAGCATCTACCTACAGGAAAAAAATTAAGGGTACAAATACTATGGTACTTTAAACAGAAGTATTAGAATAAATACGTCTTGTTGCTTAGAAAGGGAGTATCTATTTTGTTGGATATCAAAGCTTTGTCAGTAGTTTGTACAAGCACATCGTTACTCGTATTGGGTATTAATGAAATAGCGTCTGCTTCTTCCTTTAATCCAACACCTGTGTTTGACAACGTTGCTAGCTATACTACTACTATTACTGGAGATAATAATCTAGCTGATATTTACTATCCTAATCCAACAGACTTAAAAACAAGCAATTATTCCTTTCCAGTAGCACTACTACTACAAGGCGCACTAGTTGACAAATCAAATTACTCTAATTACGCTCAACAAGTTGCACGCTATGGATTTGTAGTAGTGGTGCCAAACAGCAAGCGTATAGCTCCAATATTTGGCGAAGCATTATTACCCCAAACTAGCCAAATTGATACAGCTTTACAACAAATTGTAGTTGAAAATAAGAATGTTAGTTCACCTATTGTAGGCTTGCTGGATACAGAGAAAGTAGGATTATTGGGTCATTCGTTAGGCAGCGCTGTAGGATTATCTGCAATTGGAAATTTATGCGTGACACCAACACTTTGTCCGGATTCTTTCTCACGACCCAAACAAATTGTAGCAGGAGCATTCTATGGTGCTAATCTTCGCGATGAGAATGATGTTTATCTTCCTATTAACAATGATGGAATACCAGTTGCACTCCTGCAAGGGGATCGTGATGGCAGAGCGCTGCCTTTCCGGGCTAGTTTAACTTATGACAAAATTAAAAATCCACCTGCTGCACTGATTAATATCAAAGGTGCCAATCATTTTAGTATCACAAATACAAATAATCCTGCTGGTGCAATTCCTGACCCGATAAATTCTACACTTAATCAAGATGTAGCTATTGAAACAATTGCCCGGTGGAGTGGTTTGTTTTTACGTGCAAGTATTCTTAATGATAAAGACGCTTTTAATTACGTTTATTACACAGGTGATGCTGCTGACTCCAATGTGACAGTAGAGAGTAAACGTGTTCCTGAATCGGCATCGACTGTTGCACCTTTAGGGATATTGTTTGCTTATTTTACGATTACTCAACTACGAAAAAGAATAAATGAATCAAAACGTCATTTTAAAAGCAATGCCTAAAACAGTCTTCCTTAGTGGAACATCCAAAGGAACTTCGCTAGTGAGTTGTTACACACTCTTTTAAGGATGGCTACTTCTAAGCCCACCTCCCAAGTTATTTGTACTCCCTATTCACATACGCCCACTGCATTTGGCAGTGTTACCTTTCCTCTCGTACTAGTATGTAGGCTCACACGAGTTGGGGCACGCAGAATATTAGCATAATACAGTACAATACAACTGTTTCAAGAGATGAAAAGAGAGATTTTTGAGTAGAGCGATCGCTGCTACTTTATACACCTTGTCTATGTAGCTCTATCACCTCATTTGAGTTGAGCAATCACACTAATTTTATAATGCAAATTCTTTACCAAAACCTTTTGGAGTTGAGCGTTTTGTAGAAGGCGAAGAATTTTTTGATGAATCCGTCTGTTCACGTCCTAATACAGATGGCTGCTCAATTTCTAACAACTGTGTAGAAGACGCTATTTGTAATTCTGCTACTGATTTTGTTGCATCATCCTCTGTATCTAAGTTATTGCCTGTATCTTGCTCTCCAGTTGGCCAACATGAACATAGATAACCACTGTCTCTAGAATTTAGCGGTAATCTTGCTGTAAAAGATGGTTTGGGAACAAAAATAACTTCTCTTTGCAACATGAAGTTCAAAATTGAGGTAGAGCCATTTGCACCTATCTTTTCTCGAATTTTCCTGACTAAAAAAGCAACATCGATTATTTGATTTAACCAAATAGCTGCCTCCTCTAAAGGTACTGCTAAAGATGGTGGATCAAAGTGCATCAGATGATTTCTTATCTCCCTCAGCTTATGAAAGGAAGATAATTCATCACGTGCGTTATCTAATGGATTACCAGTAATTAGACCTATCCACTTTAGTTTGTCTATAAATCTCCTGCCAAACTTTTCACCAACTTTTTGCTTATCAAAATTCCATCCAGGGAGTAAGTCATATTGGGCTTTATTATAGAATTGATGCAGAGTTATATCTACAAGAGAAATCGCATCTCCTATTAAAGTTCTCAAATCAAAAATCCAGTCGCTTAATAATGCTTCATTTGATTGAATCACTAATTTATTGCGAAGAGAAATAATACGCTGTATTAAAGCTCTCTGCATTGAGGTATAAATGTGTCCTTCTCTATCAATTTTGAGATGGATAGGATATTTATCACCATACATCTGATCTTGAGGTAGAACAATTGTTAAAGCTTCAGTTGAACCTGGAGCAAACTTATGAAAATCTATTTGAATGTCGATAGTATTGTCGAGCCAAAAGCACTCATAACGGAATAAGTTAAAACTATCAGATGAAAAAGAATTGTTATAATATATATATTTGGATATTATTCCATAACTTATTGGCTTACTATGTATTTGTTTGTTATCATTACTGGCTAGTGTGTAGTTAACAACAAATTCCGGTTTTTTTATCCATTTTTTTCTGGAAAAATTTTGATTAGAATAAAAATTTAGCAATTCAACAGTAACTTGGGGCACGATCGCATCTTCTGTTTTATCCTTGAACTTAAAATAATAGTGAGTGTTAGACATCTATTTTTTAGATTATCGATATTCTCTTAATCTTAATATTAGAGATTCAGTAATTTATAGTTTTTCTCAAACTAGTAGAGTGTGGCATTGCTGATCAGTGACGCTGATTACCAATACCACATTTTAACTCTACTTATCATCTCGCATAGGTAACGGCATATCCAAAATCTCCATCAGCAAATCCAGACGAGAGGGGCGCGTCAAGAGTGGGACAATGTTCGGCAAACTGTAGTAGTCACCCGCGAAAGTGAACGTATCTACAGGTGCTTGCTGCTGCTTTAATTGACTCTCCACCCAGTTGTAATGAGTACCCACACGGACAATCACCACATTGGGCATTACCGCCAACTCACGGCAGTAAGTCTTGTAGACTTCACCGAAGTAAGGAGCAGCATTTTCGCCCTCATCCGTCACCAAAATTATCTGATCAACTACCTGCTTCTTCTTCCGCATTGCTTCCAATGCACAGCCGATGCTAGTACCACCGCCTGCATTGATATGCTGGAAAGCACGCTCCCAGTCGGTCAACTCCTTGCCTTTTGCCGTAACAGCGTAAGGAATGGTGTCGAAGGCGTAGACAAACAGTTCTGCCTGAGTGATACCAGATATTAGGGCAGCGAGTTGCTTACCGATCGCGATCGCATTTTCCATTGAACCAGACTTGTCCACCAATAAAGCAGTTGGACGAGCGATCGCACCGCGCCGCTTCACCTGCTCATTTGTCACTTTTTCCAGTCGAGCAACGGTGTCTGCGTCAAAATCTGCTGCGTCTGTTGCAATCTGTGCTTTGAATGCTGAGACACGCCCACTCTTAGACGCTGATTCCAGCTTGGAATCAATCAGCTTTTTGACTTCTGGGTGATCCATTGCGCCTCTAGTCTGGAGAGACTTGAGGTTGTTGATCGCTTCTTGAGGAGACATGCTATTGATTAACGCCACCAATACAACTGGTGTGAGTTGCTTGATTGTACCAATTGCGATCGTGTATGGAATTTTGAACTCCACAATCAGCCGTGCCTGTTCTGCGGCATTTTCAGCCTTCGCAAGCTGCTTCAGCACATTTGCTAAGGAACCCTCTGGAGGAGTATCGCCAAACAGAATCGCATTTGCTCGCTCATTTGGCTTGATGTGCAGTGAAGCATATAAGTGCTTCATTGCCTTACGACCTCTCAGCGCGGCGCGATCGAACAGAGCCGGATTGTTCTCCCGTGTCTTCAAGTAACGCCGTACCGCAGTCCGAGCCGAACGAGGTAGCTTGTTTTGCTGCTGCTTCATGAAGTCCACTACACGAGCCACCTGATAAGGTGGAAACTCTTGCAGGATCATAAATCCAGCATCCCGGTGTTCAGTTAAATTGCTAGTTAACAAGTAAGCAAGAAACACTTCTTTGTGGTCGCGGACATCACCATGACGCTGATACCAGACTGCCAGATGTCCGTAGAAGATGGGATCGAGTTCAACAATTAACTGGTGAATTTCTGCGACTTGCTCAAGTTTGCGGTGAGGAGTTGTCAGCAAACTGTTGAGCATTTCCAGACGCAGATCGCGTTCTGCGATATTCATGAGAACCTCCTTTAGGAATTTTGGATTTTGGATTTTAGATTTTGGATTGCAATCCAAAATCCGAAATTGAAGGAGGCAGATGTTGCACGTGAGGCGATATCACCGCGCAAGTTGTAGAAGCATTGTGTATAACTTGTGCAGAGTTATGTAAGCTTCTGCGATCGGGGCGCGGCAACAACTGCC
>NZ_CAXTNE010000276.1:0-10170 GCF_964245445.1 uncultured Nostoc sp.
CGACAAGCAGTTGAGCAAATTTGTCTGGGCTGACCTGATCAAACTTCAGCATCACCCCCCACCGTTCATCACTCATTATTATGTTGAGTAAGTTTTTTTACAGTATTAACTCCATACTCTACCGACTCAATCGCCAATTGAGCATAATATTTAACCCGTTTCCACCAAGAATCACTGAGTTCTACATCTGTGTCCATACCCCCCCGATTATTACTTCTATTTTCATTAATGGGGGGTGTGGACAGCGGATTAATCCCATACTGTGTCTGTATCCTAGCCCCATAAGCCGCGTTTCTCTCTTGCTCCTCTTGGGGCTTGAGTTCCTTCTGCTCTCGCTGACGAAGGCGATAATCCAGTACGTTTTGGATAAACACCACATCCTCAGTATTCAGCCGATAATACCGAACTCGTTGACCGTCCTCCAGTGGTCTTCGTGATTCAGTAAACAAATCGGCGTTGCCAGAGATACTGCCCCAAAATCCAAACAGGAGATTCATCAAGGGGAATGGTGAGATTGAGTATGCCCTTAACGTGAGATGCATTGCGTTTGGAGAAGTCAGCCAAAACCTGAATCATCGCCTCGTCGCCTTTTATCTCAACCCCAGCCATCAAATCCATCAACACTGCCCTCAATCCCAACCGATGACGCATCAGCCAGGATGTGGAATGATTGCTCCAGTCTGTGCAGATGCTCAAGCGATGCCTGCGGCGGCAAGCTACGCGTTCCGATTTATCCCTTTCCACCACAACAGAGGGCGGGGCAACACGAAAAAGTGAGATCATCGTTTAATAAGCAGAGGGAGCAGGGGGAGTCAAGAGAAATTTTAGTAATTTTTGCTACTAAAACTAATTAAAAATATACTTATTTTTTCTCTCCCCCTGCCTCCCCTGCTCTGTTTGTTGCAGTTTCGGAAAAAGTTGCACCATTATGAGGCTGAGTGTAAAATCGCAGATGTTACAGATAGCAACCGCTCTCACTAATTGATGACAGGTAATCCTGCCGGTTGTGTTGCAAAAAATGACTAAGAAGATGAAAACCCTATTAATGGGTTAATCTTTATGCAACAACTCCGAAGATGTCTGCAATGAATTTTACTTCACCGACAACATCCCCTTTTTCAACTTTTTGAACCTGACCTTTGCGAATCATATTCATGATTTCATAACCAATTAGTGTGATTCTGGCTGTATGAAAAGATTTAAATCCTAATGTTGGTTTCACTAATTTTTTAATAAATCGATGATCCTGCTCAAGGATATTGTTGAGATATTTAACTTGTTTTAATTTAGTAGTTTTATCCAGTTTCTCATGAATTTTCAACTCATTTAAGACCAATGGGTAAGCAGCGTTTTTATCAACCGTTATTACTCTTGGCATCTGAGTATGAGTCGATTTTAAGGCTTTTTTGAAAAACCTGACAGCAGCCTTGTGATCACGCTTGGCACTTAACATGAAATCAATAGTATTTCCAAAGGAATCTACTGCTCGGTATAAATACTTCCACTCACCTTTTACTTTAATATACGTTTCGTCTACCCGCCAAGAATCATTCGTTGGCTTCAAGTAACCTCTAGCTCGTTTTTCTATTTCCGGTGAGTAATTTTGAACCCATCTGTAAATAGTAGTGTGGTCAACCTCAACACCTTGCTCCTGCATCATCTCCTCAATCTGACGGTAGCTGAGTGGATATCGCAAATACCACCTCACGCACAGCAAGATAATTTCGGATTGAAAATGACGCCATTTGAATGGTTGCTTGGGGTTCATGAACACAATGTCAGTGGCTAGGCTTATTAAGTATAATTTCTACTCTTAGCAGAACTCCACCTGTTTTTGCAACAGAACCCTAAATCTTTGCGCCACCATTAACCACGATGTCTTGTCCCGTCAGCCAACGCGCTTTTTCCGATGCCAAGAATACGACGACTTCAGCAATATCTTCAGGAGTTCCCAAACGCCCCAATGGAGAGCTTTGAGCCGCTACTTTTTGATGTTCCACAGGTGCGTTGTCAAACATTCCAGGAGAAGTTGGGCCAGGAACTACGCTGTTAACCGTAATCTGGCGCTCTCCTAGTTCTTGAGCCAACACTTGTGTGAACATTCTGACTGCCGCTTTGCTGGCTGCGTAAATGGTTGAACCAGCGTGTGGGTAAACACTCGTGCTGGAAGAAATGTTGATGATGCGTCCGCCATTTCCGATATGAGGTGCGGCTTCCTGCGAGCAAAAAAGGACAGCACGAACGTTCAGGTCGAATACAGCTTCGTAGTCCTCTTGGGTGACTTCTGCCAAAAGTCCTCCTCGTGCAACACCGGCATTATTCACCAAAATATCAAGTTTGCCCAAGCGTCCCGTAATCTCTTGAAACAAGCGACGAATATCTGCAATCTTGCTAAGATTCGCTTGCAGGGCAATAGCTCGCCCACCCTCAGCTTCGATAGCGGCTACAACTTCTTGCGCGGCATCGGCACCACGCGAATAGTGAACGATGATCAAAGCGCCTTGCGCCGCCAGCCCCTTGGCGATGGCGCTTCCAATGCCGCCAGACGCACCTGTGACAAGTGCGACCTTTCCATCCAGATTTTCAGTTGACATGAAACCCCCTCATTTACCTTCAATGTGAATTATACAAAACGCAGCCATGCCGCGCGCGACGGCTTAACGTTCCGATTAAAGGTGATTCATTGTCATTAATCTTAATTTATTGGTAATAAATTATTGTCTGAAACCCTTACTATTCCGTTGTTTCATAAATTAACGGGAAAAGTCAAGTCCACAGCCATTGCTTTTTCCTCGCGAATTTTTAGCTACCTAACTTTCAAAATTGTATCGGCATTTAGGAGCAGCCTATTCAAGTACGGGAGCGTTCCGTTGGCGCTGGCGGAAGGCAGTCTTCTTTGCACGATTGCCGCAACCGTTACCAGTCATTGCACACCATCTGCGCTGACCAGAATGTGAAGTGTCCAGGAAGAGCATCGCGCACTCAGGGTTAGCGCAGGCTTTGATCCGCTCTACCAAAGAACTTGAGAACAAGTTGATCGCGTCGCGCGCGATCAAGGCGAGGGCGGCATCTACAGAACAAACCGCAGTCGATGAGACACTTCGCCCGTCCGGGTTGAGCTGGAGTACCGCTGGCGATCGGGCAGCCCAAGCGTTGATCGTCTCGATGTCTACTGGGTTGGGAACGTGATGGCAGCGGAGCGATTGCACAGTCTGGTACATGGCTTCCCGAAACGTCTTTGCAGACTTTAGCGCCTTCGGACTAACATCCAAAGCGTCCGACATTAATCCGGCATCGACGCACCATCGGGCGAAATCAGCGGGTATCAATAGTCGCTCGATATCACGGTGTCCGCGTTCACCGATGGTGGCGATGAGGTTCAGTGACAAGCGACCAGGAGTGAACCGGAACGCAAAATCGGCGGGTGTTAGATGATGGGTAGGGACAGATTGGCGCATAAAACCAGTATAACCAGTTCCAGGGTCAAGTCGATGTGCTATATTTGGAACCAGTAAAAAAAGTTTTTTCAGGTTCCAAGTTTTGTCCTAACATATTTAAGTTAAGATGACACTTGGTTCACGACAACAAACTCGGCACTCAGATTGGCGAGTCTTTGATAAAAAGCACTTCTGGAGGGTATTGCGATGAATATCGGTTTTATTGGAATCGGGAGCATGGGCGCTGCAATGGTGCCAAATTTGATCAAGGCAGGTCATAGCGTGAAGGTGTGGAATCGCAACTTGGACGCGGCTAAATCGCTCGAAGGTGTCATGGTACTGCCATCGCCAGCTGCTGCGTTTGAGAACGATGCCGTCATTACCATGCTGTCGGATGATGCAGCAGTTCGTAGTGTGCTCCTTGACTCAAAGGCACTCGATTCTGCACGTAAAGGCTGCATTCACATCATGATGGCAACGATTTCCCCCGCCCTCTCTGGAGAATTACACGATCTGCACCGCAGCGCGGGGATTGCTTACGTTGCCGCCCCGGTTCTCGGTATTCCTGCCGTAGCCGCAAAGGGTGAGTTGAATATTATCGCAGCGGGTAACGCTGAAGCGATCGCAACGGTTCAGCCACTTTTCGACGCTCTGGGTCAGAAGACGTGGCACCTCGGCGATGATCCCAAGTACGCCAACGTGACGAAGATCGCGGCCAACATGATGATTACGCTTGCCATTGAGTCGATGGGCGAAGCTACAGCGCTGACCGAAAGCTACGGTTTGAAGGCGAGCGATTTTCTCGAGGTTGTCACGAACACAATTTTCGCGAGTCCGAGCTATAAGCGCTATGGCGATAATATTGCCAGCAACAGCTACGAACCAGGATTTAAGCTAACCTTGGGACTCAAAGACGTGAATCTAGCGCTTGATGCAGCCAAAGCAAAGCATACTGTGTTGCCTGCTGCAGAAATTGTGCGAGAGAACCTAAACAAAGCGGTCGATCAGGGACTAGGTTCCAAAGACTGGTCAGCTCTGGCTAAGATCACACGTCGGCGGGCAGGACTAGAAGAGGGTGTAGCCTAGCAAGACTTTAGCCGAGTCAAGAACAGTGGCTAATATCCCGACATGAAGGAACAGGAGAAAACTATAGTGGAGTTCAATCATTTACGCACGAAGCCCGCAGACCATTACTTTACCGAACCCCCGAAAGACAGCATTCCCTTTTGGGCGGACACCACAGCGAGAACGTCGCGTCGCGGGCACTTCTGGGTATCCGGCGATCGCGTCACCCGCAATGGGCAGACGTTTCAATGCGGACCGATGTTCGTGTCCTGGGAGGCACCGGAGCGCGTGACACAGCCCTATCCTGTGGTGCTAGTACATGGCGGCACGTTGCAAGGCACCGAATGGCTCGACACGCCTGATGGTCGTCCCGGTTGGGCGCAGCGATTCGTTGAGGCTGGGTATGCGGTACTTACTGTTGACCGTCCCGGGCACGGTCGTTCGCCCTACCACCCTGACATCGTTGGTTCGATGGGATCGCCGTTCTCCTACGAGCGAGGTAGAGAGGTTTACTTTCCGCCCACGACGGCTAACGGCATCCAGACGCAGTGGATCTTCGACCCGAACGACGATGCCGCGTTCGACGCTTTCATTGCACCGTACGGACCGATGCCAGCCGACCTCGCCGCCTCACAGGAAATGGACGCGGCGAGGCTCGCTTGCCTGCTGGACCGGATAGGACCTGCGATCATCGTTACCCATTCGGCATCGGGACCCGATGGCTGGCTCGTCGCCGATCGGCGTCCTGAACTCGTTGCCGCGATCGTTACTATCGAGCCGATGGGTCCGCCGTTCGCCGAAACCCCTGGCATCGGGACTCTCGACTGGGGACTGACTGCCGCTCCCGTCACCTTTGATCCTCCACTTGGTGACATCACTGATGTCCATGCTGCCGATCCAGCATCGCTGCGGATTCCGGCGTTGGCTGGGTTGCCGATCGCAGTGCTCATAACTGGGCTTTTAGTATCTCAATCAATTATTGGAAGTAGAGTAGTCTTATATAGAAATCCTATTTGATTTTTGAAAAAAATCCGTACATCCCAAGAGTGGGAAAATCAAACGTAGTGTGTCGAATAAACCACTCAAACATCCACTTTAAATGAGAGAAAGAGGGAATCAAGGCACAAAAACGTCGAACCCATGTTTTAGCCTGCAACCAAATATCTTCAATCGGATTTTGCTCTGGACAATTAGGGGCTTTAGCGTTCGCAATGAATTTTCCATTGTTCTGGTGATAAACCTTGATTAAGTTCATGTAAAAAGTTTTGGATTTCTTTGGAACGGTGGTAGGTAGCGCCATCCCAAAAAATCAGCAATCGTTGGTTGTCAGACTCAGTTAGTAGATATTGCAGGTAATCAATAGTATTTTCTGAATTTCCTCTGTCGTAAGCTTTAAGCAATAATTTTCGTTCCAGATAGTCCACTGCTCCATAATACGTTTGTTTCTCTCGCTCATTGACGACTGGAACCGTTATCTCTTGGTCAGTTCTCCCCCACACATAACCCAGCGATCGCAGTTGCCACTTCTCTAAATAGTGTTGCCGTTTGTAGATGCTGGTTTATCATTGTCTGTTCTTACACTTGTATCCTCACCCGTATTATTCCGTAATCTTTTTCAAAAATCAAATAGGAATTTTATAACAACCAATTAGGCAGTAGGTTATTCAAGATTAACCTTGACAACTTTGTTCTTTTCAAGCTCAGTTTTAGGCAGTGTCAGATTCAAGATGCCGTCTTTATAATCTGCGGTGACATTGGTATTTTGAATCCGAGCAGATAGAGGAATTACACGTTGGAATTTACCATAGTAGAATTCGCTCGAAGTTGTGCCATTGTTTTCGGTTTTAGTTTGGGACTTACGCTCACCGAAGACGTGAACAGCGTCTTGGGTGACTTGAATATCTAGGTCTTTAGCTTCAAGTCCTAAGTACAACTCACCGCAAAAAAGGGTCGGAAATAGAGGAAGATATTTTTTGTAGGATGGCATAAAAATCAGATATGCAGGGACGTAGCTCAAATATCCAGGTTGAAATGACTGGTGAGCAACAAGATATACTAAACAGTTGGCTTCGTAAGTCAACAACCCCCGTGGGTTTGGCAAAACGCGCCCGTGCAATATTAATGTTGGCATCAGGGGAAATATTCTGTAAAACCAGTCAGTACGTAGGAATGGGAGAACGTCATATCAGAAAGTGGGCAAGACGGTTTATAGAACAAGGAATCGAAGGATTATATGATGGCAAACGACCGGGACGACAAGAAAGTTTTTTCCCCCTCAAGTCGCATTGTATCTGGTTAAAATTGCTTGTGAGCGACCCGATATGATGCAGCGTTCGTTATCGCAATGGGACTGTACAGAATTAGCGCAGCAAGTAATAGCAGCTTCCATAGCAGGTAGCATTTCTGCATCTACTGTTCGACGAATTTTAAATAGTCATAAATTAAAACCTTGGCGACATCATTTGTGGTTATCACCAAAAGCCCCAAGAGATGAAGCGTTTGTTAAAAGCATAAAAGAAATTAGTTATTTATACACTCGACCATTAAATCCGGATGAAATGGTATTGTGCGTTGACAAGAAAACCAACTTACAACCCCGACCACGTAAATCCAAAACTCTTCCAGCTAAACCAGAACTACCTGTAAGAGTTGAGCATGAATATGAACGTAAAGGAGCGCTCAATTTATTTGCTGCATTTGATACTCGCACAGGTAAAGTATGGGGACAGACTTATGACCGTAAACGTCAAGAAGAATTTATTGCATTTCTTGAATACTTGGACAAGGAAATTGCCCCATCAGTTACAACAATTCATGTGGTGTTAGATAATTTGAGCGTACACAAAGGCAAAAAAGTCCAAGCTTGGTTAACCAAACAGCAGCGTTTTGTATTTCATCATCCTCCCGTCCATTGTTCATGGATAAATCAGGTTGAACAATGGTTTAGTATTTTGCAACGAAAACGTTTGAAAATATCTGATTTTACCGATAAAAAAGTTTTAAGTGAACGTTTACAAGCTTTTATTTCTGAATGGAATACAAAAGCACATCCTTTTGGTTGGAATGAAAAGTCAACCTTGAAAGTTATCGCAAAGTGCCAAATTCCAGATTCCAATTCTACGGCCCAAATAGACCTAGCGATCGCGGCTTAATTTCCGACCCTTTTTTGCGGTGACCTGTACTAAGAATGCTGAAACGGTTGCCCCCATCTCTCCCAATTCTCCTTGTTGAATGGTGCCTTGAATTTGTGAATTAGTGCAAGCTCTAGCTGCTGCCTGGGTTTTGTTTGCACCGGAGCATCTCACCAAAAAGCGATGCTCACTTCCCGTTGCAGTCCATAATGATAATGCAGTGAATGGTAACTATCTAAGTATTGCTTGCATCCATACTCACCTTTCCACCGTTTACCAGAACGGCAAGTTTCACCAACATACAGCAGCAAGGGCATAGCATTATCGATCACAAAATAAATAGCGGCGCTACCCACATCTGTTGGCATCCTGTAAAACGCCATCGATTGCAAGGGCAAAGTAAAAGGATCAATCCGGTCTGGGTTGCAGTGGTTGGGTGCAATGTCAAATAACGCCGTCTGCTCAGGTGGTTTGTTCTCTCTGACTCGTTGCTGATAATCCAAAATTTGCGCTTTCCACTTCAGCAGGGCATCAGCACTCATCACCAGCGCCTCTGCTCTACGTTCTGGTGTGAGGGTCATATCTGAGAATAGGCTTAACTGATTGGGTTCCAAAAGTATTATAAAGAGGATGCCGACTAGCTGATTATCCCCCAGAACTGAATCAAGTCAAGCTGTTAAAGGGGGGAGCGATCGCCTTACTGCAAAGCGATCGCCAACGCCTTCACTTTCCTTTTTTTCCTCTAAGAAATTTTCGGGTATCCATTCACACAAACTACACTTATCCTTAAGAGATAAAGAGCGAGATCAAGCGATGCCTACGGTTCAAGAAGCCTACGCTTCACTCCATTACACTTACATTCTTCAGATCAACATTACCTAGCCCAGAAGATAGATACATTTTTGAAAAGTTGAAGCACACTTGTAGGAGCAACTTTAACTATTCAATAATGGTGTGGCAATGTGGCTAAAATATGGTGTAAATAAAGAAGGTATTTTGATATGTATTGAAGATATAAACAGGGGGAAGACTTCACTTAAGTGTCCTTACTGTCATAGTGATTTAACTGCTAAAAAAGGCAAGGTGAAAGAGCATCATTTTGCTCATTATGGAGAAACTTGTCGCCCCATAGCTAACCGAGAGTTCCCTAACGGGACTTAAACAAAACAGGAAGGTAAAAAAGACTATAATGCTTAAATAGCAAAGCTTTCACGTTGAAGTAAGCAGATGAAAGAAACGACTCCCACAGCCATGCCTCCATGCTTTGAAAGATGGTGTGAGCGATTTGATGATGTTTTTACTCATAAGGCTCAAAAAAGAGAGTTTAGACACTATTTAGGGGGATTGTTGGGTGAAAGTGAGAGAAAAAACCTGTTTCAAATCGCAGAGAATGCTGTAGGAGTGACTTATCACCGATTACACCACTTTTTAACAGAAGCGCCTTGGTAAGCGCGATCGGGTGAATGAGAGTAGGTTAGAGATCATGAACAAGTGTAGCCAGACAAGAATTAGTAGAGGCTTTAGCTTGATAATAGATGATTCGGGACATAGAAAAAGTGCGGAGCCGGAGACGCTCCGCCTCCGGGAAATTTTACTGAGGGGATAGGAAGACAATATATTGGAGAAATTGGTAAGACAGACAATGGAATAGTAGTAGTAACAACGCATTTATATGATGGAAGAAAAAGCTTACCGTTAGATATCGAGTTATATCAGCACGCTGATTCTTTAGCCCAAGGGAAACAAGACCCAGAATTTGAGAAGAAACCAGAACTAGCAATCAAATTAATCGATAAAACTTTAAACAGAAAATATCAACCTGGAATAGTAATTGTAGATGCCGGATATGGCAACAATACATCATTCTTATTAGAGTTAGAGAAACGGCAATTAAAATATCTAGGTGGATTAGCGAAAAACCGCAAAGTCATTGTGAATGATTTTCAAGAGCTTCAAAAAAAAATTAGGCTAGATGAATTAGCCCAGAGCTTACCCCAAGAGGTTTTTACAGAAATTCAACTAGAGTTAGATAAACCCAAAACACTATGGGTAGCAACTAAACAAGTAGAAATATCAGGTTTAAGTGGGAAGCGAAATGTCGCTATCGTAATGAATGCTTCGACTTTCAAAGATGCAACAGACATTGACTATTTCATCACCAATGTCTCTCCATCAATTGTTACACCACAATGGATAGTTGATACATATTCTCAAAGAAATTGGGTCGAAGTTTTTTACAGAGAAGCCAAGGGATGGTTAGGACTCAAAGAATATCAAGTTCGAGATAAAAGGAGTTTACTTCGTCATTTTATTCTAGTTTTCTGTGCCTACACTTTTATTCTTTGGCATCAAATGACTGGTGGGTTAAGGCGAAGGTGGGCTAGCAAACCTTTAAACACTTTTACTGAAGCTTTGGAAGCTTTTAGAACAGCTATGTCTTATCGATTCTTCGATTGGTTAACCCTCAACCGTGACGTGTTTACTGCTTATAAAGCCAGTTTGGGCTACATTTGGGCTTGATTTTTGTTTAAGTCCCG
>NZ_CAXTNE010000277.1:0-10147 GCF_964245445.1 uncultured Nostoc sp.
TACAAGCTCTACCCTGTCTACTTTTCAGACTTTTTCTTACATCGAACTCAGGTCTATAGAAGGGGTTAAGAGAGTAAGCTCTTGTTCCCATTTGTGAACGGGCATGAGTCCTCGTTAACCCAAGTAAGACACCAGTTTCATCCAAAAATACTAAGTTTTCTGGCTCTATATATTTGACCTTTTCCCAATAATCTAATCTTAAATTCAGGACTCTAGGAGTCCCTGCTTGGGTACTCCGCTTCGTTTTTTTTCCGATTTAATCCTAATTTCTGTAACGCACGACACATTGCACTTTGACCTACCCAATTGCCAGTCTTGTCTGCAAATAATTCACACAACTCTATCAATGTTGCATCTGGATATGATTCAACTAATTCTCACGGGCTCTATGTCAGCATTTGTTAAATGACTAAATTGTGGCTTTACTCGCGGCTTGGATTGTAAATTTCCTTCAAGTTTTTGTTGTTTCACAAGCTTTTGTACTAAACTCTTTGAGACGGAAAAGATGTTAGCCACTTTCCTGATTGAGATGTTTTTCTCAAGATGTGCTGCAACTATTTTTTCTCGAAGATCGACAAAGTAGGACTTCATTTAAAAGCATTTATATTTTAATCTAGTGTACCTCATAATAGACGCAAGTGCTGTATTAACAAACCAAAAAAACCAACTCAGATGACTGTTAGTACAGAAATTATAGAGAAACTTTGTGCTGCTTTAAATGGGGATATCACTTCACTTATTTGGAACATAGATTACAACAGTTAAGAGATTTGTCTACTACGCTCACCAGCAAAAATTGTTTGGTAGCCACTGGTGAGCGTAGTAATATAGTAATCATAAGAGAGGAGACGAGCGCGATGCCTCTTTTGAAAAACAAAGAAGCGCTCAAAATTTAACCCTTACAAATCGAGTTAACGATACGAAACCACAATAACCAGCCGCCGGGACTAGCAGCCGGAAGCCTTAAACTTGTAATGGTCAAGCCGCCGCGAGATGATTACGATGACCTACCACGTCTAAAAACTGGTTGCAAAAAACTTCAATCTTTCCAGAATTAATTAAGGCGATTGCATACTACTGAGTACGCAATCGCCTTTTTAAGGAAACAACATGGTTGCACAGAGGACACGGTAACATCCCAATATCTTCTCTACAGCTTAGTGCTGTCTGGTGTTTTGACATCAGTTAATACGCTTTACCCTTGAACACTTTTATAAGGCTTCGCCAATTCTAGAGTGAGAGTGTTGTGGCAAGCCACAACAAACTGACTAATAAAAATAGGACGATCGCTCCGTCGGACAAACTGCGCGATCGCCCTTTTTACCCATTTAAGAGGTATTTTCTAATGATGACACAAGTTTCAGCCCCTGCGCCAACAAAAGATCCGTTAACCACACAGGATCGCCAAATCATTGCAACCATTGTCAATCAGTCAGACTACTCCAAAAACTGCAAGCCCGAAGATGTACTGTGCGTTCGCTTATTTTGAAAGTCGAAGCGGAATTAAAGGCTTAATGCAAAAGGAAAACGGCTACTTTTAAGTAAATCATTACTTGTAAGTACAATTTATGACCATCATAGAAGGCTCTCAGAGACGATTATTTAAGGCACAGGGATAGGATAAATCATAAAATGGCAAAAGCTCTATGCAAAACAAAAATGCCTGAATCCATTGAATCGCCTGAATTACACGCACTGTAAAGCTTAATTAAATCTTGTATATCAAAAATGAGCGAACGTACAGGATGTAGTGACTATCTGGATCAACAGTGATGATATCGTCTGGGTAAAAATGACCCACGGCTATGCTCGATACCACAAACAGTCTTTCAAACGCGCTGTTGCAGACGTTAAAGCGATTCTTTCTGCTCCAGTAGAGCGCAATCACAAGAAAGATGAGGAATTGAAACAAGCTTCTGAGAAAATTGGCTTGTTAGGTGATTGTGATTGGTTATCGTTGAGCGTCCAATACTATCCTGATAAGGTAATCGGTCATGCTGGTTGCTACACTTCGCAGAAGCCTCAAATATTAACCCCACCTGCTGAATGGGATTTCACCCTGCCGAAGTGGAATATGCCTGCTGCCATCTGTCCAGACTGCGAAGGACATGGGTGCGGTAACTGCTCCTATCGCGGTACTCGTGCAGAAGACTTGTGTATGCCAGTAGATGACTACCGACTGACCTATGTAGGACGCACTGAGTTTCAGACGGCTCACAATGTATATCTTGATGGTAAGTTCTTGGGAATTATCTTCAAAGTCAGAAACGCTGATGAGTTATGGGAAAATGACCCCAAGACTTACTACTGGCGCTGTGCCGATGGAGTACGGTATTGGAGTGTGAAAGAAGCTGTAGAAGGACTGTCCAGAGCAACTGCTCCGATTGAACTGCCGCAAGTTCGTCGGGAGTTGATAGCAGCGTAAGAAAATCAGTAGGCGTGATCGAAATCTTCATCGGTCGCGCCTGCTGCTTCAAGAAGTCTACGGCTTCGCCAATGCGAAAGTGAAATGTGTTGGTATTAAACAATGAACCCTCAAGAAAATGCCGATTTACTTGCTGCTTTAATGCGCCAAGAGGAACTACTCAAGCAGTTGATCGCTTCAATCAATAAGCCAAAACTAGGATTGCACTCTGAAGCTGGCAGTTGCAAAATCTACTGCAATCGTCACAATGGTTCACTGTGGTATACCCTAAACAACAGTGAAGCGAGTGCGATTACCCAAACTGCCTTAACTGGATATCTAAAAGAACTCAAATTTGAGAAATGTGAGCGCAGGGGAAAGGAAGTTTACAAGTTGCTGATTACAATTCAAGCAGACAGACCCTATATATTAGAAAGTGGGCATGATACTCATTTTGCTAAATCTGTATTAGCTGCGATCGCAACTTTGACCCCAGAACAATTGTATTCTCCCATCACACTACAGCCTACTCCAGGGACGACAGATGAAAATGTGTTGTTCTGTCGGGTATGGGTAGAGTCGGAATTAGTGATGGCATCCTACAACGAGCAAACAGAGTGGCGAGAGGTCAGTAAACAGGCTTTAGCTGTAACGAAAACTGCGAATGAAATGGTGTTTTAGTCTTAAAGATGAAGTAAGGCAGGATTTACCTGCCTTGTGCGTCACTAAAATCAGCTTCATTTCATGAATCTAACATTGCACATCTGATTGACAAAGACATTATCGACTTATGTCGAAACTGTGACTGCTAAAAGTTGTAACAGGAGCTTGGGGGACTGTAGTTATGAGTGACTCAAGCTTTGTCTACAGCTAATACGTGCTGTTCAACTATTCATAACTAATCACAGATGAGTATTACAATTGTTCACCCCAACGTCGAAAATCTGCAATCATTTTCTGAATTTTTTGATCTGGAAAAACTATTGCAATCTAAAGGAGTTTTGCCGTGGCTTTTAGCAAATAGCTGGAACTACGACGATGAATCTTGTTTGATTGCAAATATTATTGATGAGTCTACAAGCCTGGTCAAGTTTGGGACTCTGAAGAGTTTGATTTTAAGGCTCTGCCTGATGAATTAAAGTCAAAATTAAATCTGATTTTCGAGCATTTGTATCTGTAGTTTTCTGTCACTTTCAATTCCACCGACTTCAATGACTAAACGTACATCTGATAGTAGTTCTAGATTGTCTAAACCCAATAAAGAGAAAGTTGCTGCTTAACGAAAGAAGAATCAGATTATGCCTGAAAAACTCTCCAGTCAGATTTTATCAGTCTGACTGTAGAGAAAAATCGATTCCAGAACAAATTATCGCACACTCCACTTCAATACTAATCAGATGGAAAATAAATTGTTCAGAGTGTATGACCCAACGCTATTAAGCTCATCAAAAGTTTACCAAATCAACGGTACACTTTCTCGATATTTGGGTGATGAAGGTACTATAAAACATCCACAGTATCTATTTTCACCTCTGCTGAATCAAAAGAAAAAAGCCAGCTTTCGGCTAAATCGAAACAAACTCATGACTCGTTGTTATGAAGTCGAAGGTATGGTTTATGAAAAGCCTGTGGTACAGGATAATTCGCAGCAACTTCAGCTATTTTGAGCTATGTCAATACATAAACCGCCAGTCATTAAAAGACATATTAGGTTACAAAATGGCTCTACAAAAGTAATTTATAGAGCTACTACAGACATTCACAAATTGAGAAATAGCCACAAAGAAAGCTTCGCTGAATTGAAAGTGAAAAATAATGATTGAGGTGAATAATCATGGTACAAGTAATCGACAACCCTATTGCTGCAAATTTCCTAACTGATGCAGTAGTCGAGTGCCACAATTTCTCACAGTTAAATAAAATCCGTATTCGCTTCCGTATCCAGCTAAAGAAAAGTACAAAGTCTGCCGCACCTAAATGGGCGGATGTGCTAAAAGCTGAAGTTTCTGAAATTGAATCAGACCTCGTGAAAGTTACAAATTCCGAAGTCGGTTTGCGAGGTATCAAGGTATTTAAGAAGTTGGATGAAGCTGCTGCCCAATTAAGGCAAGAGATTGCTTCGGTTCAAAAGTGGATGTCTGCTGATACTGGTGATTGGATTTGTCCGATTGATTTAGCTCCACTTGTTTGGAATCAGTTAATCAACATTAGAGATAATATCGCCCCTGGACTGCGTAATCAGCTAAAAGTTGATTACGAATTAGGACTCGAAGATTACCAAGAGCGGATTGACCAGTTCCTCTCACTCCATACTTGGGAATTACCCCACGATAAGCAAGAATCAGCCAAAGCCAACTTGCTAAGAGCATTTCCGACTCTGACCGACCTTGAAGATTATTTGCAAGTCGTTATTGGTCGTCCGGTGATTATCCCGGCATTGTCCGAACAACTGAACCAGCAGCAAGCCGAGTGTCTAGACCAGATTACCAAGTTCATCCAACAGTATGACCAAAATCTAGAGCAAAGGCTACGGGAATCAGCGATCACTGGTGGTGAACAGCTGGCGGCGCAACTGCTTGAAGAATTGAGCGACTGGGAGCCAGGACGTAAGCCAGTCCAGTTCAAAAAAAAGATGGAAAAACACCTGATGAAAGTGCGGGTGTTACTGGCAAATGCATCCCCGGAAGCTGGCAGTAGTTTACAGCAGATGATGGAGCATTTGGATTCGATTGTCACCGACCCAGCGATTGAAGCTAAGAATCTGGGCAGTGATGAGCGTAGTCAATTACAGCAAAAGATGGAAGAAATTCGGATCAAGTTGTTAGACGAACAGCGCAATCTACAATCACTTGCGACTGGCGACGTGGGCTTATCGAAAGCTACCGTGATGTCGTTCAAGTTCAGGTAAAAAACAGTCTTGGGCAAGGGTGCATTCGCTCAAGTCCCAATGGATTTAATACGTAGTTTCCAAAATAACCCAAAAAGGATATAGCATCCGTACTATTTCTCAAACCAATTTGAAAGCCTTGGAGCCAAAAATGTCGCATTTCTCAACCGTTAAAACTAAGCTTGCTAACCGTGAATGTCTGGTACAAGCTTTACAAGATTTGAAACTGAATCCGCAAGTTCATGAAACAGCACAATCACTAAAAGGATACTACGGTGCCTCTCAAGGACAAAGCGCTGAAATTATCGTATCTGGTCATACCATAAAAGCCCGTGCAGACATCGGATTTAAATGGAATCAGTCAAGCGGCGTGTACGAGGTAATACACGACAGTTACGAAACAGTTCCGAAGCTGGGCAAAGACTTTTTCAGTAATAAACTAATGCTGGCTTATGGACAGCGAATGGTTCGCGCTAAAGCTGCCGAGTTACAAGAGCAGTTTGGTGAATGTGCGATCACTGAATCAACTAACGGCACTGTGCAAACTCTACGCCTAACCTTTGCCGGACATCAAGAAGTTAAACAATTTGCACGGAGATAAATATGGAACGTTCAATACTGATTCATTTCGACAATGCTACAAGTGAAGTTCGAGTGGAGGCTGAGGGATTCGAGGGTTTGAGTTGTTTATCAGCTACGCAACCATTTGAAGAAGCACTTGGAGTTGTGGGCGAGAGCGATCGCACTTACAAGGATGAAACCCAAACCCAACAGCTTCGGACTACAAACAGCAGTCAAACACGTTTACCTCAGTAAAAGATGGGGGGACTTAACGCCCCCCAAAACATCATGAACGAATTAGCTAAAGAATACCCATTTATTCACGTTTACGCCCAGCAAAAACCACGCCAGCCCGTGATCATCAAAGCGAATACTGAAGGTCTTTATGTGCTATTGAATGCTTTTATTTCTGCCATCGCTCAATCAGAGCGCAATGGTATGGCTGAGGTTTTTGACGGCGATGCCGAAGCTTATGAAGTGATTGTTCAAGTTGTGAATACTCATAACGAACTCTCTCCAGTTCCTTATCAAATTGAAAAACAATGAAACTCTCAAATCTACTCTCCACGCTCGATTCGCAAATCCCCATTGCTGCGGTTGATGTCCTGTCGCCCGATGAAGCGACGATTATTCAGTGGCTGACTACAGAGGCATCTAACAAGCTATCAAGTCCAGTGTTTATCTCTATTGCTTTGAATATCTCAGTACTTTGTATCTTGGGAGACACCAGGGAGAATTCTTTTAGATGCACCACGCTTTATTTCCATTTTTGGCAATAATACCTAATTTACATACATTTGAGCCTTAACTGAACCGTATTGATTGCAAAGCCATTGACCGAGACGTACCGTAGCTCATAAATTGCTTATTGTGGTTTTGTCTAGGCATTAGTTGCAGCAGTAATCACCATTTTTTACATCTAGGATTCAACACTCAGGCTTCACCCCTACCATTACCTCTGTGCTACCATCCTCACAAATAACTATCAAAATCTGCTAATATTCAGGCTTCCATACTTCTCTATTGGCTTTGAGCCTACGATAAAACTCCTGAACAGATAGATACGCAGTCGCTGCAACGCCAAATATTCAGTCTATTTGTGCTATGGGGCAATTATGCATATTATCATTTGAGTGGCTTACGGGAATTCCGCTTCTCGATACCTGTGCAAAGGTTCACTCTCTTTAACCTATTTGGTTTTACTCGCTTTCCTGTTCTAACATTGCAGTTTGTTAATACCATACCTTTCCCTACCCTCTAACAGCTTGTGGGAGAACTCATAGAGTTCTTTACTAGTTCTCCCACAAGCTGCTGGAGTTTCAGACATATACTGAATTATTTCACTCAGTTTTATTGCGTACTCGGTAGGATCTTGCTACTGGATCACATCAAAATATCTCTTTAAAACATCCTTCCAATTAATAGTGCGATGTTTGGAGTTAAGTTTGAAATTAAACTGAATCACGCAACGACCTCAAAACTAGCGGTAGTTAGAGCAGGAGTGGAGGTACCAGTCAATTGTGCAAATCGACCTCCGAAATCAGTTACGGCATCAAAACCAGTAGCCGAACCATTGGGGTTATAGAACAGGCTGCCATTTACACTATTGTAAACAATCTCCGCACTACTACCTGCCGCTAAACTATCGCTTGTCACTATGGCAAAGTCGGCAGAATTTAATGCGGTTGGGAAGACAGAATTACTTAAAGCAGTAAAGGTAAATTTTGATAGTTGGATCTTGTCTACATCAGCAGAAGTGAAGTCACTAATAGTATCAACTCCGAGTTCTTTAATATCAAAGTTTGATCCTGTTGCAAATGCAAACTTATCTGAACCTGTGCCTCCTTTTAAGAGGTCATCACCACTATCTCCTTGTAGATAGTCGTTGCCCCCGCCCCCGGTAAGAATATCATTTCCACTGCTGCCAAAGAGAATATCGTTGCCGCCTACCAGTAATAAGCTCCGACCATTAGGAACTTTTAAACCTTCGTAAACGGGTTTAACCAGATCATAATCTGTATAAAACCCCACAATTCTACGTGACTTAACAATAACAGGGGCAGCGATTTGATTAAACAAAAAAACAGAAGGATTTATATTTAAAAGCCTTGCCGGGATAGGTTCGAGCGGATTAGTACTGAAAATATTACCATTAGTTAAGCCAATGGCATTTGCTGTTGTTCCTACAAATGAACCATTTATATTTAAACTGGCGTTTGGGCCAAAAATGATGCCATTCGGATTAATCAAGAATAAGTTGGCTGTACCATTAGCTCGGATCAACCCATCAATATTAGAAACTGATTTCCCTGTTACTCGGCTAAAAATGTTCTCGATAGCCGCAATATTATTAAAGTCGACTGTATCGCCAGTACGAATAGAAAACTCTTTAAAGCTATGAAATAAATTACCACCGACTTGTGTCCCTCCGGTAATATTGAAAGTTTTCTCATCCTGCCTGACGTTAGTATTATTAGGTAAAGTGCCATCTGGAGTAATTTGAGCGTTCGCATAATCAATGGTACAAAAGCTGACACCGAAAGCGATAGTTATTAAAGCACCCCAATGAGTAAAACCCAAACCTGACATTGCAAGTCTCCATGAATAGCAGCACCGAAGCTGAGTTAAGCATAAATCAAGCTACTAGCTATTAAATAGTCAATAATTAGGCTACTAAGTCTTCACCCGAAAACTCAATTTTTTCGCAAAAGATTGAAAACTTTACAAAACTTTACTTTACAAAGTTCTTAAGCCATCGTTCCCCTGATAATGCCTGAACAAGTGAGCGAATCATTAGCTTAGGCATTGCCGCCGTGAAAAATTCCATTTAGGATTTGTGTAAAAATAACCTGAACAATTTTTGTGTGAAAGCTAGATTTAGTAAGCTATGCCAGATAAATTTTGTACAACTTATTTTTACATGATGCCTTAGTTAAATATCTGCACTAGCTGATTGCTGCTAACGAGATCATATTGCGATCGCTACTTCCAAACACCATTTTGATTCGAGCTTTGCACTTGTCTATAGAAGTGAAAGTCTGTGGGGTGGTGCAATGAGTACCTTGAACTGCCACGCTCTGCAATTGGCACCGACATTGATTATGGTATGCCGGAGCTTCCAAATAGGGGTACGATGTACGCAATCGACTGGTTGCTGATGTTGTCCCCACATCAACACTTCCCATGCTAAATGCTGAATTTTATTTAGCTACCCAGCAGGAGTTTTCTTTTTCTTATGTGGTTCTGGTCTGCCGATTCAGTAGAACAAGAATTATTTGATTTGTATGCTCCAGCCCTGCGTAGGCGTAGCCCGTCGTAGACATCGCTCGGCGTAAATTTTAGTGACGAGCAACTGCAAGACACTCTAGAAGCATCTAGCTTAAGTTTAGAAGATGCTTTCAGAAGCGCAATCGTTTATATACTCTGGCTTGAAGAAAATCTGAAGCCGATCTACCCGACTGTGATACTAATCGAGGCATTGGCAAATCAATGGCGCACCAAGTACTGGAAACCGGAGTATTTAGAACTTGAACAGTTGCTCTCAAGAGGAAAGCGTTGGTGGAAGGCAGCAGTGGATATGTGGGGTTACGACGAGCGTTATCAACTGGTTGCAGATATATTTTATGACCACGGTCAGGAATTTATCAAGTTCCGAAATGGGAAAGAAATTCTAGTTGACACTAGCTTATAAGTGGGGATGGGATCGAGTCGCAGATTATGCGTCCCCGTTTTCAGAAAGTAATTCGTCGTTGCGCGGTATCAATGCAAGGGAATCTTGATCTACAACCGTCAAGCAGCAATCGCTTTAGCTGCACGCTATTCTGAGACAGTGTGATTTTTACCTCTCCCAATCAACCAATACCCCATCCACAATCGCAATTCCCCACTGTGGAAACTTCGCCAATAGTTTTTTAACGACAATTTGCAAAGCAGGGTCATCATGACAGCACTCTTGCAAGAAGTCAAACCCCGGATTCTCGCCCGAATTCGCCACAACCTTGAGTTTCTGCATACGTTCTGGTCGCATATTTGACCGCGCAACAATCGCCTCATGCGACCATTTTTCAGGCTGTGGCACAGGCACGGCGGAACAAGCACCTTCATGAGTGCCTTTCACTTCTACACCTGAAACTGAATTTTCAACTAACAACAAAGTGGGATTACCCTGTTCTACTTGCCCCTGCCCCTGAGTTTGATTAGCGATCGCAGAATTTAAAGATTTTTCATTTTGGACGACGGACGCGGCGGAATCAGTGCCTTCTCTACGAGACGCTACGCGAACATGACAGTCTTTC
>NZ_CAXTNE010000278.1:0-1742 GCF_964245445.1 uncultured Nostoc sp.
TTGAGATTTTTGCACAGATACGGTAATCGTAAGTGATTCACCGGACTTGATATGAAGATCCCAAAACTCGGAAATGGATTTGTAGACAATGCAGCATGAGTTACGATCCGGTTGCTGGCGATCCTGATTCAGGAATTGCACCTGGTACACCTTTTGAAGAAATTCCCGATGACTGGGAATGTCCGATTTGCGGCGCTAGCAAAAAAACCTTTAAACCATTTGAGGAAAAAGTTGCAGCTTAAGACGACAATCAATTAGGCACTCTTTTTAGCACATAAACGCGAAGCGTCTTAAGAGATGCTTCGCGTTCTTGATTATTTATACACAGGGTAAAATCATGAATTCACCAGAAGATAACAGTCAATTTAAACGACAGAGACCAGTTTATCTAGAGCTAAATTTTCAGATTATTTGTGCAGTTGCCTTGATTGCTGTTATCGGAGTTTCTAGCGTGACTCCGGCTTTTCCCAAGTTAGCTAAAGACTTAAATATCAATCCAAAAAACTTGGGTTTATTGATTACAGCATTTACATTACCATCTCTGATTTTAGGGCCAATTATTGGTATTCTTGCCGATAGATGGGGCAGAAAAAGAATTATTGTTCCTTCATTGTTTTTATTTGGCATAGCTGGTACAGCTTGCGCTTTTGCCCGCGATTTTAATTTACTGCTATGGTTACGCTTGCTGCAAGGAATTGGTGCTGCTTCTTTGCTTTCTCTGAGTATCACTTTAATCGGCGATTTATATAGAGGAGACAGACGCACTACTGCAATGGGTTACAATGCAAGTATCAGCAGTGTAGGCACAGCAAGTTATCCAATAATCGGTGGCGCATTAGCAACAATGGGCTGGTATTATCCCTTCATGCTGCCCATATTAGCGATACCTCTTGGGTTACTGGTGTTGTTTGCACTCAAGAATCCAGAACCAAAAGGCGATCGCAATCTCCAACAGTATTTAAGCAATGCCGTAAAAGTTCTAAAAAATCGTCAGCTATTTGGACTTTTTATTGCCAGTGCTGCTAACTTTGTTTTCCTTTATGGCGCTTACGTTACCTATTTACCACAGTTAATTAACGATACCTTCAAAGCGCCGCCTACCATTATTGGATTGTTACTTTCTAGTGTTTCTGTGGCAATTACCATCACAGCTTCCCAATTAGGTAGACTAGCTAGAAGATTTACAGGCACAAGTTTAATTAGTGCATCTTATGTTTTTTATGCTTTAGCTATGTTAATAGTTCCTTTTGTGTCAAATATCTGGTTACTATTAATCCCTAGTACAATCTTTGGTATTGGGCTTGGTATTGGTTTTCCTACTATCCAAACACTTTTAGCAGATTTAGCACCAAAAGAATATTTGGCGACGATTATATCAGTAAACGGGACATTTTATGGATTAGGGCAAACATTAGGGCCGTTGTTGATGGGCTATGCTTTTGGTTTTGGCGGAATTAGTAGCGTGTTTTATGCGGCGACTGGTTTTGCAGTTCTGATATTTTTTGTGTTTAGGTATTGCACTTGTGTGAAAGGAGTCTAACCCTTTCCTTTTAAAATCTGCTCATTACATTAGATTATGGCGGTTCTTATTTGCATAAAATACAAAAAACTTTATCCCATCCTATTGGATATCTCTGTGTGATTGGGCGAGTCTTTTAAATAAGGTAAGGGAAAAGAAAGGGGAAGTTTGTTTTTGCTAGCCGATGCAATGGCATTGTCAGTCGATACAATAGCATTGTCAG
>NZ_CAXTNE010000278.1:1842-10040 GCF_964245445.1 uncultured Nostoc sp.
CGATGCAATGGCATTGTCAGTCGATACAATAGCATTGTCAGCCGATGCAATGGCATTGTCAGTCGATGCAATGGCATTGTCAGCCGATGCAATGGCATTGTCAGTCGATGCAATAGCATTGTCAGCCGATACAATGGCATTGTCAGCCGATACAATGGCATATTGAACAAATACGTTCAGAGTGTGAGAGTATTTTCAATGCGACGGTCAGGGATGAGCCACATAACTGCAACCAGAACGTATAGTATACAGGCAAGCCATGAGTTTACAAAGGCAAGTGGAATTGCTACTGCATACAACACCACCGATATTTTTCCCTTGAAATCTCGGCCTACTGCGATCGCTAGAGTCGAATCGCTTCCGTGGTGATCAATGAGGACGCGGGTAAGAATGAAGTAAGCGATCGCAGCCAACAACAATACCGTACCATAAAAAACAACTGGCACGGTGGCAAAATGATTCTCGCCCATCCAGCCAGTGACGAAGGGGATTAGCGATAACCAAAACAGCAGATGCAGATTAGCCCAAAGGATACGACCATTAACGTGTCGGACTGTTTGTAATAGATGATGGTGATTGTTCCAGTAGATGCCGATATAAATAAAACTCAACACATAGCTGAGAAATACTGGAATCATGGGACGCAGCGCAGCTAAATCGAACCCATGCGGTACTTTAATTTCCAGCACCATAATGGTGATGATAATGGCAATCACCCCATCGCTGAATGCTTCTAATCTCCCTTTTCCCATTTACGCATTCCTTTTCTATTTACTTGAAAGTAAGTTGTGACACTCTGCACTTTATCGTACCAAGTAGCCGCCGTTGATGAAGATTGTCTGCGCGGTGATCTTTGATATGCTATGGTTGCTTGTACTGTTCTACTCTTTCCATGCCATTGAAGCGTTGGCGTAGCCAACGCAAAATATTTAATTCTCACTCGCAAATTTCCGTCGCAATTCCCGAATAGCAGCGCTAGTATTACGCTCGTAGGCAATTTTTAAACACTCTGTGACTACCTCTGACACATTGATGTTGGGGAAATAGCGGCTACTAGTTTCAACAGTGTAGACATCGCCTTGCAATCTGTAAATCACAAGCTGATTCTTTCTAAACAACCAAACTTCTGGTACTCCATAAGGCAGGTAGTCATTTACATCGGTGTAGCTAGTGATGTCTATCTCCACCACTAAATCGGGGGATGGATCAACGCCCCAATTGATGCGATCTTTACCTGCAATTGCCTCCCAGTTTTCAATATAAAAACAGTAGTCTGGTTCTATACCACTTTCCTGTGGCAGTTCCATTGTGATTGGGGTAAATGCTTCGTATTCTCGTCCCAGATGATCGAGTAAAACTTTGGCTACATCTGCAATTACACTTACTTTTCGCCCATGTTCTGGTAGCGGTACCATCAAAAGAATTTCTCCATCTCGATACTTAATGCGAGGAGAGGAGCGATCGCCTAGTTGTTCATTCAATGCTTGATAGTCTTGCCAACTTCCAGGTAGGCGTACTACTGCGCCTGGGGGCAAATAGATTGTATCGGGTGTGACAACAGCGAACATAGAACTGAACCTCCACCTCCACAATAGTTAAATATCAACTGCTGCGGCTAAAAAATACAGCAGCGACAATAATTAAACCTAAAAGTGCTAAAGGAACCCAAAGATTAGGGACATCTGACAAACTCATATTTAAATAACGAATTAGGAATTACGAATTATCTTAAGCCAATACCTCCTTTAGCGAATTCTTCAACAGTTTTCTGTGAGAATTCGTGAGTTGCGATCGCTTGCAACATTGCCAATGGTAAAGTCAAATGATCCGCCCCGGCTTGCAATGAAGCGGCTGCTTCTTCGGGAGATTTGATACTAGCTGCCAAGATTTCCGTATCACTGCCTTTGAGTACGCTAGCCATATCCCGCACCAAAGCAATACCGTCACCTAACAACCGCGTAGCTCGATTTACATAAGCTATGGCAATTTTAGCTCCTGCTTCCCGTGCTACTGCTGCCTGTGCTGCACTGTAAATTGCTGTCACCGAACAGGTAATTTCTGGTGATAGACTCGCTACTACTTCAAAACCTAACGGTGTTGCGGGAATCTTCAAAATTGTTTGTGAACCAATAATCTCGAAAGCTTTTCTACCTTCAGTTAGCATCCCAGCTTTATCAGATGCCACAAGTTGATAGTATAACGGGCCATTCGTCAAGGCAACCAATTTTTTGAGCGTGGTTTCTGGTGGGGTATCGCTTTGAGACAATAGCGTGGGATTTGTGGTAATGCCTTTCACCCATCCCCAAAGCTTAACAACTTCAGCTTCAGATGCGATCGCTGAGTCTAGATAAATTGCCATAATTTCTCCCGATCAATTTCCCGATATTAATATGTAATAGCTGTATATGATTCGTGACAAGTTACAACAGTTTTTAATTGGATAGAACACAGGTTATGTAAAGGCACAGCCATGTTGTGTCCTTACCGTCTGGTTTATAGTTTATGGAAATGAAAAGCGCTGTAATTTTTTTACTTAATAATCCAGAAGCGAGTATTTATCTTAGTGTGATTCAGCTAATGTGTACAAATATCAATCGCGTTTAGCCAGTTATGGCATTATCTCATGAATCGTTACTCGTTAGCCAAACGATGTTTTGCGGAAGCTCTAGGTACAGCTTGGTTGGTTCTGATGGGCGTGGGTACTGCGGTTATCTCTGGTGCAGTACCTTGGGTTGGAGTTACTGGGGTGGCGATCGCTTTTGGCTTAAGTTTGTTGACTGCTGCCTATACTTTTGGTTCTATTAGCGGATGTCACATCAACCCCGCAGTCACAATTGGTTTTTGGGTAGCCAAGCAATTTTCTTTGCGAGACGTTTTGCCATATATAGGAAGTCAGATTCTTGGCGGAATTTGGGGGACTACTATCCTATTTTTGATTTGCATAGGCAAGCCTGGGTTTACAACAGCCGACTTTGGTTCTAATGGAGTAGAAATTCACTCCCCTGGTAACTATAGCTGGTGGGCTTGTGCATTAGCCGAATTCATTGTTACCTGTGGCTTTGTGCTGCTGATCTTGAGCGTAACATCTTCTCCCGCCCTCAAGCAGTCTGCACCCATCCCCATAGGTTTAGGGCTTACCTTGGCGCATCTTATCCTGATTCCGGTGACAAATGCCAGCGTCAATCCCGTGCGATCGCTAGCCACAGCTATCTTTACTCAAGATTGGGCATTGGCTGACCTTTGGATTTTCATCGTGTTTCCAATTTTAGGCGGAGTTTTGGCGGGTATGGTCGCCCGATGGCTGCAAGAACCAGACATTTAATACTACTCATAACTTTATGAGGTAGTAACGGCGGATTACTCCAACATAGAATCATGGGTATATCGACGCACATAATATAAATTGTCATGCATCGCCACGCGGAGATATTTTGACGTGGCTTTCAAGTCATAATCTTCTTATACAGCAGCCTATACGGAGAACTTAAATATGACATCTCCAGAAACGGTTACATGGCTACAAGAACGGACGAGTTTAGGAATTCTCTCATCTGAGGTGTTAAATGCGATCGCAGAAGTAATTGAAGAACAAGTAGTGAGTGCCGAAACTGACTTAGTTAGCGAAGGCACTCCTCCAGAAGCCCTTTATATTCTTGTAGAAGGTCAACTTGAAAGCAATAGCACCAATCAAACCAACCCAGCCTTAGCTTGTGGGTTCCTCCCCGGTGCAGTGATTGAACTCAAAGAATTGCTGTTGGATGAATTAACTCCATTCACAATTACTACGGTGACAGATTGTCACTTGTGGGTTGTGCCTGGTGATAAATTCCGTGAATTAGCCACCCAATACCCCGAAATTGCTCAGGCTTTTTCGCGTCAATTGGCTCAAGAATTAGCTCAGGTAACATCTGCACTTGGCTATGAACAAGAACGATCTGTTGCTTTGCGACCATATTTAGTTACCAAAGCGCAACGCGGAATAGTCGGTACAAGTCGCTATGCTGTAAAGCTGCGCGAACAAATTCGTTTATCGGCGGCTGACCGGAAATCTGTGGATATTTTCGGAGAACCAGGGTTAGAAAAAGACAATATAGCAGCCCTCATCCACTTTGGTTCTCCAAAACGGCGAGAACCAATTATTAAAGTAAATTGCGGGATTCTGCAAACTAGCGGTGCCGATTTATTCGGTCGCGCTGGCGGTAAACCAGGATTGTTGGAATGGTTGGGAGAAGGTACTTTAGTTCTCAACAACATCCAAGAATTGCCCGAAGAATTATTACCTCCGGTGACGCAGTTGCTCAAAACTGGCACATATACCCCCGTCAGTCGTGCAGGAGAAGCAGCACCTGAACCTCGTCCCAGTAAAGCCAGAATTCTGATTGTTTCCGAAAAAAGTCAGCCGACAATTGAACGCTGTATTGGTCACATTATTAAAGTGCCACCGCTACGGGTGCGGAAAGCTGATATTCAGGCACAGGTTGAATATTATACTAGTCTCTACATTCGCTCTAGAGGCGTTCCCAAACCGCACATCACCCCAGAAGCTTTACGTCGCCTCCAGTCTTATGATTTTCCTGGCAATCTCAAGGAATTAAAAAATCTCGTAGAAAGAGCGATCGTGCAAGCAGAGGGTGCTAATGAATTAACAGAAGAAATTTTCTGGCCAGCCGAAACGAAGAAAAAACGATTTCGGGTGAATCTGTTAAATGCCTATCCTCGTTTGCGGCGATTTTTGCGTAGTCCCTGGTGGCCCGATCGCATTAACTATGGTTTTACTGCAACGGCTTTTGCGATTATAGTTACAGTGTTATTTATTGGGCCGCAAACCCGCGATCGCAATTTCGTATTAAATCTATTTTGGGCTTGGTGGTGGCCTTTCTTCCTCTTTCTCTTTCCCTTTTTGGGACGTATCTGGTGTTCTGTTTGTCCCTTTATGATTTACGGGGAAATAACTCAAAAGTTATCTCTGTGGCTGTGGCCTCGAAAACTCAAACGCTGGCCGAGAGAGGAAGCTGAGAAATGGGGCGGATGGTTCATATTTGGTTTGTTCACCCTAATTTTCTTATGGGAAGAACTCTGGCATTTAGAAAATACTGCCTACCTTAGCGCTTGTCTGCTGCTATTAATTACGGCTGGGGCAATGATTTTCTCTGCCCTTTTTGAGCGGCGATTTTGGTGTCGTTATCTCTGTCCCATCGGCGGCATGAATGGTTTATTTGCCAAACTCTCAATGACGGAACTTCGCGCACAGCAAGGTATTTGTTCTGCCAGTTGCACCACATATCAGTGCTATAAAGGTGGGCCACAAAAGGGCGAAGGCATGGAAACTAATGGATGTCCCTTATATTCCCACCCAGCGCAATTAGAAGATAACAGAGATTGCGTACTGTGCATGACTTGCCTTAAAGCCTGTCCCCATCGTTCTGTTGAGTTCAACTTGCGTCCCCCTGGAATTGAACTATGGACAACTCATGTACCCCGCACCTATGAAGTAGCATTATTGTTTTTGTTGTTGGGTGGGATATATCTGCATCGCTTGCCAGAGTTGCAATCTTGGTTGGGGTTACAACTGGATTTAACTCAGTTTTGGCAGCACTTGGGATTATCGCTGCTAGTGTTAATTATCCCAGCGATTTTTACCTTTGCGGCTTATGGCTTGCTGCAAGTGTTCAACTTTAACCGTAAGCCTCGAACATTTGTAGAACTTGCTTATGGCTACCTACCATTAGTGTTAGGGGGAAACTTGGCTCACTATCTGCGTTTGGGCTTAGGCGAAGGCGGACGGATTTTACCCGTAACCTTTGCTACCCTTGGTTTGAGTGGTGAACAATTGCCAATATTGGTTGCTCACCCGGCTGTGATTGCCTTTTTGCAAGGTGCAACGATAATTTTTTCAGTGTTAATGACTATATTATTAACGCAAAAGATTGCAAAACAACCAGTGCGATCGCTCATGCTGCAACACCTAGCAGCGATCGGTTTGGGAGTTAGCATGTGGGCGATTATCGTGTTTTGAGCTTTATATTTAGCGATCGCTCTAATAATACGGTTCGGTTAACATATTTGTCTCTCGAAGATCCCCCCTTTTTAAGGCTTGTTCTTTCTGAACTTTACCCCCAATTTATCGGGGGTCGCCGCAGGCGGGGGGATCTTATCCGAACCGTATTGGGAGTGATGATATCAAATCCGTTTGTATGGGAATTATCCCTTTTTCCTCTGCCTCTGCGGCTTCAAAGTCTGGAGCGCTTTCTTAGGCGATCGCTAGAATGAAATAGCTCTGTATTGCACCCAACCGAGAACCCATCTATACAGTTATTATATGGTTAGTCTGTAATTTTTCTGTCTCAGCACTAAATCAACTGGCCATGAAACGAAAATTTTTACCGATTATTGCATCACTCTTGACCATTGGTTTAATATATGCGGTGGAAGCTCATATCTTGAGCGAAATCTGTTTGTTTCCCGATAAAATATATAACCTAAGTGAAGGTCAGTCAATTAAAGCCAGAACATTGGCTATAGTTGCTGTTCCGTATGCCCAGATAGGACAAAAGGATAAATCATCAAAAATATTAGCTCAAGCATTTAAGAATGCTAAGGAAATTAAGCAGATCGAGACCTATTATCCAAGAATCCCTGCACTGCTTGAAGTAGCTACCAAGTATGCAGAAGTTGGGCAACCCGCTCAAGCTCTTCAAGTTATTAAAATAGCAAAAGAAGGTGCTGAACATGGAAGTGGGGCTGCTCAAATGCTAAATGAGGCAGCAGTCAAGGCTGCCGAAGCAGGTCGCTTCAACCAAGCCCTTCAGGTTACCCAGTTGCTCGATAATAAAGCAATTGGATATTTTGAAAACAGAGACAGTGCTATAGCTGAAGTTGCTGTTGAAGCTGCCCAAGTCGGGCTATACGACCAAGCTTTTCAACTTCTTAGCTCGATTGACGAGAATACCGATAAGACAGGAGAGGCATTAACTAAGATTGCTGAGTTGGCAACCTCTACAAAACTTAGAAGTAAAGCCTTGCCGTTATTAGATCAAACCTTTGAACTTGCCAATAGAATTAAGAATGTTAGTGCTTTAGCTAAGGTAGCTAGTCAGTACACAGAATTAGGACAGAAAGCTAAATCTGAACAAATATTAAACCGATGTCTTCAGCTTACCCAATCTGATAAGTACATCTCCGACCAAGTTGAAAACATAGTCAAGATTGCTGTTAGCTATGCAAACATAGGACAACAAGATAAAGCTGTAGAGATATTAGACAGTAGTTTTGGGGCTGTTCAGCTTATTCAGATTAATAATATACCAAAACCAATATTGTCCGAAATCGCCATTGGTTACGCAAAAATAGGTCAAAAAAATAAAGCCTTACAAATACCAATATTGTTCAAAATCGCCATTGGTTACGCAAAAATAGGTCAAAAAAATAAAGCCTTACAAATATTAAATCAAGCCTTTCAACAGATTAAAACTAATGAATATGCTTGGAAAACTGAGCAATTCAGTCAAATTGCTGTTAAATACGAGGAGATAGGATTTCATCAACAAGCTTTGGAAGCTGCTAAAATGCTGGGGGCGCCTGAAAGAGTTCGGGCATTAGTTGCAGTAGCGGTTGAAGATGCAGAACAATCTCAATATGACCTAGCTATTAAGAACATCAAATCTATTGGAAACCATTACCCTCATGAAGTTCGCCCCGACAAAATGAATGGACTATCTCAAATTGCCATGAAAGCTGCGTCAGCAGGGCAATATGAACAAGCATTTAAAATTATTGAGTCTATAGATGATGATTTTTGCGGAGATTGTATCGCTAAACCCTTAATAAAACTTGTTAACAAGGCTACTAGAACAGAAACAAAAGATCAAGCCTCACAATTGTTACACAAAGCTTTAAGCGTTGCTCAGTTTACTATCCTAGATCAACCTGAACGAGTTAGAGTATTGGCTGAAGTTGCTAATCATTATGCACAACTGGGACAACAGCAGAAAGCTTCAGATATACTAGCTCAAGCCCTTAAAACTGGCGAAGATATTACTATTGTAAAGAGGATGCCTGAAAATATGTCCGTAATTTTTACCTGGTTCAAATATCCTTGTCCATATATACGTTGATGATCTATAGCAATCCGATTTGATTCCTTAATTACTCGTAGAGACTCAATACTTGGGACTGGGGACTGGGAAGAAGGAATAAAG
>NZ_CAXTNE010000279.1:0-9780 GCF_964245445.1 uncultured Nostoc sp.
GCCTCCCCTGCCTCCCCTGCTCAAGAATAGCTCACCAAAGCGATGGGATATTTTTTTAGTTGGAAGTCCCTTATGTCACTTCGACACCCCGTTTTTGCATCTCCTTGGTCTGATTGAAAGTCATGGTATGTGTTTATCAGTCAACCTGCCTGTTCTCAGTAACGACTCCTAGCCTTGCGGCAATGCGTTTTGCCGTCGTCAACCGAGCTTCTGTAATCTCTCGATTCGCCGATCGAGCCGCTGCTAAAATCTCAGGCGGTGCACTTGCGGGTGTACCACTGTTAAATGGAGGTTCAGGCGCATATTGAATTTGCAGTTGAATCTCCTGCGCCACGCGATCGCCATGCAAAAGTGCAGCAACTTGCACGCCGTCATCGGCAGCAGTAACGCCTGCTGCACTTACAACCTTGCCATCGATCACCTTGTTTATTGATAGTTAAATAAAACTAAACTGGCTAGTGTTGTTTAGACTGAGATTTTCCGGCAAAACGTTTGCAACAATCCCAATCAACTCCTGAGTTGTACTATCCTTGAGAAAGATACCCGTTCCTGACTGTAAACCCTGTGGAGATACACCAAGGGAATAATCTTTCGCCTCACCAGTTAGTTGAATAGTGTCGTTGCATCGAAAATCTGTAATGACAGCATAGTCACTGGTTCCAGCACTGGAAATATCTTCGTCATTATAGAAAACGGATTTCGTATCACCTGCAATTATTCCTCCTAAGACAAATCTGTCTCTACCTGTACCACCAGTTAAAAAGTCAACCTCACCTTGTCCTAATCCTTGAGGAGGTCCTGATACTTCAGGATAATTAGGTGTTATTCCAAATAAAGTGTCATTTCCAGAACCCCCAAACACGAGATCATTTCCTGAGCTACCAATCACCAAGTCGTTACCGTTATCACCAAAGACTAAATCGTTTCCCTCAGCGCCAATAACTTGATCATTCCCATCACCGCCACTTACAAAATCATCGTCACCCTCTCCGGCAACGATATCTTCGCCACTTCCTCCAAATACTCTATCTGCACCCAAGCCACCAAATATTCGATCGTTCCCAGCTCCTCCATAAATCGTGTCATTACCTAATCCGACAGAATCAAAACCGTCACCGAGGAGATTGTCATTTCCCGCTTTGCCAAACAGGATATCATCTCCATCTTCACCAAGTACGTTGTCGTTATCAGCACCTCCATCTATTAAATCGTTTCCAGGACCACCTTCAAGAAAATCAGTTCCACTTCCGCCTTGCACGCTGTCATTTCCATCAGACGTGCCGACAATATCATCCCCACTACCTGCCTCTACCGTGTCATTACCACCTAGAGAACCTATAACATCACCACCTGAAAAACCTTTAATGAAATCATCATTTTTAGTGCCGAAAATTACATCTGCACCTGTCGTACCATTACGATTTGCCATTTGACTCAACATCCTTTGTTTTTGAAGATAAAACTACCCAAACTTAGAAAATCCATCCCAGAAAATAGTGGTGATTAATGGCCGCCTTCAACTGCTCGATGTTCCAGCGTTCGGTATAGCGAACTCTATTAATAAACAGTGCCGGGGCAACCGTGACTCCACTTTGGTATCCACTTTCGATGTCTTGATTGATGCGATCAATATGCACTCGTTTGGATATTTCTTGTAAAAGCCGGGAAAAAAGACTACACACCTGATTCTCTTGGGAAAACACCAGATCGAAATATTGCTGAACTGTTTGAATCAATCGATACACTTCCCCACACTGAAGACACTGGTAATTTCCATATTTCACAAGCACGACAGGAGCATTAAGTTTTCCCTGGTAGCGATCGCGTGGTGAGGGTGGAATAAACAGATGATTTCAACTAGTATCTTGATTCATCGGATGCATTAGTCAAAAGGATTTCTTGTGGCATAAAGTGATTACATGGTTGAACCTCACTCGGTCACGTTATGTCTTCAGCTTATAAAACTAATGCAGCTTTGTCGCCAACCCAGAGTTGAGTGTTTGCTCTGACGAAATGATAGTCACTACCTATCTGTGCAACCAAGTCTCAACCGAACTTAAGTTCAGTTTTCACAAATTGGCGAGTCCTCGTTTCAAGGCTGTGACTGCTGCTGATTGAGGTGATGAATACAATTGTAAGAAGATAGGTGAACGGAGTTGACAATAAAATTTAGGGTTGTGAGGTGAGGCGTCTTGTTCAGCGAACTAAGATTTTAAATATCCTAGCAAGGTTTCGGCGTAAAGTTTGGGATCGCGTAGTATTAACAGGTTGAGAGAGTGTTGTAAAAACTTCTCCTGTATGTGTTCTCTCCACAAAATAGGCGATTCCCCGATAAATTAATTGATAAGTAACTGGCGGTGTAGAGATTTCCAGAGGCTTGATATTCGGGTCAACATGATAGGTTAGTCCACGATAAATCAAGTTATAAGCAGAACCTTGATGAAGAACTGGTGCAAATGGTCGTATTGCTTTTTTAGCTACTTCTTTTGAGTTATATTCATAAGTAAGACCGCGATAGTAAAGTTTCATTTTTCGCTCCTAATCTATTTATTTTTACAGGTAATGACATACCTATTTTGTATTTGCTTAAATGACTCCTGGTTTGCTTATTGTTATGCTTTTTACTTGTTTTTTATACCAATCATCTACCACTACAAAAATTGTTGTTAATAGCGTTCCAAAGTCTATGCTAATCATGGGGGAAGTCTGAGTTGAAAAGCTGGTAACTTTCATCTTCTTACTTCTCCCGCCTTTTTTCTAATTCACATTAGGTGTGAATTGGTATTACACTAGTTGAATGTCTAGACTCGGTTGAAAACCAATAGGTTTATTTTCAATAATGGCAAATCTAGATTCTTGGAAAAACAAAGAACCATTTAGGGGATTGTAACTGAAATCGCTAATTCCTGTAGCACCAAACCCTGCTTGAGAAATCTGGATTATGTCACCTTCAACAACCTTGAGGTCTTTGATAATGTCAACACCATCTAATACACTGGTGAAAACAAATTTATCTGCACCTAGTCCACCAGTGAGAATGTCGCTACCATTTCCACCGGCGAGTAGGTCATTGCCACCGCCACCAGAAACTGTATCATTACCGCCATTGCCGAATAACTGGTTATTTTGTCTATCTCCAACAATGGTGTCACCTTGATTTGTACCTCTGACGTTATCAAAGTTGATAAATGTAAACTTAGCTGTATTTCCATTAGGAAGATTATTTATTACGAAACTTTGAGTTTCAAGGTTGGCATTGACTGATACATCAGACCCAAAAAAAGGGATTGAGGCATCTATAGTGTTATTTGCAGCACTAGCATCAACAACAAGATTTTCAAAATTGATAAGGAAATCTGTACCTAGCCCACTACCTTTTTGAAGAATTCCATTAATTAAAATGGTAGAACTGACACTAATTTTGTTGTAATCAGCCGTATCAATACCATCTCCACCATCTAAGGTATCGTTGCCTGCACTGCCTCTGATAATGTCATTGCCACCACTGCCAGATAATTCATTATCTTTAGCATTACCAGTAATAGTGTCTTTTTGATTTGTACCAATTACATTGACAAAATTCTTCACCTTGACTACTATTGGCGGTGAACCCACAACTCTAATTTCTAGTCTTTCTTTAGATAAGTCAGCTACCAGTGATACATTTGTACTATCAGTAGTTGCATCAATACTGTTAGCCTGTCCAGTAGCACCAATGACAGCTTCAAAAAAATCTTTAAAAATGTCACTCCCGACAGCACCTTTTTGAATAACTTCTGGTCGAATTGTTACAGGTTGTCCTAAGTCACTGTAATCAATAGTATCGAAACCATTTCCACCAGTAATAGTATCATCACCTGCGCTGGCAATAAATCTGTCATCCCTAACAGTTCCAACTAAAGTGTCGTCCCCATCTGTACCTATAATTATTGCCATAATCCTGCTTTGCTTATATTTGAGTAACTGCTTTAAGTTCTTCCGCCGCCCTTTAGCCAGGGGATTTTACGGTAATTAGTAATTGGTGATTGGTGATTAGTAATTAGTAATTAGTGATTGGAATGTATTTTTCTTCCCCATTACTCATTACCTATCGTCGCCTTTTCACCTGCTTACCAGTCTTGAGATTTACCCTATAATTAGCCTCTGATTTAGTTAACCGTTGCTGTAAAAAGTTTAGAGCTTGTTTTTTTATCTGTCGGACTCGTTCTCGACTAATACCCATACGCTGACCAATTTGTTCTAGAGAAAGTTCATGTCCGTCTATCAAACCAAAGTATAAAGTTAATACTTCTTGTTGTTGGGGAAATAGATTTGACAGTAAAATTTCAACGTCTTGATTGACAAATTCCTCAGTGGGATGGTAATCATCAGAATATATGCAATCTTCTATTAAATCTTGTAATAAGGTTTCATTTTCTACCCCAATTCGGATGTCAAGGGAGGTAGTTTGACGAGCCAAAAGCATATAGTGTTGAACCTGACTCGGCTTTAAAGAAAGTGCATTAGCAATTTCTACACTAGTAGGAATGTGACCCAATTTTTGAGATAACTCTTGCTGGATACGCTTAATTTTGTTTAACTTATCATGGATATGAATAGGTAATCGGATTATGCGTCCTTGTTGGGCAAGCGCTCTGGTAATTGCTTGCCGAATCCACCAGTACGCATAGGTTGAAAACCTGTATCCTAAAGCCGGATTAAATTTATCAATCCCTCTACTTAAACCCAGAGTACCTTCCTGAATTAAGTCCATAAGCTCTAGGTTACGTTTCTGATATTTCTTGGCAACTGACACCACAAGCCGGAGATTAGCTGCTATCATTTTCTCCTTGGCTTTTTTGCCTTGATTTAGCTGTTGAAGTAACTCCTGTTCGCTTAACTGCATCTGATTCGCGCATTCTTGCACTGTAGGTGTACGCTTTAATTCAACAGCAAGTTTTTCTGATTCAGCAATTATTGTCATCATCTGCTGAATTTGTTGAGATAATAAAATTTCTTGCTCCTGAGTTAAAAGAGGTATCCGTCCAATTTCTTGTAGATAATTATGTACCGTATCATTTGTAGAACGCGATGTTTTACTTGTGTTACTAGCTTTAGTATCCGAGAATGTTAAGTTACTCATAAGTACTTAGCCTCTGTTTATTTAGAATATTTTGTGTTAATAAAAAGCCGCATATTAAGTACCCCTCCTTAGGGGTCGCTTTCTCGTGTATCAAAAACTAGAGTGACAATAAATACAACTACTAGAAACCTTTGGTTTATGGAAAACTCGGTTTACTAAAATTTAGATTCCTACAAAATTACCAATAGGACAATGGGGAAAAATCAGGTATTTGTAGGCTGAAGTAGTTTAGTAAGTATGAAAAGATAGGCTAAAATCAGGTGAAACAATTTTGGATTGACCAAGCCCCGTTGGTTTGGGGTGTGGGGTGTAGGGGAAGAAAAAGTGTTTGCCTCATTCATAACCGATGGTGCGCCGCCCGTGGGGTACTATCGGGAGCAACGCGATTTTCTGAAGTTGGACTTTAAATGAGCGATGCTTTCTCTACGAGAGGCTTGTCTGCGACACGCTGCGCGAACGCCAACGGCGGGCTACGCCTACACTAAAACATACATTTAAATAGAACGTTATTTTGTTAACAGAAAATCTACTGAAGAACACGACAATTAATCTTGATGAGCTATCTCAAAAAGATTATTAACAGTTAATTTAGTAATAATAGAGTTTTAATACTAAGTATTAATTACTACATAAGACAGCCTGTCGGAGAGTTGATGTATAAAAGTGTTCAAGCACTGCTATGGTCAAGGAAAGAATTAAAAATATCACAAAAATTGTCCCAACTTACAGCTATCCATTGGCATCGCAGATGTAACATAATCTCTACGTTATCTCGAAGCCAAAACTTACTGTTTCCTAAACCATCATAAGTTTCTAACCTATAGCTAATAGTGAAAGTTCTCTCGTATATGACTAAAATCTATTTATGAATTTTATTGAGGAATGAATAGTCTTAATGACAACAGCTAAGTCAAACTTTGAATATCAAATTGGAGGTAGTCTTGAGAGTAGCGCTCCTAGCTATGTGAAACGACAAGCTGATTTGGAATTTTATGAACAGTTAAAAGCGGGTCAGTTTTGTTATGTACTAAACTCTCGACAGATGGGCAAGTCTAGCTTGCGAGTGCGGACTATGCAAAGGCTGCAAGCAGAAGGGGTAATCTGTGTTTTTATCGATCTGACAGGGATGGGTACGCAGGATGTAACTCTAGAAAAGTGGTATGCGGGAATTGTCCAATCTTTGGTGAGTAGTTGCCAACTGAACTCAAAAATCCAATGGCGAACTTGGTGGCGTGAGCGGCGGGATTTGCTCTCATCGGTGCAGTGCTTGAATCAATTTATTGAAGAAGTACTATTAGTAGAGGTTAAGCAAAATATAGTTATTTTTATCGATGAAATAGATCGAGTTTTGAGTCAGAATTTCTCATTGGATGATTTTTTCGCTTTAATTAAATTTTTCTTTCAGCAACGAGAAGTTTGTGATGAATATAGGCGTTTGACTTTTGCACTATTAGGAGTGGCAAATCCCAATGAACTAATTCAAAATAAGACCCAGACACCATTTAATATTGGCAAAGCAATTGAACTGCAAGGATTTCAGCTTGATGAAGTGCAACCATTAACAGATGGTTTGCAAGGCAGGGTGACTAACCCTGAAACGGTTTTAATGCAGATATTAGAATGGACAGGTGGACAACCGTTTCTTACACAAAAGCTGTGTCGGTTGCTTGTTTTAGAGTCAACTTCTCAAAGATTTTCATCTATTGAGCAAGTAGTAAAGTCGCGTATTGTTGAAAATTGGGAAGCTCAAGATGAACCTGAGCATTTGAGGACGATTCGCGATCGCATCCTATATAGAAATGAAAAACGCACAGCTAGATTATTAGAGTTATACCAGCAGATTTTACAGCATGGAGAAATTCCTGCCGATCGCACTCCTGAGCAAATCGAATTACGACTCTCAGGTTTAGTAGTCGAACGACAAGGCAAGCTCAAGGTATATAACCGTATTTACGAAGCTGTGTTCAACCAAACTTGGGTTGACCGTAAATTAGCACAGTTACGGCCTTATACAGAAGCGATCGCTCTTTGGTCAGCCTCAGCTTGCCAAGATGAATCTTACTTGTTGCGAGGACAAGCTTTACAGAATACTTTAACTTGGGCATTAGGTAAAAGCCTTGGCGATTTAGATTATCAATTTTTAGTTGCTAGTCAAGACTTAGCCAAACGCCAAGCCCAAACGTCACTGCAAGCCTTAGCACAAGCTAGTAAACTTTTGGCACAAGCTAGACAAAAAGCCAAGCAACAAGTTTTGCGGCATCGAATTGGTTGGAGTTGGATACCACGGATTGCGATCTGTGTGACTGCACCTATGCTGCTGCTGCGTTTTGCTGGGTTACTACAAGGTAGCGAGTGGAATATGCTCGATCAGTTTTTTCGCTGGCGGTTGTCGTTAGAGTCACCAGAGAAGCGAATAGCGATTGTGACTATTGATGAAGAAGATATCAAAAAAGTGGGAAAATGGCCTATACCAGATCGGGTTTTAGCTGAGGCAATTGCTAATATTAAAGCCCAAAAGCCTAGAGCAATTGGTTTAGATGTTTATCGAGATTTACCTGTAGAACCCGGGCATCAGGACTTGGTTAAAATCTTCCAATCAACTCCTAACTTATATGGAATTGAAAAAGTCGTCGTCAATAACAAAACTAGTACTATTGCACCTCCTCCGACTCTCAACCAAGAAAGAGTAGGCTTTGCCGATCAAGTGACAGATGCAGATGGTAAGGTGCGTCGTGCGTTATTGTCAGTAGACCTTCCGAAAAATGAAGTGCGCTACAGTTTGGCGTTGAAGTTGGCACAACACTATCTCAAGTCCGAAGGGATAAACCCAGAACCAATTGACAATGATCCCCAACGTCAGCGGATGCGTTGGGGGAAAGCAGTCTTTGAAAGGTTTGAGGGCAATGATGGCAGCTACGTTCGTGCTGATTCTGGAGGTTATCAGATTTTGTTGAACTTTAGAGGAAATCAGCAAAATTTTACTACCTTTTCTTTAAGAGATGTATTGCACAAACGTATTACTTTTGATAGGTTACGCGATCGCATAGTTCTGATCGGTACTACTGCCGAAAGCATTAAAGATGTACTTTACACACCTTACAGCAGTCGTCTATTGAATTCTGCTCAACCGATGACTGGGGTAACTCTTCATGCCATATCAGTCAAATCATTAGTGCTACTCTCGATAACAGACCTTTGCTTCGTGTTTGGCAAGACCCTATAGAATGGCTGTGGATTTTAGTCTGGGCGGGATTAGGAGCGGTCATCAGCCGATATTTGAAGTCTTCAATTGTGATCGCGGCTAGTATTATCTTTGTCGGTGCTGGGCTTGTAGGGGTTGGTTTTTTAGCCTTTTGCTTAGGCTGGTGGATACCTATCATGCCTTCACTGCTAGTGTTTTTAGTATCAGCAGTCGTTTTAGAGTTAATTACTTACAAGCAACTCGAAAGATTTCAATTTCACCAAACTTTGGCACTACTTTTAGAAATGTGTCAAGATTATCCTCTGGCGGGGGCAATTGCGATTGAATACCTTAAGCAGTCAGAAAGCCAAGAACGTCAAATTTTGATTGAGCAACAGTTGCGAGAAAAACAGTTAGCTATTTCTGCAATCGCAGTGGTTGAATAGCGATCGCATCTAAGTTAGAAAATTACACAGAACCAGCGTATGTTGGGATAATTATTTCTCCAATCGCAGCGGTTGAGTAGCGATCGCATCTAATCCCACAGACTTGAGGAAGTTAGTCCAAATATTTGCTACGGCTTGATTGTCAGGTTGAGTATTTCTAATTCGAGCTAGGGTAATCACAGCATCGTACCAAATTCCTTGTTGACTGTAAGCATTTGCCTGCTTGAGGTCTACCTTCTGATAATTCTCAAGCTGAGGTAAAGCTACACGGCGTACCCATGAGGTGACTACCGGATCGTTAGGGCCAGGTTTTTCATTGCATACTAAGACTACAGCCCACTGATAATTTTTGCCTACTTCTAGAGGAGGTGTGCTGTCCACTGACTTGAGGCTAATAATCCCAGGTTCACCTTTGATTGGAATGAAGGTTTGGGAATAAACTTGATTGTCTTCTGCTATTAAGCTTAAGATTACTTGCTTGGCAGATGTTGGCGGGAGATATACCAAAAATGTCGGATGCTCTGCTGTCGTAAGCCCAAAGTTGCTGTCAGAGGGCACAAGGGGTATCAAAGGGGGCTGGTTGGATAGAGCAGTGGATGTTGCATCTTGAGGACATTGCAAATCACCACGCGACCCTGCTGATGATGTAGATTTTGGCTGACCTTTACTTGGTGGTGGTTTAAACATTATTTGCTGGCTTTTTGAGCTATTAGTTGGTGTGGGAATATTTGCAGTTGATTGAGCGATTGCAGCTTGCGTCCCGATGGGAAACAACCCGACGACAATTAAATAAATCAACTGTTGACTAGTGAACATCAATTTTCTTTCGGTAAAATTAAAACTCCTTAAGGTGATACCAATTGAGAATTCTCAATTCCGAAAAAAAAGCAACTTTTTGCAAGAATCCAGTTCTTAGTCCTGCACAAGTGAGTTGGCTATATTCGCAACATCCAAAGCGCACCCCCATGACAGAGTTATATCAAGTCCGGTGAATCACTTACGATTACTGTATCTGTGCAAAAATCTCAAAA
>NZ_CAXTNE010000280.1:0-9741 GCF_964245445.1 uncultured Nostoc sp.
GGAAGAATCATAATTACTAACAGACGCGATGAATCGCGTCTCTACGATTTGTTGTAAATATTTTTCAGCCGTTGTAAATTCTAAGTCTGGGAAGAAAGGCGACTTTTGCCAGCGTTGGGCGGTTTCTAACATATCACGGGTGGGGCCGCCGCCGTGGTCGCCGACACCGGGAAGCCAGAGGGATTCTGGTAAACCAGTTTGGGTTTGCCATTCAAGAGCGTAGGATGCCATTTTAACTGGGTCTATTGCTTCACCGATCGGTGCAGACATCAAACTAAAGACTTCGCTACCATCAGGCGATCGCCACCAAAAAGCCCCATAATCAAATTTAGTAGTATCATTCCACCGCAACTTCTGGGTGACAAAATACTCAATTCCGGCATTAGCGAAAAACTGCGGTAAAGTTGCACAAAAACCAAAAGAATCTGGAACCCACACCACAGTTGAAAGCTTACCAAATTTTTCTTGAATGTAGCGCTGACCATACAATAGCTGACGGACTATTGATTCACCAGCAATCAAGTTTAGTTCTGGTTCCACCCACATTCCGCCGACAACTTCCCAACGTCCAGCAACTACCTGTGCTTGAATTGCCCTGAATAAATCCGGGCGATGTTCTTCAATCCAAGCATAAAGTGCGGGAGTCGAATGACAGAAAATTAACTCAGGAAAATCTTCTTGCAACTTCAGAACCGACTCAAAGGTGTTTTGCGCCGCATTCCAAGTTTCACTCACGGGCCATAACCATGCTAAATCTAAGTGAGCATGACCCAACAAGAAAATTTTAGATTTTGGGTCGCACCTTTGGTGCGCTTCCAGCGCAACTTGGATTTTGGATTGAATTAAGTTTTGGCGTAGGGACAAAAACGACTTTACTAACTCTCCCTTCTCTTCCTCGGTGTCCTCTGCGCCTCTGCGGTTCGTAATCTCCCCCACCATCGCCGCCAAAACATCCAACCTCTCCGGTGCAAACTTTTCCAAATAAAGTTGCACCACAGCTAACTCATCAGCCACAAAACCCGGATCGGGATTATTATCAACAGTAGACTCATAAACTAAGAGCGATCGCACTAAAGCACCATCACAATGTCCCGGACTCACTAACCGCAAAGCCACAATAAACTCTTCCCCAGGCGTTACCCCTCGACTCAGAAGCAGTCTAGGCGAACAATCAAATAAATCACCCTCCACTACTAAGTCCCCATTCACATAAATCTCAGCAGAATCTGCCCACCAAACCAGCGCCAGCCGCAAAGATAACCCAGCTAAGGAATAGCCCTGTAAATCTTGGGGAACCACCACTCTTTGCACTAGCCATAACACTTTTTTCCCGCCTGTCCAAGCGATATGTTCTTTAGCATTCAACTGAACAGGTTGCCAATGAGACAAATCAGTAGCTACAACATCAGTAATAATCAGGTCAGATTCCTGGTATAGCCAAGTAGACTGAAGATTAACTTGACAAAAAGAGCGCAATTGCTCAATTGCTTGTGAAATGAATTTGGTCTGGGATTGAGAGACAGTCGGGGTCATATATTCGCTAAGATGAGGTGTTGGTCGTTTTTATTGTTTGGCGCGAGTCTCACAATTTATACAAGACTTGAACTAAAAAATTATTACTATGTCTTCTGGTTCCTCTAGTCGTTATCAAAGCAGACTATTTAACTTTGTCCACCAGCAATCTCGGCGGGTGACACAACAGTGGGAACACACCTTCCGGCATTTGCAAGTTGCTACTAAGTGGGGTGTGGAGGTACTACTTTACCCAGTGTATCTACTGTTTCAGTCATCTGAATCATCTGGGAAAACGCTACAAACCAAAGAACCACAAACTAGATTAAAGTTACAACCAAATGATACCGATTTCCAGCCCGAAATTCCAAATGTTGATAGTCCCATTCAACATGTACTAGAGGCAGTCAATTATCTGTCATCTAATGAAGCCGCTTCTGGGTCTGTAAAAACAGTTGAATCTTTCAAACCCTTGGCTTTCTTGGGAGTTTTACGGCTGAAATTCGCTGATAATAAGTCTACAAATAATGCTAATCTTACTCAATTATCAAATATTACTGAGAATCAGAGCGGAAGTCTCAACCCTTTACAGTTAGAAAATGCTCTCAATCAGCATCTTCCAGTAGTGCGGGGGATTGCCACAAATTTAATGGATCGTAGTTTAGTACTTGTTACTGCCGACAATGAAATTCTAGATATTCTGACACCCCAGCAGCAGGCAAAATTAGAAGACCGAATTATTAACGAAGTTGCTAATTATTGGAAGTCTTGGCAGTTGATTATAGCTAAAAAAGAAACGGAGCTACTACCACAAATTGACCATTTATTAGCAAAACTCACTGATGGAAATACAGCTAAAACTGAATTTTTAGCTGAGGGGATACCAAAAGATTTACTTAATACAGATAAATTATTAGCATTTCTAGATATAGCTTTTGCTAAATTGGAATCAAATGCTTTAGTACCTGTGCAAGAACGTAGCCAAGAAATTGTCCAAGTTGCCCAAACTCAGTTAAATATATTTCTTTATGGCAAAGAGCAATTAGCTGCTAGAGGAGAAATTACAGCTAATGCTGACGGTTTGGAAACTAATACACTGAATCTTCAGGCTTTGATTGAGGCAGCGCTTAATTACTTTTTTGGTGTTGGGAATAGAAAAACACTTGATTCAACAACTAATAATGAGCGATGTCTAGCGACAAGCCGCTTTGCGTCTACGCAAGGTAAACTATCATCATCACGCTTTAGAAAGTCCTTGTCCAAAAGCTCTCAGTTGGAAAACCAGGATTTAACAGATGATCCTTGGCTAACATGGAATGATTTATTTGGCGACACCGAAACCATCGCCCAAAAGCCAGTTACACTTTCTGGGAGGACAAATCCTGCTTTAGCCTCAAGTTTATCAGCAGGACATTTTCCACAAAATCGTTTGACTGAAAAACAACCTAAAGTTGGATCTGGTTTGGTGCGAAGAAGTCAAAAAACATCTGGAAAAGTTGCCTCTACAAAACAAACCCGAACTAGCATTTCCCAATCTAAAAGCGAGAGTCGTAAAGGGGAAATTTTACACCAGCAATTTCACCAAAGCACTCAAGTTGAGGCGCAGCCAGACTGGATAGAAACCAAAGCAACTTCAATAGGTTACGAGAAGCACCCCTTAGAGCAACTTTTAGAATGGGTTGACTATGTTATGCTCTGGCTAGAAGACAGATTTGTAAGGATTTTTCAGTCGTTACGGCAACTATGGCAGGGGAAATAATTCGTAATGACGCTCCTACGAGACGCTGCGTGAACGCTACCGCTTCGCGAACACTAACATAATTCGTAATTAAGATTCCTTAAATTAAATATGGTTTTACAGGTTAACATCTTGTAGCCTGATTTTGAATTATTTGTATAAGTTGGTAGATATTTTTTAAAAAACTATTATAATATTTACAATTTTTCAATTAAGGGATAATTTGGATTATCTATAATGTTATTGGTGGTTGTCTAAGTGAAAATTGTTGTTTACTGTAAATATTTCAATTTCAAAAATCCACTAGATAAACCGAAAATTGAGACATTTGTGGTAAATGTGCCTCAAATTCCTAAAATAGGTGAAACAATTGTAGTAGAAAGAATTTCACCCCAAAAGCAATTTGTAATTATTTTTGAATACATTGTGACAGCAGTGCAATTTAATGCTTCTAGAGAATCGGCTGACTCAGCAGATGCTCAGGTAAACGCATTTTTAAATCACTGTTGGGAGGGAACATCAAATTTCAAAATTACAAACTTTTTAGAGCAATAAACTCTTACCACAACATGTGATTGAGGAAATAACGTAACTATTTGGCTCCTGTTGGTTATTAATAATTAGTTGACATGTTAGTAGCTTGCTGGGAAAATATGTAAAAAACTAACCCTATGATTGACCATAGCGATCGCGTCGTGTCTCGTAGAGAAGGCAGATTTCAAGGTGTTGGAGGACTTGACCTGTATTACCAAAGCTGGCATCTTGAGGGTAAAGTACGGGCAATATTAGCCATTGTGCATGGACTTGGAGGGCACAGCGATCGCTACAATAATATAGTTCAGCATTTGATACCCAAACAATATGCTACCTACGCCTTAGATTTGCGTGGTCATGGACGCTCATCAGGTCAGCGAGGCTATATCAACGCTTGGAGTGAGTTTTGCGAAGATTTAGGAGCCTTTTTACAGTTAATTCAGACTCAGAATCCTGGATGCCCAATTTTTCTTTTGGGTCATAGTTTAGGCGGGGTGATTGTCTTAGATTATATTCTGCGCCATCCTCAACAAGCATCAGTTTTGCAAGGTGCGATCGCTCTAGCGCCAAGCTTGGGGAAAGTTGGGGTTTCACCTATTCGGGTGCTTTTAGGAAAAATGCTCTCACGGGTATGGCCGCGTTTTACCCTGAATACAGGCATTGATCTGAGTGCTGGTTCACGAGATCAGCAGGTTTTAGCCGCATCCGCTCAGGATACACTGCGACATACCCTTGCTACTGCCCGTCTGGCTACAGAATTTTTTGCAACAGTTGATTGGATTAATGCTCACGCAGCTGATTGGCAATTACCATTGTTGATTCTCCACGGTGGTGCAGACCGAGTAGCTTTACCTGTGGGAAGTGACATCTTTTACCAACAGGTAAACTGCACAGATAAGCTAAGAATCGAGTATCCGGGAGCCTATCACGAAATTCAGTGTGACCTAAATTACCACGAGGTACTGGCTGATTTGGAAGATTGGTTGGAGCGACACCTACCACCCCAGACGGCGCAGTTAGGACGTGGAAGCGGTGAGTTAGAGTTTCCTGGTTCTTAGAACCTAAATTTTAAAAGTAGATCAGGCAAAATCATCAGTTATGTTAGGCAAAAACCGATTTGAAGACAGAGCATTAGCCCCAAATCACAGCTTTACAAAGTGTAAGTAGACTTCAACTCATATCGAGTTTTGGTTTGATAAGCCTTATCTATCTATAGTGCTATGCCAGTAACCAGTAAATGGAATTGATTTTGTTGAAACATTGAATAAACTCGATTCTGAGTAGCTGTAGAAGTATTTGTATGTCAATTAATCTTTACAAAAAGGCAAACTTTTAGTTTAGTTAGTTAAACTAAAAGTTGTGTATCTTACACTACGACCAATAACCTACGATTAATTATAACTATGTAGTTGTTAGAACTTAATTAAGAGTTGAATAATACAAATTTTTTCATCCTACACAATAAATTTCATTTAGCTTATGACCAAGATAATTTCAATTTTTAATAATAAAGGTGGAGTAGGGAAAACAACGATTCTGTGGAATCTTGCAGATGCAATAGCACGAAAGGAAAAGCGTGTGCTGATGATTGATTTTGACCCACAGTGCAATCTGTCTTTAGCTGTTTTAGGTACTGACACCTTTACTAAAACATTACCAACTCAAAATCTACCTTATGGAACTACCATCCGCGCCTACCTACAAAGATTTTTGCAAAATACAGGTGGATTTGAGTTTTTCAGCCACAAAGGAAATCATACGCATTCTAAGGCAGAGATTGTAGCTGGCGACTTTTGGCTAAACGTTTACTCAGAATCGCTAAGTGTTGGTTCTGATTTGCTTACAGGTACTGGTGTAGCTAAGTATGTTGTACTACGCGACCTGATTGACTTTGCAAATAAAAGAAATGGCGTAGACCCCTATGATTACGCATTGATTGACCTACCTCCCTCTTTTGGTGCTTTGGTTAGAGCTGCGCTCTACTCATCTGATTATTTCATTGTTCCATGCACATCCGATACTTTCAGCGCATACTGTGTTGGGTTGATAGGTGAAATGCTCCCTGGTTTCTTTCAGGATTGGGGCAGTGGTTTTAAGCGATTTAAGTCTTCTAACCCTTATCTGACTCAGTATGACCAATTAGGCTCTCCGAAATTTGCAGGGTGGATTTTTAACGGTTTCGACACTCGAAATAACCAATTAGTGAAAGCAGATCAAATTCACCACGATAAAATTTCTAATTCCATTAGAACGGATCTTATTCCAAGACTAAATGGTAATTTGTGTCAGGGACTTCCAAATAATTACCAGATTGGAGAAATTGAAGACATGAATGTTTTAGTTCAAAACAGTATTTGGCAAAATGTACCCGTTTCTCAACTTGAAAAATTCCGCCCGATAAAGACATTGCAAGGTAGCGGAAACTGGGCTTGGAACCAGCTAGAGCAGATTTCTCTTCTTAGAGATCATTTTAGAGAAATAGCCGATAATATAATCAAATATTGCGTTTAGAAGTCATTTGTCTTGTCATTCCTCTTTTATAGTCAGCTTGCCTATAAAACCCAAAATCCCAGACAAATTGTACTAAGTAAATTTTTTAATATGAGTATTCGGGTTAAGTTCTATTAAACAAGCTAACGTACCCTGAAAAATAACAACTACAGTGTTGTTGGGTCAATCGCTTTAATTCCTTCAGACGCATAACGAATGAAATCTTTAGTATTGAATGTCAAAATATGCGTCACACTATTTGCCTTAGTACTGTTAAGGATGATCCTCGTAAATACTCTCACGAGTCACAGCATAATCTGACAGCACAGGTAAATTTAACCCAAAGTATGCCGTAAACTCGTCAGCTAACTTATCTGCAATTAGTTCAAACTCCTCATTATTCAGTTGATCCTGTGTCTGAAACTTCGTCATCAACTGAGCGCGTTTTTCTTCTTGACCTTTGCGCTGTTGGTCTTGAAAGATTAGCTCTTGAAGATATTCACTAGCTGAACTATAACCGCCCTTAGCCACTTGTTCCTCGATAAAGACTTTCATTGACTCAGGCAAGGAAATCTGAATGTTAGTCATACCTTGAGATATCTGGTGGGCGATTTTATCTACTACGTTACTAGAGCGATCGCATATTAAAATGCAGAGTCAGTTATTTATCTAAAATAGCAGAAGGCTTTCACATATTAAATAAGACGGAATCACCTGCCGTCTTTAAAGTCAAGAGCCTACGCACAGCAGTAGCCAGATTATCTTGGAAGCCCCCACTAAAATCGGGAAGAACGATTTAGTGGTGGCTGATGTCACAGAGGAATTAGTTTCTACCTTTGAAAGAGTTTAGCCATTCTTGAACTTGCTCGCGGGCAATATCGCGCCCCCCAAGACCAAAGGCTAGGGCAATAGCAACTGCGATCGCACCTAGTAAAAGTCCAAAAGCTAAATTCACAATATCACTGGCAACTCCAATCTGTTGCAGTGCCATTGCAGAAACTAAAACAATGATGGCAATCCGCGCTACTTGTCCCAAAATCTGTGCTTGGCGTAGGCCTTGCCCGCCGAAGGCATCGCCGGAACTGGTAATGATGTTAAAAGCCAGATTTGCCAGGAATAAACCAATGGCAAATATCACCAATCCCGCCAAAATTCGCCCAAATATGATCACAATCCCAGACACTAATGCTGTCAGGGCTGGAATATTCAAGATATTCACCGCCGCCACCGTTGCAAACAGCATTATACCCACTAAGGCAACAATGCCTGCAATTTCCGATGGTGTGCGGGTTGGAATCGGGGGAGTTGTTGATTCTGTTGAAACTACGATTCGTCTGCTGGGTGTTGTCAGACCCAAAATAGTGAAAATGTTATTAAACCCTAAATTGGTGAGGATACTTGTAACCAAATCCGCAATAAACCGCCCCACGAAATAGGCAACAATCAAAATTGCCACGGCTGTAAAGATGGCAGGGAGAGCATTGAGAATCTGTTGCAGCATTGCGATCGCAGGCACAGAGATCGCATTAATTTCTAGGGCATTGAGGGCTGCGATCGCCACAGGAATCAAAATCAAAACATAGACAATTGTGCCGATAATACTTGATAGAGGTTGCACCCCCGCAGTCGCAGATAATCCCAACCGACTACCTAAATGGTCAATACCAGTTGTCGCTAGCAAGTTTGTTACAATCCGCCGCACCACATTAGCTATAAACCAACCAACTACAGCAATTAGCGCCGCCGCTAAAATGTTCGGCAGAATTAGCAGAACTTCTGTAATGAGAGCTTGTACTGGTTGTAGAGCCTGCCTGAGTTCAAGAGTATCTAAAACTGGGGCGAGAAACAGTAAAAATATAAACCAATACAGAGCATTACCAATCGTCTCACTCAGAGACAGCTGATTGAAGCTGGGTGCGCTGTCTTCTGGTTCTGGATTCAAACGCTCATCCAGGTTAAATGCCTGTAATGATCGCACAGTAATAATCTTCACAATGGTCGCCAAAAACCAGGCGGTTACCAAAAGGATTCCCGCACCAACCAACTTTGGCAAAAAGCCAATAAGTTGATTGAGAAAATTATTGAGAGGTCGAGACGCTACCTCCAGATCCAATGTCTGTAAAACAGCTACCGCCGTCAACAGAATAATGCTCCAAAAGACTAAGCTAGAGATTAATTTCTCCACTTGCGGAACATCTTGACGACCCGTTATCCCTGCGGCAATCCGGTTATCTATGTTTGTACGATTGAGGATTCCTCGCGTCAGCGCCGCCGCGCCCAACGCAATTAGCCAACCTGCTACCAAAATTGCCACTGCCCCCAGCAGACGGGGTATAAACAGAATCAACTGTTGAACAATACCTTGTACATCAGCAATTCCTTGATTCACTGCTGGTTGTAGCGGTTGCAGGCTGGGCGATTGTGCCAAAAATTGCTGCACCCTTGTGGACAAAGCAACTCCTATCACCTGGGTTATTCCTTGCCAAGTTGTGTTCATGGTTTTCGGGAATTAAGCTTAAGTATTCACCGTAAACACTAAGTAAGTGTTTTGCCTATCAATTTACCAGTAAAAACATACATTTATGCCATTGATATCAAGAGTAATTTTTGACTTTGTTACTAATATTTGATTTAATCTACTGACAGTGCTGAATTTTGCGTTACTCTAATTGCAGCAACAGCATCAGAGATATAGAATGTCTCAAGTTTTGTCACAATCGATTCAAATTAATGCTACAGCTACGGTGGTGGAGCGCTGTATTAGCGATTTAGCTCTCATGCATCGCTGGCTCAACCCCGTTCTCCGTTGCGAACCTGTGGGTGAAACTTGGAGTACTGATATTGGCAGTAAAAGTCGTTTTATCATTCAAATTCCTCTACTGAAACCCACGTTGAATAGCGTAGTTGTAGAACGACAACCGGGTTTAGTAGTTTGGGAATTTCAGGGATTTTTTCAAGGGCGCGATCGCTGGGAATGTCAACCCATAGAAAAGGGAACGCTTCTATTGAACCGCTTTGAGTACAATATCCCTAACCCCTTAGTTAGTTGGGGTTTCAACACCTTTGCTGCGTCTTGGACAAAAGAAGATATGCAAGCCCAGCTACGCCGCCTCAAACGAGTCGCAGAAGGACAAGAATAATTCGATCATTAGTCATTTGGTATTGAGTTTTCCCCAGTATTCGTGCCAAAAGCTGTCGGTGGCTAACTAGTACAACGGGCGCGTAAATAAACATACCATTCAAAATGACGCGAAAGCCCGGAATACAATACTTTTGAATGCGTGACTTTTGAATGCGTGACTTCCGCGCAGCGTTACTAGTGCAAGAAGGCAGGGAGAGCAGAGAAAGTAGGGAAAGCAGAGAAGCACACAGAGCAGGGGAAGAATAATAACTCTTGACTCCTGACTTAGCACTGGGAGCAACGCGATTTGGTGAGGTAGGATCAAAAACCAGCGATCGCTAACAAC
>NZ_CAXTNE010000281.1:0-9734 GCF_964245445.1 uncultured Nostoc sp.
CCCCATTCCCCAGTCCTCACAAAAATTAAGTAATTGTTATAAGAGAATGACTATAGTTCTCATTAGAGATACCTTAACAAATATGAGGAAAATTATTTGAACCTGAGAATTTCTTAAATTTACTTCAAGTCAGCCTACAGAGAAAGGGCAACCTTGCATGAACTGGAATAACCAGGAAATTTAATGTCGCCATATAGCCAAAATATTCTCATAAATGTTACAATTGTTAATAAGGCTCCAATAGAAAAATGTTTAAAAAGCGATCTTTTATCTAACTGTAGATACTTGTGCAAAGTAGGAAATAGCTGTAACTTTTAGCAGTTAAGAAGCCTAAATTTGATTATTATGAGCAGCCGAGTTTCTCGGATGCGTAAGTTGCAAACCATAGCATAGGTTCCCAGCCTGACTGGGTAGCACCTTAAAAAAGCATCTATCCCTTAATGACCCTACCGCCAAACCCATCATTACCAAAGAGTAGCGCCATGAAGACCGCTCAGACAGCCACAGACCTCGTGCGGACTTACCTGCGTGAGATTGGCCGTGTGCCACTCTTAACACACGAGGAAGAGATTTTCTATGGTAAACAGGTGCAACGTTCTTGCACTTTGCACGAATCAAGAGAATCTCTTGCCACCCAGTTAGGTCGTCAACCGACTTTAGAAGAATGGGCCAAAGCGACAAAGCTAGAACCAGCAGAGTTGAATGAAGCGATCGCTGATGGTGAGATTGCCAAGCGTAAGATGGTAGAAGCCAATTTGCGGCTGGTAGTCTCCGTTGCCAAAAAGTACATAAAGCGCAACGTCGATTTACTGGACTTGATCCAAGAAGGTAGTATTGGTATGCAACGGGGCGTAGAAAAGTTTGACCCTACCAAAGGGTATAGATTTTCTACCTATGCCTATTGGTGGATTCGGCAAGCTATTACTCGTGCTATAGCCGAAAAAGCTCGCACTATTCGGCTGCCTATCCATATCACTGAAAAATTAAATAAAATTAAAAAGGCACAGCGCCAATTGTCTCAAAAATTGGGACGCGCTCCGACAGCTGGTGAGCTAGCTGAAGAATTAGAATTGACTCCCAAACAAGTACGAGAGTATCTAGAAAAGGCGCGTTTGCCCCTTTCCTTGGATTTGCGCTTGGGTGATAATTACGACACTGAACTTGGAGAAATGCTGGAAGATCCAGGAGCATCGCCAGAAGAGTTTGTCATGCAATCTTCCTTATCTTATGACTTAGATCGCCTGATGGGTGACCTCACGCCACAACAGAAGGAAGTGATCACGTTGCGCTTTGGCTTAACTGATGGGCAAGCGCTGACGCTGGCTAGAATTGGTGAAATCCTGAACATCAGCCGAGAACGAGTCCGGCAAATTGAGCGGGAAGCTTTAACGAAACTTCGCAAGTCTAAAGCCAACATGGGTGAATATTTGGCAAGTTAGTCATTAGTGAGCCAGCGCGGTCTTCTCCCAAGGGGAGACGCCAAGGGCGATGGGGGTTTCCCCCATGAGCGAGGCGTTAGCGCAGCGTTAGCGAGGAACGAGCGTCACCCGTAAGGGTCATTAGTCCTTTGTTATTAGTTATTTACAAAGGACTAATGATAAATGGGTGAGAAAATACGCTGACTTTGGTACGGTTACACCTACTTCCACTCTTAAGCTTGGCTGTTACATTAGTTGACATGAAGACAAAAGAGCTAGCTAAGTTTAAACCAAAACAGACATTTAATATTCAAATAACAAGCACCGCAGCTAGCAGTGGTAGTTAAGGAGCTAAAAAATGAATAACTCATCCAATCGTGTCTCAGAATTTTTTAATAGTGAATCAGAAACTAGCGATTTACTATGGCAGTATGTTAAATCCTTGAGTCCAGAAACAGTTACCCAACTATCTAAACCCAAGTCTGCCGAAGTTTTTCAGGTAATGGAACGGAATATTATAGGACTATTAGGTAATCTGCCTTCAGAAAACTTTGGCGTTACTGTAACTACCAGTAGAGAAAGTCTAGGTCGGCTTCTGGCTTCTGCTATGATTAGTGGTTATTTCTTGCGTAATGCTGAACAGAGAATGGATTTTGAAATTGCCCTACAAGGAGCTGAAACCAACAGCAGCGAAATTGACTAGAAATATAATAGTAAATTCAATATTCTTGTTGGGTTTATAGCTAGTCACAGTTATGGCGATACGAATTTAAAATGAACCTCTGCGAAATCTTTGCTCCTAATTCCCAATCAAGAATCAGCTAAATCTTTTTAAAATATCCAAAACAGTGACAAATTAAAATTGAAATTTAAACGCATAGGCACCTTGCCGAACTGCATATTAGGAGTGCAAAGGTTATCGCAAAGGTTTGGAATGTGGTTCTCTATGAACTTATGTAGTTTGGTAATCAGTTGAATTAGAGGTGTATCTCTAAATGAATAATACACACGTGTAGGTAAACTAACTACAATAAATCATATTAGCAATAAATTCAAACTCGGCAAAGTAGTATAAACTCTGCCGAGTTTTATTATGAGTCAACAGCATACTTTGAATCAAGGGTTAAAGTGGAAAATTAGGAACTTTATTGTAAATTAAAGAGTTTAAGACCCCAACAATTACATATAGCATTAATTACTCTGGGGAATCTTGCTACAGTCGGGATTTAAACCCCTGTCAGAAATGTCTTTAATTTTGAATTTTGAATCGTTAACTCTGCCTATCTACCCATAAACTATGAGTAAAATCAACTCTCTTCCACCCCATAAAATCATTGGTGTTGCAGTAATTTGGAACGAGCAAGAGCAAATTTTAATTGATCGCCGTCGTCCAGAAGGAGCAATGGGTGGTTTGTGGGAATTTCCTGGCGGTAAAATTGAGCCTGGTGAAACTATCAGCGAGTGTATTCAACGAGAAATTTCCGAAGAACTGGGAATAGTAATTGAAGTAGGAGAGCATCTGATTACTATTGACCACACATATACAGACTTGCGTGTTACCCTCACAGTACATCATTGTCGCCATGTTACAGGTATTCCCCAACCTTTGGAATCCGATGAAATTCGTTGGGTAACCTTGGAAGAACTGGAGGAGTTTACTTTTCCTAAAGCAAATATTCAAATTATTGCTGCTTTAAAAGGGAGTGGGGAGTAGGGAGCAGGGGAGAAAGTTTCCCCTCTGCCCCCAGCTAAGAGCCCCTCTGCCTCTTTTCAATGCCCAATACCGTAACAATCTATTAATTGCATCAGGTTGAGTCCCGCAATTTTCTACAATAAGCGCAGGGACTTTGATTAAAAGTGTAAATAAATAAATGCCTAAAACCGTTGCCGATGTGATGAGCCGCGATCCTATTGTCGTTCGGGTGGAAACTCCACTGAATGAAGCTATCCAAATTCTCGCAGAACGCCACATCAGTGGACTACCTGTTGTGGATGATGTCGGTAAATTGGTGGGTATTATATCAGAAACCGATTTGATGTGGCAAGAAACTGGTGTTACTCCACCTGCGTACATCATGTTTCTTGATAGCGTTATCTATTTAAAAAATCCTGCTACCTATGAACGTGATTTGCACAAAGCTTTAGGGCAAACCGTTGGGGAGGTGATGAGTAAAAACCCAATCGCTATTTCCCCTGATAAAACTTTAAGGGAAGCCGCTACAATTATGCACGATCGCAGCGTTCACCGCTTGCCAGTACTTGACGACATGGATCAAGTAATTGGTATTCTTACTCGTGGTGATATTATTCGGGCAATGGCAGCAAGTCAAGATTAATCGTCATTTGTCATTTGTCCAGAGTTTTTTGACTGTTGACTAATGACTATTTTTTACACCTTTGAAAATCAGGATAACTAGATGAGTATTACTCCGGAATCTGTTAGGCAATTGCTCAGTTCTGAGAATTTAGGCGATCGCTTACGTGCAGTAAATCAAATCCGCGAACTGGAACCTGCAATCGGTTTTGAATTAATTCAAAGTGCTATTGGCGATATCAATTCGCGTGTCCGTTACTCGGCGGTGAGTCAAATGGATACACTCGGAACACAAGATTTAAAATTATCTTTGGATATCTTGCGCGATCGCTTGCTTCATGACTCCGAAGTAGATGTACAAGCAGCAGCAGCAGACTGTTTGGGCGCTTTGAAGTTACATGAAGCTTTTGAAGACTTGCAGCACCTTTACCATACAACTAGTGAATGGTTAATACAATTCAGTATCATTGCTACATTAGGAGAGTTGGCCGATCCACGAGCCTTTGAACTACTCAAAGAGGCACTCTCATCAGAAAACGAATTAGTCCAAACTGCTGCTATTAGTTCTTTGGGAGACTTGGGAGATTTACAAGCAGTTCCTTTGTTGGCTTCTTATGCTACCAATCCAGATTGGCAAATTCGTTATAGAGTTGTACAAGCCTTGGCTCGTTTGGGTAGTGCAGAAGCCAAATCTATATTAGAAACTCTGGCTAATGATGAAGTAGATGCGATCGCAACTGAAGCGAAACAATCTTTGCAATCAGTTTAAGTCTATCTCAGATTAAAAAATTCACCTTTAAATAGATTTGTGTGACAAAAGAAAAAATTCGACTTGGTTGGAAAAATTTTGCATTCCAAGCAAATCGAATTGATAAATAAGAGTTACTTTTAGTTGCTAAAAGTAACTTTTTTATATTTAGAATTAGGTCTATTGAACGAAACTTTTGCGGCGGCGAGACATAGCCATTACTGCACCTACTGCACCCAAACCTAATAATACAGTTGGTTCTGGAACGGCAGTTACACTAAGACCTTTGAAACTTGCTGAAATTGTTCCACCACCACTGTATGCACTAGTCGCATCTGCCAAACTAGTTAAGGTAGTGAAATCAATGTTTCCTATTGCATTAGTTCCATCCTCAAACACTCCCGTGAAATTAAAGCTGATCTGTGTACCTCCGAAGATTGATGTAAATGCTGGTGTTAGAAGATTGGTTAAACTAAGAAGTTTAATATTGTCTTGAGGACCAACATCTATAAACTTAGAAGGTAAGCTGGCATTTAAGAAGCTGTAAATAGTCCCATTTGTATCGCCAAGAAAATCTCCCTGTTTGACTCCTAACGCAATTGATCCTGGGTTAGGAGCGAAGGTTGTACCAGTATTAGTAATGTTGGCTACAGTACCATTTCCATCAAACGTAAAACCACCAGTGTATGCTTGAGCAGAACCAGCAGAGGTAAACAACCCAGCAGTAGCTAAGGGGATGGCAGCAGTAACGGCTAGAGTTGCATTTAGTAATCTAGATTTAAAATTAATCATTATCGTTTTAGGTTCCTAGTAATAACCTTTAATCAGAGCAATTGCTTTACTTTTAATCTCAGTAATTTATAGAAAATACTGTCAGTGAAAGCGAAACTTGCGTGATGTATTTCTTATCTCCATAAAATCACATAGACTTAGACCCTGCAATATTTACTGAGTGGTCTTCATCACATCTTTAAGGCATTACCATCCTTCATGAAATTTTAATTTCTTATATATGTGTGCTTCGTATATTTCAGGCTCCCTAAGGTTTAGATTGTTGGCAATAGGTTTGGCTTTAAGAAAGGCTGTTTACATAGTATCAACAAAATAGTAATTTTATATACTTAGAATTACTTAACTATCTTTTAGATAAATGGAGTATGCAGTGTATCTTCTATAATCTCTCTAGTTACAAATACTTAGGGAAATGGTTCCTCTTGTAGAAGAAAGGAGAGGAACCTCTGTATTTGTTTACTATGGATGGTCTTTGTTATGAAATTGAATATGTGTCATACCTTTGAAATGCTAAGAGCTAAATACCTGCGGCCAAGTTGTCGTCACGAAAACTACAACTGCGGCGATCGCTAACAACCCTTGAATCAAATTTCCAACCAATGATCCGACTACAATTCCTATACCCGCTTTAATGGCCAACCCGAATTCACGTCGGTAAAGATACTCACCGATAATTGCTCCCAAAAGCGGCCCTAGTAAAATTCCTAACAGTGGGCCACCAAAAGGCAATGTTGGCAATAATCCCAAAAAACCCACTACCAAACCGACAATTGCGCCAATTTGCCCCCACTTGCTAGCTCCAGCTTGTTTTGCTCCCACATAACTAGCTAAAAAATCTACTCCAACACTGAGCAGTAAAACGATAACTGTCACAATTAGGGGAATCTTAATAGCTGCAAAGGAACTACTAACGATTCCCCAGACGATAATTGCAATTAAAATTAAGCTGCTACCAGGAATGGCAGGAACTACAGCACCAATGATTCCAACAAGCATTACAGCAAGTAATAGCCAATAAATAATTTGCATAAATAGAATTGTAAATTTCTAAATTTCCCAGTAGTAGGGGCGCACAGCAAACTGTACGCCCCTACTGCATATTGTATCTGGGTAAGATGCTAATAAATACTTAAGACTTTAAACCTGAACTAAATATGATTTACTGTTTCAATCTGGTAAAATCTCTCTCTAGATCGCTTTTGGCTCGTCTTGGTAATTGTCGGTTGTGGGGACTAATTAATTTGCTCTCCAGATGCGATTTATATTTAGGACTTACGCAAAAGTACACGCGTTCAGGGGCAATTAATGAATCCCAAACCCCTAACCACAGGCGTAATGAAAGCATAAGCCGTTCGTACTGAGTAACTGAACTTCCCAAACACTCTAAGATAAAGCTCAAAACCCATGACGAGAAAAATTTTAACTGGACTGAGTTCAGCAGTTTACGAACACCCTTTTGATCGCAAAGCCTTGGCTTCTTTGCAAAATATGCCCGGTGTCTCTCTGCTACTCAAAAAAATTAACGAATACGGCATCGATCGCTTACTCAGGCTGCAAAGCCTTGGTAGTGAAATCAGAATTTCATCCCGTAATTTTCCTCAATTGCATGAGAAATTTGTAGAAACCTGCCAAATTCTTGATGTTGCTCCACTTCCTGAACTGTATCTGTTTCGAGGTACAGGTCACATTCAAACCTACATTGTTGGCGTAGAAAAACCCCTTGTCGGTATAAATTTAGATGCAATGGAGTGGCTTGGCGCAGATGAGTTGATTTACGTTTTTGGACATGAAATCGCTCGCATCAAGAGTCAGCACATGGTTTATCACCAAATGGCAATTGTTATGCCAAGTTTAAAAAATTTGTTGAACAGTACCACACTGGGGGTTGGTGGCTTGGTAGCTAGTGGTATGGAACTAGCTTTGTATAATTGGCGGATGATGGCCAGGTTCACTGCCGATCGGGCTGCAATGCTTGCTTGTCAGGATATCGACGTAGCAACCACTACACTGATGAAACTTGCAGGTTTACCAGATGAGTATTTGACTACTGCTGTAATTGAAGATTTCCTTGTCCAAGCCCGTGAGTTTGCATCCAATAACTTTGACAGTATTGATAAAGTTACCAAAATATTAAGCTATACAGAACCCGGACTTTCGTGGGTAGTTATGCGGGCTGGCGAGTTATTGAAATGGGTTGATTCAGGAGAATATGAAAATGTAATTCAACTGAAAAATTTAAATACACCGGAAGAAGCCCAAGAAAAAGAAGGGAAGACATCGGAAGAAAAGGAGGGGTGGAATTTTTTGACTTCTTGGTGATTAAATTTTAGATTTTAAATTACCGATTTTAAATTAAATTTTTCAATTCAAAATACGTTTGTAACGCTCAATGAATTGCTAATTACTGTGCTATCAGCAATTCAAAATCGTTTCATTGAGCATAGGGTCATCTGAAATCCAAGTTGCACTTCCAGCGTACCAAAGGTGCGACCAAAAATTGGGAGCAATGCGATTTTGTCAGGTGAAAAAGCAGAGGAGGCAGGGCAAGAAGAATACGATAATGTCTTGGATAGAGAAATTGAGTAATTTATTTTTTGGAAGTCCCCTAACGTAAAACGGAACATGGGAACGAAATAACCTTGCTAGCAGCATTAGCCTAACTGATCTTCACGACTACAATCAATTTAAGAACCAAAGGTTTGTTTCATTTTTGAAAGAAGCTCCGAGATGGACTTGCCGTGAATAATAGAACCATGCATTGTTGCAAGGTACTTAATGGGCAGCTTTTCTATTGCTTCAATCCCTCGAGTGAAGCTTTTACCTTCAGACATAAACCCGACTTTTTGCTGAAACTTAATAATAGATTCTGTAAGATCCTTCTCGGTAACAGGCTCCTCAAACTGACCAGGATGAGCCGCAAGATCGGAACAAAAAAGCATCTTTTCTTGCGGCTGATAGAATACACAACCCTCCCATCCATGAGGAAAATGAGGAGTTTCAATAAGTATGATATCTCTTTTACCCAAGGAAAGAGCTTTGTTATTCTTAAGAACCGTTGTTGGTCGCAGTGCAAAGTCATCCATATTCGATTGATTTAGAGGACTCACAATTGTTTTGGCTTGCGGAGCTGCTTCAAGCCACTGATTAAGCGCTCCACACTCATCAGCCTCAAGGTGACATAAGGCAATGTAATGAAGTTTTGAAGCATCACAAACAGACGAAACAAGCTGATAAGTTTGCTCGAACCAATTTGAGCGACCTGTATGAATAAGCATAGGGCGCTCATCAAGGATAAGGAATTGACTGAAAACAAACTTTTTATTATTTGAGATAGAAAGTTTATATATATTAGGAACTATCTCATCTATACGCGTGAAGTTAGCATTGAAATGCGTAAACATTATATTTAGGGGTAAAAAATATCTGACGAAATCCAATTTTTGTTTACAATTGCGAGTTCTGTTTGTAACTCTATATTATTGGTAGTGGACACGACCTGACTATTAGTTGCTTCATCCCCACTAAGTCATTGCTGAAAAATTAAGTTGAGGCCATTATCTGGGTAAACAAGGGGGTAAACCCGCTCCCGGTTTTTTCTCATCTCCAATCGACACACGTAGTTCTATTTCAGATCCAACCTGCTTCTGTGCGCTCAGGCTTAATGGGTGTATTTGTTTGAGATTTTGAAGTGGAATCACAGGTAAATATCCCAAAATCTAAAATTGTCTGACTTCTAAAGTAGCGAATAACCTAACTATTAAGAGTAACAGCAAGTTTATCAGCAATTCCCGCAATCCAATTTTCATCTTGTTTGGTATAACTACGAGGAGCATTCGCTGCCAAAATTAGGGCACCTTGGTTACCAATAGGTTGACAAATTACACCTTGAGTATTTTCTGGTAAATAATCAAATTCAAGCCTACCAGGATATACTTTTAGCGCAACTAGATAAATCGGCTTTTGTTTTTCGAGTACTTGTTTTAAGATTACTCCTGGTACAATTTCAGATTTAGTACCCAGAATCCCGCGACGCAACAAAACTTTACCTCGATAATAAACCACCAGCGATCGCGTTACTGTATTGGTCAACAATAAATGAGATGCCCAGGCTAGCTCTGTTTTCATGGCTTCAGGTAAATCTGCTGCTAGTACAAAACCTTCTTCTCCAATTAGTTCTACAGTATCAGGCGATCGCGGCTGAACTTGCTGCCAAATTAAACCCGTCAAAATTAACACTGCACTCAAAATCACACCCACCACATCACCACGCGATTGAGATTGGGTTAGTTCTGGTGTCAATAAACGGTTAATCAGCAAAAGTACAGCGCCTAGCCCACCCACGACAATGGGTAGACGCCGCAAAACTCGATTAGGATCAGGTTTAGTCATTAGTCATTGGTCATTAGTCATTGGTCATTGGGCATTGGACAATAATTAATAGTTCTTCTCCCCCTGCCTCCCC
>NZ_CAXTNE010000282.1:0-9733 GCF_964245445.1 uncultured Nostoc sp.
TACTGACAGCATACCGTTACGTGAGCTTTCTTACTTTTCAGACATCCTCTAAGAGAAACACCGTCTTCGTTCAAATCTTCAAGTGCCAGAATTCTGGCGTAGCTGACTTTTACCCCATGCGCGGCATCGATTGTGCCCCAGGCTTGATAATGAAATTGTTTACGGCGAGCGGGAGTTTCCTTAATAAATAACACCAATGCCAGAATCAAACTCATCGTATCAGCTCCTTCTAAAACTTTTGCAAGCAAGGAGTTTTCTTCGGCAATCACAAAAATTCCTGACCAGATAATCACTGCGCTCGCAGCTACTAACCAAACGGGTGCAGCCCAAAACACCCCGATTAATCGCTGCAAAACTCGCCTTGGCAAAGTTTTCCACTGTTGATTTGAGACTTTTGCCTGAAACTCCTGAAATCGCTGCTTAAATTCAGTTTTTGAGTTTGTCGATTCCTCCGCAGCTGTTGCTTGTTCGGAGGTTTCTGTCTTCTGCCCTTGAGTCACCTGTGGCGAAGCTTTTTTGACTGCACCCTGCAACATCTGTGCGCTGATCGTGCTGTAAGCATCTGCCCACGCTTTTTTGAGTTCTGGTGTCCAATCGTCGTGAAGATATTGCTCAAATGTGAGTAGCAGGGCTTTTCCTATGGCAGGATATTGCTTAGGAAGCGACCCATAGCCAACATGTCTGGCTCCTAGTGAGTTAAGAAGAGGGCTTAAAGCACTGGGATTGCGAAGATTTTCAACGACTAACACCAGCGCGTTCAATAACTTTTTCTGCTGCTTTTCCATCTCAGTATTGGCAAACAAAGGTTTCACCTCTGGATAGGCAGCAAATAAGTTTTCGTAGAAGCTAGCAACGAACTCATCTGCACAAGGTTTAATCCGCTCAAAACTTTGCTCTAACAGTTCAATATTAAGAGACATAACTATAGATTTAGGCTCTTTAGTTCTTCTGACACCTTAGCCAAAAATTCTGTAGCATTCGTAATCCCCATCTCCCAATGGCTTCCACTCCTGACTGCTGTAATCCAAATCCAAACCCATGACCTCTTGCTTGAGTCCAGTAGGCGATATTTGATGGCTTCTCCATTAGTTCACAAGTGATTCTGAGCAATTTTACCTCCAAGATGTTGGCTCTAGTTCTCGTAGTTAAACAAAAGGATAACAACTTTGCTAAATTGCTTTTTGGTGGGATAACAATCATAAACGCCATGTTTTGAGTTAATAAAAATTTGTCTAATTTCAAAAAATATCACTTGTCATGGCGCTCAAATCTGGTTCAAAATTAATCCATTCTGTCTCAATTTCAGCTTGTAGCTCTTGGGAAAACCTGTCTAAAGGTAAGTCATTGATATCGTAACCAAAAGGATTTTCAATTTCCACCCCAATATCTTCTATTCCTAAAAGTGCAAAGCTAATGATTCCTACAGTTGGGATAGTGAACCAATCTAGGGGCTGTACAAATTGAAAAGGTAAAGCGAAACAATATAATAATAATAATAAATGTTTTAAATGAATTGAATAAGGTTTAGGTAGCGGTGTATCTAAAATTCGTTGACAGTCCCCAAATAGCATTGTTATTTGGTCTAAAGAGCGATTTAACTCAATAAACGATCTATTACAAATTATGTTAGTGTTATCGCTTCTTTCGTCAAAAAGTTGTCCGAAATATTCGGCAAGGAAATTAATAACTCTTATCGGTATGTTATTAACTTCTTTTAATTGCAAATACTGCTCTTGTGTAATTATTTTTTGAACAGTGTTATAATCAATAACTTGATTTTTTAAATATGATTTAATAGCAATTATTAATAGCCCAACCAATCTAATGCTAGATATTTTTATTCTCAAGTCTTCAGGATTCTCTACTGGCACAATTACCCAAATATTTCGGCATAGAATCCGACTGGCACTGAGCAAGTTATACCAGATTTTACAACCTTCCCAAAATCTTTCATAAGCTGTATTAGTTCTAAAAACCAATAAAAGTCCAAGGACGACTCCGGGGATTAAACCAGCTAGAGTAGGTTGGTTGACAGCAAATCCCTTGTGATGGGCGATCGCAATTATCAAGGCAAATATCATAGTAGCTAGTACTCGTCGCCAAATGGCATGAATAACAGAACTTCTTAAATCAATTGCTAAATCTAACCATGTCGATTTTCTTATGAGTCTCACCATGTTATATCGTCTGCTTTACCTGTTTTTATTTGTTAGAGTTATATGAGTATTTTATTTTTTTAAGAATAGTAAAAATAGATAAGTTTAGATAACCGACTTCCTAAATAAGTCTGGTATTCGTCACCTTCATAAATAATGGAAAACACTACTAGGCGTTAGTTTCCTTAAACTCATTGGATTTAGAATTAAGCTTGCCTAAAATTACACCCAATTGCACAGCAAGTGTCCCAAATAGCATACTTCCTAACCAATAGAGGTTCTTGCGTTGGTTTTATGGTAGAGCATTAAAATCGCAGTTTTATAGAAAGGCTTAAAAACTTAAAACCCAGTCAAAGCAAAAAATCTAGCCTATCTTTAGATTTTATTTATTATTCTGTTCCATAAAATGAACTGAAGAACCCCAATAGATTAGAGCTATTGTTGTATTGTCTTTATCTATTTGGGTAAAAGTCTCTAATCCGTAATTATAAAAAGTGGTATATCCCTCTTTTGCCACTCTCGAAAAATAAGAATCGAAGCAAGATTCTGAAACTTTGATTTAGTCGAGCTTTAAGCCAATATTATCTAACAGTAACTAAAGTTTGTAGCCAAAACTGGAAAACTAAAGCTCTGAAAGGCTTTCAGCGATGGGCTTCTCCCAAAGTGACAAAAGAGTGATATGCACCGCAAAAACCAGTGGCGATCGCTAACCGAATTTCTGGTGAAAGGGTTTTAAACTTTTCCTCATTTAAGGTGTAAAACAAAGCAATCTATGGTTATTTTGCAAAATTCAGTCAGATAATAGCGACTTAAAGCACCAGGAACCGTACTGATAGCGATCGCAAGCACACCGAACAAAGTAACACTTTACAGCAATTAACATGCTCCTTAGCTAATCAAAACTACTGTCAGGCAATTTAATTAATGAAAATCAAAACCCTGTTAAAAATTATGTTATGAGGACAAGTCCGTAAAGTCTAATGCTTTATAAACATCGCAATTCTAACTTTTAAGTATACCTAATAAAATTAAGGCATTTACTATTATTTGTGCAACATTATTTTAAAGTTTTTTAACTTAAGTAGGAAAAGTAGGAAAAGTAAGAAAAGTAGGATATTTTGTATAAATCCTTGACCGCTCTATTAAAATGTTGTAATTTTCTAATTCAGAACTCAGAATTAATTTTGTGCAACTAGCAGGTAAAGAAACGGCTTTAAGACCTCCATCAAATCATCAATTTGGTCGTGCTTCTAGATGTTAGGTCTGAATCCCCTACTAATTGCATTCTGGCTCCTGAATTCTAACTGGCAAATTCTTTAAGCACTTTTTAGGATGTTCCCTATTTTCAGAAATCCTAAATTATGACTCCTGAATTTGAAAAAAGAATAGACATTTTAGAGATTTTAGCGAAATCGCGTTGATTCATTCAATAACTCAAAGTCTTATCCATGAAACTTCAAAAATTCTCTGTATTGCTTGCGATGACAACTTGTTCATCTATTCCTTTTATGTGTGCAGTCTCATCTGCTCAAGCTGCTGATTTCGCATTCAACACGAAATTTAGCAATGGATATTCAGCCATAGGTTCGTTTACAACCAAAAGTGGTACTCCGCCTTCTTTCTCAGAAACTAATCCAAATTTTCCATCGGTTCCATTTACAACTCAATTTTTACAATCTACGTCCTTATCAATTTTTGACTCTAACAATACACTTCTTCAAAGTGGTAGTGTGGTTAGTAACGGCATCTCAAATGATAAGTATTTGCGTTTAGATTACGATAGTTCTCTAACTAATAATCTTCCAGTATTAAATGTCAGCACAGAGACACCTAGTCAGAATCCGTACTACTTCATCGGCAATGACGTTGATACCAGTGGTATACCTGTTGCACCTGGTAGCACTAATTACAACCTCTTTTTGTTTGACAAAACTACTGACAAATATACTTTCTTAGGTGACACAACTAGCATTAAGGCAACACCCGTCCCTGAACCTTCTTCAGCAATCACTTCATTGGCACTTGCTGCTTTCGGTTTTGCTTTGAAACGGAGGCTGAAAAACAAGACTTAATCAAACTGTTCCGCAATCAATACTAGTCTAGTCTAAACTCCAGCAAAAATGATATCGGACAAATCAAAATTTTGCCCGGTAAAACCAAGCTTTCATCACTTTTCGTCCCTTACACTTACCTATTAATGAGCGTTTTAGAGGGATGTTTCATTTGGGATAAGTAAGTCGGCGGAAAAATTTATCGTTAAGTACAAAACTGTCAATAGTTAGACCTAAAAATCCAATTACCAGCATCAAATTTATGAGGTTCAAGCCGATAATTCTCATTAGTTCACTACTAGTTAGTGCTGGTGCAACTGTAACAACTTTTGCAGCCCCTGCACAAGCTTTCGTTTTGCAGAACACTTTTACTCTTCCTGAAGATATTATCGGCATTAAGCGGACATTCACTGATACCCAAGGGCGAAATTTAAACATCACCAACTTGAGTTCTCCCGAATTTTCTTTGAATTCAGTGACTGGCAACGGAACTAGCTCTGTAACTGCTAACTACTTTGGTGGAGCAGTTACAGCAAATACTCCATTCACTGTGGATCTGAGTATTGCCGACCCTCCTGGTGGTATTAGTTACATCAATACTAATAATGCATATACCCTGAGCAACGGAGTACCAACTCCCATTAATGTTTTTAGTGGTTCTGGGGTTATTTGTAGTACTCAAGGAGGTGGCATCCCTTATGAAGCAATATCCATTAGCCGATATCCTTCTGGAGACCTTACTGGATTAATTCAATGCCAGGGCGACACTTTCGGACGGATAAATAACACTACTAATGATATCCCTACATCTATCAGCGTCAAACCCATATCTAGTTATCAAGATACCAATACTTTAGGAACTTTTCCACCCGCTACAATCGTTACTGTCAAACCAGGATCTAATCCAAGTCTTGTGCGGACTAGTGCAGCTGTTCCCGAACCATCAGGAATACTAGGTTCATTAACCTTTGGTATAATAGGAGCTGTCTATCGATTAAAGCGCCAATCGAAGAAAGCTATAGCGCCTGGTAGCACTAATTAGAATCTCTTTTTGTTTGACAAAACTACCGACAAATATACTTTCTTAGACAACTAGCATTAAGGTAACACCCGTCCCTGAAACTTCTTCAGCAATCACTTCATTGGCACTTGCTGATTTCAGTTTTGCTTTGAAACGGAGGCTGAAAAACCGGACTAAATCAAACTGTCCCGCAATCAATACCTTTAGCAATTAACAGCAATTTTTAATTTTCACTACAAATTATCACTACAAAGGTTTCAAACATGAACATGAAAACGTTAAAACTTGTAACAACCTCTATGTTGTTATTTCTGTCAGTATTTTGTACTTCACTCGTTGTGAATACTCAACAAGCAAAAGCTGAAAACGGTTGCTCAAATAAAAGATTATTTGGAGCATATGAAATACAAGGTGGCGGATATTTAAATACCAGCACTTATGCCTTAAATGTTTTAGACACCTTTGATGGTAAAGGAAAGGTTGCAGGAACTATTTTGGTGAGGAGTATTGCAGGAAATGTGATAACTAATCTGCCTACCGAAGGCACATACAAAGTAAATAGCGATTGCAGCATGACTGCAACTTTTAAAAGAAGTGATGGGACAACTGCTAATTATAGTGGTGTACTCTACGATAATGGGAACAAGTTTGGTTGGACTCAAACCGATGTCAATACCGTTGTTAATCTTCAAGGTGAAAGAGTTATAAAACAAGGTAGAAACGATTAGACCAAAAAAACTTTAACAATTTGGTATAAGACGGCGTTTTGGTAGCAATCGAACACAAATTTACCTTCAGACAAACTTTGCCTAAAACAGAAACTAGGCAGGTCTTGCACATTTATTCTGACACTTTAACTTTTCAAACATAAAGCGATCAGTGGCGATTCAGCTTTCAATAATCTGTTTATCAACAATGCCAATGTTGCGATCGCGGGTTTGACCTTCGCCGATGATAGGGACAGCATTAGTGTCGGTAGTGGTGTTAACCTAACGGTCACAGACAGCCTTTTCCGCAACAACGGACAGGATGGTGTTGATATCAACGGCAACGATAGTACCGTTACGGTTAGAAATTCGTCTTTCATCAACAATTCTGATGACGGCATTGATTTTAATGGTAATGGCAACAAGCTGAACATTTCTGGCTTAAGCATTCTTAACAATGGTAATAATGGCATTGAAATTGATGCTAGTGACAGTACCCTCACAGTTAGTGATAGTAGCTTTACTGGTAACACTGGTGATGGAATCTGCCCATTCAATGATTTGTTTGAGTCAGCTTTTAGCCTTTTTACAATCGCAGCCAAAGAAAAACCCTTCCCCACTGCCGCAGACTTCGCCAAAGCAGTGCAGCAAGTCGCACCAACGGTTAAACGCGCCACAAAAAGCGAAAACCCTAAAACGCAATTGTGTAATTCTGTCACTGCTTCACAACAGTCACATCCTCGTTATGGTGAATCAGGAGTGATTGAGGCAGATGCACCGAATCATTGGCAGCAGATTGTTACTTTCAGCGATAGCGAGAGGGTGTTGATCAACAACACCGATTTGGATGCCCCAAGCGTTCCCTTTCCCAGAGAGCGCACTTACCCCGCAGAATATACCGAAGCGATGTCTACGACGGGCTACGCCTACGCTGCTATCGAAGAACGTCATAAACAGGAGTTAGAGCGACTTTCCCAGGAATTGAGGATTGGTTTGCAAACAGAGACTACAGCCAGAGCAGAAGAACAAGTACAAGAGCAGGTAGAGTCTTTACAAAAACTCTTCAAGCAACAAAAAGAGCAAAACATCCAGTTGCAGCAGCGCCTAGACGAAATGGAATCACTACGGCAGTTGGAGACCGAGAACCAACAGCTTAGGCAGCGTATTCAGGATTTGGAACGCGCCGTAGAGGAACGTCCCTCTCTACGAGACGCTACGCGAACGCAACAGTGGGGGAACACCATGAGCAAGCGAGTAAAGCATTGAACAAGAAAGTCCAGCAAGCCTTGGAGAAGACAATTGATCTGCGATCGCTGGCACAAGAACCGCCAAAAGAGAATGCCCAAGAATGTCTCCGGCTGATGGGTATGGCGTTGAAGAATCTCGCCAGTGCCATGAACAACACCCAAGCACTCGTTGCTGCTGCGATAATCCTGGGGAGTGAGCCGACACCAATTGCGATCGCTTGGTTCGAGTGGGCGTGGCGGGAAAGGATTGCGAGCGCGATGTCAGGGGGAGATGTATATACATCGGAGGGTGAGGCTTTTTGCCATTCTTGCGAATATGAGTTGATGCACATCTTGGACATTGCATAGTCGTCGCTTGAATTCATACTTCAATTATGCAACGCCAGAAAAAGGTCGGTTTTTGTCACTCATAGTTATGCCTTATCAAGATTTTGCAGCATAACTCCAGCAACCGCACTTTGCAACTTGCGATCGCGCCAATAGACTTGAGAATTTTGATTGTAAGGATTCTGTTGTGATCTATTTTGATGGCTCAACAGGCTTTGGTTTAGTTCTTCAGACTGCACACCATTACTCTGGTTTTAATAAATTGGGAGTGTGGTGTGTAGGACAAGCGTATCCCGCTCAAAGGCAGATTTGTTATATATGGTTTGACTCCGAGCGATCACACAAAGAGAATCTGCTGTCAGATATGTCCAGCAGGCAGTCGCACAGAGCGGACAATTCCCAAACCCAATGGTTATACTTTGCTGGTTTTTTTTAGCACACTACCAGAATTGGTAATGCCAACGCAGAGATGAGAGCGATCGCTCCCTTTAGCTTACGTAACCTTTTGGCTTTAGTAGTCAAAATTTTAACACCTTTAGCCTCTTGTTATTGCTACAACATAATCAATCTTAGTCCCCCTTTACTTACGTATTTTCTGGAACTTTACAAAATCAAGCTGTTAAATTTTACTCAATTTTTATTCAGCCTCAACCCCTAAAAGCTAAGAACTTTATAACAACTTGAGTAAGCTATTGACTAGCGTAACAACTCATTCTTACTTGCGAAAAATCAATGCGTACTAAAAGAGCTTTTTTATACACAATAACCTTAACTCTCAGCATGATGTTACTAGCTGGACAAAAAGCAAATGCCGGACAACTCTATAACAGTTGGGACTACGGTATTGACTCAAATAGCGATGGCTCTGGCGGAGCCGTTTTTGACATCAAAGGTATGGCTGTCAAGCAGTCAGGTGATAAAGTTTATGTTGCGCTCACTGGCGGTATGCCCTTGGGTGGGACAACCGACCCGAATGATTATTGGAATCAGGGTCACTCTGTCCACATTGGTTGGAGTGACTTGTTCTTTAACTTTTCAGGACAAGACTTTCAGACTGCTAGCAATAACGGGCAGTTATTTGCAGTCAAGTTTGCGGACTACGGCAGTGGCTTGTCAACGGGAGTTTATCAAGGAGTGACAGCCAAAAGTATAACTCAAGAGCATGGTGGCTACAGTAACTTGAAGTGGTATTATGACTGGGGTTGGGGTCAGAATAACACCCAAGGCACAGACTTCGCGACTGCACAAGATGTCTACAACTATTACTACCCGACTACAGTTGCTCAAAATCCAACTTGGGATAACACCCCGATTCTCAACGCCATTGGTAATGGTACGAAAGTGGGCAATATCTCCATGCTTAGTGACAGTGAGTTGAGTACCGCAGGACTCGATTTTGGACATTTTTCTGCCACAGGAGACTACACTATTGGGTTTGCATTTGACAAAGCGTTAATTGGCAGTGGCGATTATGTTAGCAACATTTTCTTAGAGTGCGGTAATGATGGAGATGCACTCAAAGGTAACTTCAAGTCTACTCCTGAACCGGATGCTGGCGCAGGCTTATTCATTCTCGGACTGGGCTTTTGGATGAAAAAGAAGCGTCAGCCTCGCAAAAGTTTATTAGCTTAAGGTTAAATACCACGCGTTCGTAATCTTAATAATTTACGCAATTGTGGCAAGAATGCTGGACGGCTGACTCATACGGTTCTCGGTAGATGCCCCTTTGTACTGGGATGGGTTACAGTACTTTTATCTCTGCAAAGAAAATTCTCTCAGACAGTGGGCTATTCATTTTCAAACCCGACAAGTCCATAGAGGACGGCCGAGAAACGGCTAGCTGGATGGTGAAAAATTTGCATGGCAGCCGAATGAAGGAATTTTGGGAGAAAGCCAATGTTGAAAATCAACAACCAGATTCTCTAAAACGAGAACCAAATGCTGAGATTTCAGATAAAGATGCTGCCCGTGAAGAAATACATGCTTTAAATCAAGCATCTATTTCAGGTCAAACTCAGTCAGAGCAAGGATTCTGTGAACCATTACGAACTGCTCAAGAACATCTCACAAACTCATCAAATGAGTTTGTGAGATGTATCTCTGACACGCTAAATGAGATTTTGCAAGTTGAGGCGACGCGCCCCCCAAAGGCGCGTGGCCGCAGACAGTTAAAGGCGTGTGAGAGAATTAAGTTGACATGCCTGTGGGAATGGACAGCACCACC
>NZ_CAXTNE010000283.1:0-9652 GCF_964245445.1 uncultured Nostoc sp.
CTCCTGCTCAGTTACAGTAACGGCAAAAGTAGTGTCACAAAATAATATACCAAAGGAGCGGTGAAAATATAACTATCAGTACGGTCTAAAATACCACCGTGTCCAGGGATTAACTGCCCAGAATCTTTGACTCCAGCATCTCGCTTGAGCATAGACTCGGTAAGATCCCCCAAAAGACTAGCAATGCCAATCAGCAAACCTAATGCTAAACCAGTGAAGGGGGATCTGGGCAAGTGCAAATAATAGGCTCCTGCTATAGCTACAGCAATACTTGAAGTAATGCCAAAAACAGCACCTTCTACAGTTTTTTTCGGGCTAATATCAGACAGACGGGTTTTCCCAAAGATTTTGCCAATAGTGTAAGCGCCGATATCGGCTGCCCAAATACACAAAAAAGTTAGCAGTGTCGCTGTAAAACCTTGTGGTAAAGAAGCAGAATTTGCCTTTTCCCACAAATCTGTCCAGGTTGTGGGCCAATAACCTCCGAAAGGGAGATTGCTAAAAGCAGCACTATCAATTGCTCGTAATCGCACCCAGTAACTCGGCAAATAACCTACGTAAAATAGCCCCATAATAGAAGCGGAAACATCAGCGATCGTGGCAAATTTTGGCTGAAACAGCAGGTAAAAACAAATAAGTGTGCCAGCAATTGGCATTACAGCGTCAGCTAAACTGCCATCAAGGGTACAAATTACCAGCAAAACTTGGCTGACAGCCATAGTGGTTTTAGCGGCGGGAGCGATGCCTCTGGCTCGCACCAAATTAAAATATTCCTGTTGACCCAAAAAGATGATAACCGCAAAGATGATGGTAAAGTACCAACCCCCCAAAAGGGTTGCAGAAAGAGCAAGAGCGATCGCAACAATTCCACTAATAATCCGAGACCAAGGCATAGAAGTATTTTGGATTTAGTCTAGTTTCTCACCACTGAGGATAAAAATGGGATCAACGGCAGTAAAGGTTTGAGAAAAGCCACGCGTCTCTAAGCGGTTAACGGCAGACTGGACGACTTCGATATTTCTAGCCCTTAACAGAGAAAAGCTCTGAGAAATAGCATACAGACTTTCTAGATTAGCAGCTGTAGCTACAACCCGACCGGATGGGGGCAAATAATCCCATGCTGCTTGCAGAATCTCTTGAATGGGCCGTCCTCCCTCGATACAAACGCGGTGAGGTGTAACTTTAAGATCGTGTAAACACTCTGGGGCGCTACCTTCAATTACTTCGACGTTTTTCACATCAAAGCGATCGCAGTTACGCTTGATCAGATTAGCTACTTCTTCATCCCTTTCTATAGCGATAATCTTTCCGCCTGGACACAATAGCCCCACCTCTACCGGAATTGTACCCGTGCCTGCGCCAATGTCCCACAACACAGAATCTGACTTTAGTCGCAGTTGGGCAATTAACAGCAATCGGACTTCTCGCTGACTCAGGGGAATTCCTGGCAAATTTTCAAACAATTCATCGGGAATACCAGGGGTAATATAAGGCCAAAGTTGGGAGGGCATAGAATTACGCAATTATACTAAAGATATGGATTTGCCAAATTGAAAAGCTATAAGCTCTAAAAACTTTTCAACCGTAGCATTAGAAGAAACCATAATGATTGGCGAAATATTAGGCGATGTTCGAGGACAAGATGCTGGGCATCCACGCTACGAAGTTCAGCAGCTACTAGGAAAAAAAGCAGGGCGGCGGACTTTGCTAGCTCGTGATTTGCAAACTCAGGAATTAGTTGTCATTAAGTTACTCTCTTTTGGTGATGACTTTGAATGGGATTCACTCAAGCTGTTTGAGCGGGAAGCTGAAACTTTAAAATCTTTGTCACATCCCTTAGTTCCTCAGTATTTAAACTATTTTGAGGTAACTTTACCAACCCTCAAAGGATTTGCGCTCGTACAAACTTATATCCCAGCAAAAACTTTAGAGCAATATTTACAAAGTGGGCGAACTTTTACAGAAGCTGAAGTCAAACAGATAGCCAAAGCGCTTTTAGAGATTCTTATTTACTTACATGAGCTACATCCGCCTGTAATTCACCGTGATATTAAGCCTAGCAATATTTTATTAGGGGAGCGTTCTGGTAATAGTATCGGTCAAGTTTATTTGGTAGATTTTGGCTCAGTGCAGACAGTCCTTGCTACAGAAACCGGGACAAGAACTATAGTAGGAACCTATGGCTATATGCCACCAGAGCAATTTGGTGGACGCACTGTTGCAGCATCTGACCTTTATAGTTTAGGCGCAACCTTAATTTATTTGATGACGGGTAGTCACCCAGCCGATTTACCCCAAAAGGATTTTCGCATTCAGTTTGAGGTAGCGGCTAATCTGAGTCCCAGCTTTAGCAATTGGCTAAAGTGGATGATTGAACCCGGTCTAGAACGGCGTTTTAGTTCTGCTGCTGTTGCGATCGCAGCCTTAGAGAAACCACAAGCGACAAACTTACCTGCTTTAGTTGGCAGAAAACCAGACGGCAGTAAGATTCAACTAACCAAAAATTGGGATTCTCTAGAAATTATCATTCCACCAGCTGGTTTCCATCCATCAATAGTATCCAGAGGTTTATTTGCGATCTTCTGGAATTCATTTATCCTATTTTGGACAATTGGCGCTCTCTCGGCCCCTTTTCCTGCCAACATCCCTTTTGCCTTGTTCTCACTTCCTTTTTGGGGTGCTGGCTTTCTCATGGTTTATAAATTTATCTTTAATTTGTTTGGACGCATCTGCTTACGCCTGAATGCAGAACAAATTGCCCTAAGCTGGGAGGTGTTTAGTTGGAAGTTTGAGCGTCCCCGGCCATCCCCAAGGCAAAGTGTTAATAAGTTGGTTTACATTCCAAAACACTTTATTAAAGGCTCTGAAGGCACTAGAATTGCCGTTCCAGCACAATTATATATTTGCTCAGGATTACAAAAATATCAGATTAGTGGAAATGATGTCGGTATTAAATCCGAAGTAGAACTTGAATGGTTAGCTCATGAATTAAGTGAGTGGTTAGGTTTGCCAATCACCAATCCAATGGGAAGTTAGTTGAGCTAGCGATCGCTTTGTTGATGTGTCCAGTTCTATCCAGAACATACCCAGTACAGACATACGTACTATTAGTGCAGATTTTTGTTAAAAGAACCGCATCCTAAAGCGAATAATAGAAGGGTTTTAAAGCCTTATAGTGATGCGATGAAAAACCTTCTAAAAAATGGGTATAAACCCAAAGTTAGACCATCAGTCCATGATATTTCCGATAAATTTGGGAAGGACAGGGGAGGAGCTATTCCCTCGAATATTATTGATGGACGTTGTAGTACAGACAAAGAAGAAATAGGACAACAGACTTTTATATAAAAAACTTTATTTGAAGATTTAGTCCAGCCTGTAAATGTGATTTCTGCCTCGAATACCGCTTCCAACAATTATTACCAAAGGCGTTGCAAACAAGAAGGTTTTAAGCCACACCCAGCAAGATTCCCTCAAGCTTTACCAGAGTTTGTTATCAACCTTTGTACAGAACCAGGTTATATTGTTTTAGAACCTTTTGCTGGTTCTAATATGACAGGTAGAGTTGCAGAAACTTTACAAATACGCTGGTTAGCTTTTGAGATTGATGAAAACTACATCAAAAGCTTAAAACTGAGATTTGAAGAAAATGCTTCTTTGGTTGTTGAACCTCCAGCAGATTTACCACCAATAGCAATAGAAAATACTGATAATAACCAGTCAGTACAGTTAGGACTTTTTTAAAGAAGGCGCTCCAACTAATCAGATGTTTTAAGGAAATTGCAGAATGCAGTCTAATAAATTAAAAAAGTTTACCTATCGAACATCAGTTTGAGCCAGCAAAATTCTCTTTAGTTGAAATTCTCGAATTATGTAAAGAGCGTCAACCAAGTCGAGACACACTGCAAGCCAACGAAGAAGAAATAGATGATAACATTTGAGATATTTCTTTGGTGATGTCGGTATTTTTATACGTAAAAATGCGGTATTTTATTAATTTTATTTATACTTTGTTTATGAAACAGAGTCGAGCGGTTATCAATGGCGAACTCATCAGATCTGAGCCATCAATGTCTATATTTAATTACAGAAGCCTTAGAGGAAATTTATATGTTTGGACTGGGATGGCCAGAAATAGCCGTAATTACCATAGTTGCTGTTTTAATTTTTGGCCCAAAAAAAATTCCCGAACTGGGAACCGCACTGGGCAAAACCCTACGAGGGTTTAAGGAAGAGATGAAAACTCCCAGTGAAGAAACCAATCAGGAAGAAGAAAAACAATAATAAAAGTAATCAGAATACAGGAGTCAGCGCACTGACTCCTCCTGACTCCTCCTGACTACAGCAGGGTATTAACAACAGAAGAAGGTGTGATTCCATTTTGGGAATCGATGACAGTCGTACCAGTATTTTGTTGGTGTATCTCTTCTTTAACTACACCACGCCCTCTAATTAATTTAATTGCCCGACTCACGCTTTCTGGTAAAATTACTACTAGGCTGTTATTTGGTGCCATATCTAAGCCTTTATTTATCGCTTGGGTTTCATCCAGAATTGATTCATAGCGGCTATCAGGTTTAACTTCGGTGATGCCTTGAATAATCAACTGGGCGGCTGAACCCCGTAGGCGTCCCCGTGTGTCATCGTCTTCTTTGACGATGATGTAATCAAAAATTTGTGCTGCTAATTTGCCCAAAGTAACAAAGTCTTCGTCGCGGCGATCGCCTGGCCCACCAATTACGCCAATCCGTTGCCCTGTAGTCCAGTTCCGAACAAAGGAACCTACAGCTTCGTAACTGGCTGCGTTGTGGGCATAATCTACCAAAGCGTGGTAGTTGCCTAAATTAAATAAATTCATCCGTCCTGGCGTTTGACTAACTGAAGCCCGGAAGGACTTCAAACCAGCACGAATCTGCTCAATTGTAACGTTTTGCACGAATGCTGCCAAACTTGCTGCTAAAGCGTTGGCAATCATAAACGGCGCACGTCCGCCCATTGTTAAAGGTATATTTTCTGCTCTTTCTATGCGGTGTGTCCAATCACCTTTAACAATTGACAAATAGCCATTTTCATATACTGCTGCCACTCCACCCTTTTGGATATGCTTTCGCACCAATTCCGAGTCAGGGTTCATTGTGAAGTAAGCAATATTAGCCTTAGTTTTTTCTGACATGGCGGCGACGCGGCGATCGTCGGCATTAAGTACCGCATAGCCATCGGGGAATACAGCTTCCGCTACTACACTCTTGAGGTTAGCTAACTGCTCAATAGTATCTATATCACCAATTCCTAAGTGGTCGGCAGCTACATTTAAGACTACTCCCACATTTGCTGCTTCAAAGCCCAATCCAGAGCGGAGAATGCCACCGCGAGCCGTTTCCAGTACCGCTACTTCTACTGTGGGATCTTGGAGGATGACGTGGGCACTTTGGGGGCCTGTGTTATCGCCAGCTTCTACTAAGTAATCACCGATATATGTTCCATCAGTAGTAGTATAACCAACTACTTTCCCAGTCTGTTTATAAATATGTGCTAGTAGTCGGGTAGTAGTAGTTTTGCCGTTAGTACCAGTAATACTAAGGATGGGAATTTGGCCAGATTGCTCGTTGGGGAACAGCATATCCATTACTGCGCCAGCGACGTTACGGGGAATGCCCACACTCGGGGCAACGTGCATTCTGAAGCCAGGAGCGGCGTTAACTTCGACAATCACGCCATCAACTTCCCGCAGAGGACGGCTGATATCCGTGGTGACGATATCGAGTCCGGCGATATCCAAACCGATAATCTTGACTACCCGTTGTGCTAACCAACGGTTTTCTGGATGAATTTCATCGGTACGGTCTACGGCGCTACCACCTGTACTTAAGTTTGCCGTTGCTCTGAGATAACAGATAGTGCCCTTAGGTGGTACACTATTTATGGTATAGCCTTGCCTTTCTAAAAGTTGGTAGCTGGTGCGGTCTAGTTCAATCTTGGTTAGGACGTTATCATGCCCTTCACCGCGATTTGGGTCAAGGTTTGTTTCCTCAATCAGCTCGGCGATAGTGGATCTGCCATTGCCAATGACATGAGCAGGGACGCGTTCGGCTACTGCTACTACTTTGCCATTTACCACTAGTACCCTGTGGTCGCGTCCAACATAATATCTTTCGACAATAATTGAGCGGGAAACCTGTCTAGCAGCTTCGTATCCGGCTTCAGCTTCTTCCCAAGTTCTGATATCAATGGTGATCCCCCGTCCATGATTGCCATCTAGGGGTTTGATGACGATGGGATAGCCGCCAACGAATTCAATGGCTTGTTCCAAATCGTCTAAGAAGTTGATCACTGTACCTCTGGGTACTGGCGTACCAGCAGCAGCGAGGATGCGTTTAGTAGCTTCTTTATCGCAAGCTAGTTCTACGCCCAGAATGCTGGTGTTGTCCGTCATTGTGGCTTGCATCCGCTTCTGATTCACGCCGTAGCCTAGCTGAATCAAAAAGCGGGCTTCCAGAGACATCCAGGGAATACCTTTTTTTTCTGCTTCTTTGACGATCGCTTCAGTGGAGGGGCCTAAGGAAGCATCACGAATGAAGTCTTTTAGGTCTTGGATATCTTGCTCTAGTTCTGCTTTGGGATAACGGCCTCGATCAACGATACTCTGGCATAGCCGTACTGCTGCTCGTCCAGCGTATCGTCCCGCTTCCTCATTCTGATACTCGATTACTACTTGGTAAATTCCGGGTGTGGCAGTTTCGCGGGTGCGACCAAAGCCAACATGCATACCAGCTAATTCCTGGAGTTCTAGGGCTACGTGTTCTACGATATGACCAATCATAGTGCCTTCTTTGACTCGCATCAGAAAACCACCACGACAGCCAGGAGAACAATAATGACCCTCCAGACTCGGCAGCGCCTCAACTAGTCCTTCATAAAAGCCAGGGATTTCATTCGAGGGCGTCTCGGCAAGGTTTTCTAAATCGAGGCGCATGACGATCAGCTTGTGGCGTCGAATGCTCCAATAGTTTGGGCCGCGTAAGGTCTGGATCTTGAGGATTCTCATGGGAATAGGTAGATGGAGATTCGGAACCAAAATTCTAGTTTCTTACTGGAATTGACCGCTAAACTGTTCGTTGCAAACAGTTATTTCTTTTTACATACTATTCTCATCATTTTTCTACAACAAGAAATAAATGTGCGGTCAACCTCTAACAGGATTTTAGATTTATGATTTTGGATTAAAAGAGACAATTAGGGTACTTAGCTCTCTTAATTTTAGATTTACGATCGCAAAGGCTTAACGAATCCTTGATGGTTTTTTGGATTTGTTTCGCCCACTTGGCGGCATCTGCCAAAAAGCTCTTTTAATCTAAAATCCGTCTTGAAAAGCTTGCTAGGTCGGTAAACCTTCCTTACAACTTTTTGCAAAATCCAAAATCTAAAATTTGTGGCCAACTCAGTGTAACCTCAGATACTTTATCCCGTCAGCTGGAGATCCGGTGTACAGCAGGTAATACAGTGCGCTGGTACAAGTGGAAGCGATCGCCATAGCTGAGGATATGTAGACGTAAATTATGTACTGTTAATGGTTCATTAGCACCAACATGAGGTTCGTTGGTGTGAGTGGCTTCAGTGGGATCAACAATGGTGACACTGCCTTTGCCCATAACTTGTAACCAACCATCACGTTCAAACACTGCACAAGTATCTTCGTCAATGCCAATACCTAGGCGATCGGGGTGAGCTGCGATCGCACTAATCAGCCGTCCCATGCGATTACGGTTGTGAAAGTGTTGGTCAACGATTACTTCAGGAATAAACCCTAAACCCGTTGCCATATCAACTAGGGAACGATTTGGCGACTCTCCACTACCGCCGCCAGCAATCATGTGATGCCCCATCACTGCCGCTCCTGCACTCGTGCCTGCTAAGGTAAGTTGCCCCGCCCTCACCCGTTGCCGAATAATTTCCATTGCTGGCGTATCTGCCAATACACCACAGAGACGCAGTTGGTCGCCTCCTGTCAAAAATACCCCACTACAGGCTTCTAAGGATGCTTTGATCTGGGAGGATTCACACTGTTCCCGTTCGCGGATGTCTAAAATTTCTACCTTCTGAGCACCCATTTCTTCAAAAATGCGAATATACCTACCACCGATGATGGCGGGTTCGCGGGAGGCAGATGGAATAATTGTAATATAAGCCTTACTAGCACCGGCGCGTCCAAAAAAAGTTCGTAGGATTTCGCGCCCATGAACTTTATCTTCTGCACCTCCGATAACCAGAACGGCGGTTTTCGTTGCTTGGGGTGTCCTCATTTCTAGCGATTTAGCTTGTAATTGCGGCATTGTGTTTCTCCTGTCAACAACTTCAGGAGCCATCGCCTTAGTGAGGCAGTCGCTCAAAAGGGGTTTCCCCCATGAGGAACTGCCGTGCATGGTTCTCCGGCTTGTGGCGAATGGCGTGTGAATTTAACAAGGTTCAGAAGCAGCCATGATTTTTGCGCTTTCCTTCTTTGAGAGGACACTTTTTGGAAGTTTGGAACTGGATCAGCCACTCTCCAAATTTTCGCTTAACGCTCGCGTTGCTTCAGTCTAAACGTGTTCGTTCCCATTCCTCAAAGCCAACGCCTTGTTTTTTATCTGTCCACTTACAGCAGGGCAAAATAGTCTTTATCGGGCTAAATTGCCGCTTTGGGGTTGAGGACGAGCAGTTAAGACTACGCTTTTTTCTGAGGCTGGCTCGATGCATCCTGGAAGTTGTTAACTTGATAAGATTATTAATTTAAATGTAGTTGTGACAACATTTAAACATAAATTAAGTAATTAGAAAAACTTTTAATCCCATCTAAAATCCAAGAGGTCTGGTAGTTTTAGATACTATTGATAAAGTTTAACTGGAGTTTAACCCGACTTTTGCTTGTTGATGTTTGCTAGACATTCAAATTTAAGATTAGTGTCCTTGAATACGAATAACTGTGCGCTTTGATATAGTTACGCTTTTTCCTGACTGTTTTAACTCTGTTCTCAATTCTGGTTTGCTAGGTAAAGCCTTAGCCAAACAGATTGCCGAAGTGCATCTGGTTAACCCACGGGACTTTACCACTGACAAACACCGGAAGGTGGATGATGAACCCTACGGCGGCGGCGTTGGGATGCTAATGAAGCCAGAACCTATTTTTAACGCTGTGGAGTCGCTGCCAACTCTACCCCGAAGAGAAATAATTTTGATGAGTCCACAGGGTGAAACAATCAATCAACCTCTTTTGAAAGAATTGGTGACAAATTACGACCAGTTAGTAGTTATTTGCGGGCATTACGAAGGAGTGGATGAGAGAGTGCTACATTTGGTAACTCGTGAAGTATCTTTAGGGGATTTTATTCTGACTGGCGGAGAAATTCCAGCAATGGCTTTGATTAATGGCGTAGTGCGGCTGATCCCAGGAACCGTAGCCAAAACGGAGTCCCTCACCGCAGAAAGTTTTGAGGAAGGGTTATTGGACTATCCCCAATATACTCGTCCTGCCAATTTTCGCGGCTTAAAAGTGCCTGATGTCTTGCTCAGTGGCAATCACGCCGCGATCGCCCGATGGCGTTACGAACAACAAATTCAAAGAACCCGCGATCGCCGCCCTGATCTCCTGGATAGATGGAAGCAGGGGGCAGGGGGC
>NZ_CAXTNE010000284.1:0-9601 GCF_964245445.1 uncultured Nostoc sp.
GAGGGGGATGAGGGGGATGAGGGAGTAACATCCTCTTTATCTTCTGGACTTCTGGATACCTCTAATTCTCAGTCTTTCACCGCCGACACTTCTAATCCTGTAGAACTAGTAAAATGGCAACAGAACTTAGAAGAGGTTACGCAAGAGATACTGAAAAAACTTTCGCATGATGCTAATGTTTTAATACAAAAATCTGGGGTATTACCTAAAAAATTACCAGAACCGATTTTAGCAGCTGCTGCTGCGGCTGCATCAGAAGCGTCTGCTGAGGTAATGCCAGGACCACCCAACTTATTAAACTTAGTAATTGAAATTGAAAATGAGCAGCAGTCAGAAGATTCTGGACTGACGCAAGTTATGGCTATTAACCTGCGGCTAGGAGAAATTGAATTTGCTGATGTGACACTCTCATCTGAGCGCAGACAAATCCGCAGTATTTTAGTTCAGCTAAACAAGCTAGGACGAGAGTATCAAAAAAAACATCGGGAAAAGGCGATCGCTGAAGCTGAAGCTGCATGGCGTGCTAGTTGGTTTGAAGATTAGTCATTTGTCTTTTGTCCAGAGTCAAATGACTAATGACTAATGACTAATGACTAATGACTAATCACCAATGACTAATGAAAAACCAGATTGGATACGATTGCACAAAGCCTTGGCAATAGAAGCTGAACGCGGCTTTACAGACTTGATGGGCAGAGAATACCGCTTCAGTGAATTTCTTAGCCTAACTTTAGGCAAATTCCCAACAGGCTTACCCCAAACTGAACGCCGCCGTTGGCAAGGACTAGCGGTGCAATTTGCTAGTTATCCACATCTAGCACTGGAAGAAAGACAACATTTAGTAGCAGAAACTCGCAGGTATCTCTCCCAATTACAGCAAGAGGAGCAGGGGGAGCAGGGGGAGCAGAGGAGTAGAGGAGCAGGGGAGCAAGGAAGAATTTATCAATCCAAAATCCAAGTTGCGCTTCCAGCGCACCAAAGGCGCGACCCAAAATCTAAAATTATCACTGAGGTGAGTCGGAGGCTTGCACCAAATATTGAGCAAAAACTCAGCGATTTACCAGAAATAGGTTTTAAAAAAGCTGATAATTTGGCACGGCTTGGTTTACACACCGTCCGCGACTTGCTTTTCTACTATCCCCGTGATCATATTGATTATGCGCGTCAGGTGAATATCCGCGAGTTACAAGCGGGTGAGACGGTGACAATAGTGGCTACAGTGAAACGTTGTAACTGCTTTACTAGCCCTAAAAATCAGAAATTATCAATTTTAGAACTGGTAGTAAAAGATAACAGTGGTCAAATCAAAATTGGTCGTTTTTACGCAGGTACACGTTTTAGCAGTCGCGCTTGGCAAGAAAGTTTAAAACGCCGTTATCCAGTAGGTAGTATTTTGGCGGCGTGTGGGTTGGTGAAAGAAAGTAAATACGGCTTGACACTCGATAATCCAGAACTAGAGGTTTTGGCAAATCCAGGAGATTCGATTGAGTCGCTGAATATTGGGCGGGTAGTGCCAATTTATGGACTGACAGAAGGGGTGGTGGCGAATACGGTGCGACAGGCGATAATTGCTGCTTTACCTGCTGCTGCTAACTTGAAAGACCCTCTGCCAAGTGGTTTGCGACAGAAGTATGGTTTGATGGAATTGAAAGATGCGATCGCTAACATTCACTTTCCTAGTGATAGCGCCGCCCTACAAGTTGCCCGTCGTCGCCTAGTTTTTGATGAATTTTTCTATCTACAACTTGGGTTACTGCAACGTCAGCAGCAAGCAAGGGCTATTCAAACCAGCGCCATCCTAGTTCCACGCGGTCAACTTGTAGAGAAATTCCACGAAATATTGCCTTTTCAACTCACTGGCGCACAGCAACGAGTTCTCAACGACATTCTCAACGATTTACAGAAACCCGTACCAATGAATCGTTTAGTGCAAGGCGATGTAGGTTCTGGTAAAACAGTTGTCGCCGTGTTAGCTATCCTCGCAGCAATTCAATCTGGCTATCAAGCGGCGCTAATGGCTCCCACAGAAGTTTTGGCAGAACAACATTATCGGAAATTAGTTAGTTGGTTTAACCTCTTGCATTTACCTGTGGAATTACTGACAGGTTCTACTAAAACTGCTAAACGAAGACAAATACATTCTCAGTTAGGAACTGGTGAATTGCCCTTGTTAGTAGGAACCCATGCCTTAATTCAAGACCCCGTAAACTTCCATCAATTGGGGTTAGTGGTGATAGATGAACAGCATCGCTTTGGGGTAGAACAAAGGGCGCGTTTGCAGCAAAAAGGCGAGCAACCCCATGTGTTAACTATGACAGCAACTCCCATTCCTCGAACCTTGGCACTAACGATACATGGGGATTTGGATGTGAGCCAAATTGATGAGTTACCACCGGGACGGCAAAAGATTCAGACAACAGTATTGTCAGGTCAGCAACGCAACCATGCTTACGACCTGATCCGGCGAGAAATTGTCCAAGGTAGACAAGTTTATGTGGTTTTGCCTTTAGTGGAAGAATCGGAAAAACTGGATTTGCGATCGGCTGTTGAGGAGCATCAAAAGCTACAAGAAAGCGTTTTTCCTGACTTTCAAGTGGGGCTGCTGCACGGTCGCATGAGTTCAGCCGAAAAGGATGAAGCGATTACCAAATTTCGTGATAATCAAACGCAAATTTTGGTTTCTACTACCGTTGTTGAGGTTGGTGTAGACGTACCTAATGCTACGGTAATGCTCATTGAAAATGCGGAGCGATTTGGTTTATCACAACTGCACCAACTGCGGGGGCGTGTCGGTCGGGGCGCGGCTCAGTCCTACTGTCTGTTGATGAGCAGTTCCAGAAGTCCTGATGCTCAACAACGGTTGAAGGTGTTGGAACAATCTCAGGATGGCTTTTTCATTTCTGAAATGGATATGCGTTTTCGTGGCCCAGGGCAAGTACTGGGAACTCGTCAATCTGGAGTGCCAGATTTTACTTTAGCGAGTTTGGTTGACGATGAGGAAGTTTTACTTTTAGCGCGGCAAGCAGCGGAGAAAATAATAGAGATGGATGTTACTTTAGAGCGTTGGTATTTGATGAAAGAAGAGTTGAAATATCGATATGAGCGATTGATGGGTGGCGCGATTTTGACTTAAGGGAGTTGCAAAAAATAAATTATTCCAAATTATTTGTACATTGGTAGGGGCGCAAGGCGTTGCGCCCCTACGTTCGCGGAGCGTCCCGCAGGGATGGGATATTTTTTAACTGGAAGTCCCTAATAGTTAGGATGTTATTGTGTGTAGAGACGTTGCATTGCAACGTCTCTACAATCCTTATCCCTAAACAAATAATCTTATCCGAACCGGATTTGGCGAGATTTTATCTAGGGAAATCAACTAATTGAATAATTTCGCTACCAGATATAGGAGAGGATTTAAATTGATATCTTTTACCTGGTTGCAGTGACCGGGGTGGAGTTGTTGGACTGCAACCAATTCTACAAGTTGAATTAAACTGAATGTTTAAATATTCACCTGTATATATTTTTTCTTCTCCTGGGCGTAATGTATGTATATTTCCATTCAGGACATATACCATCTCACCAAACATTTGATTAGAGATGATTGTAGAAATATCAGGATTATTTAGCTCAAAAATTGAGCGAAGAATCTTGTTGTTTGGACAAGTGTATGCAGTTTTAGTTCGGATATCAGCGCATACATTGAGAGCAACAGCCGAGTTAAAACAAACAGAATTTTTAGTTACCGTAGCATCTCTGAGTTTAACATCAAGTTCTTTGTCAATTACAGCTGTAAATGACCCAGAATCAATCACTTTCTTATTCTCTTTAATCTCGTACTGAAATTCATTTTCACCCTCCATAACAACGAAATTACTACCACGATGTTTTGTTCCAAAAGCTACTTGAGTGCCTTCAGAAGATTTTCCCTTTTGGTATTCTCTATCTGTGTACGGATATGGATCGCTTTCTAAACCTCTAGTTACATTTTTAACAACTATACGTCTTTTAGGAGCTGGAGGAGTTTTACTAGAAGTAAACCAAGCTTTTATTGAGCCTGAGTCTTTACCTGGGCATTCACCATCATACTCAATTTCTTGAATGGATGCTTTGTTTAGTTCTCGACTTCCTGCAAACTCCCACCCTATATCAGCAGAAGATTCCACTTCTGGGGAGAATTGTGCTCTTGAAGATGCTAAAAAAAATGTCACAACTAAAGTGCAGCTAAAAGCGATGAGCAACAAAAATCTAGTAGTTGGTGGGATAAGATAACGTAGTTGGTTCCAGAATCGATTAAATTTAATCATAAAAAAATGTGATTTGAATTTAGTAATTAAGGTTGCAATTTTTAGAGTATTGGGAGAAATAGCATTTACAACTGAGGCTGTACAAAATAACTTAGATCAGCTAATAAATTTTATTTCCCTATAGGCGGTGATTGTGTAGGTGGCGTAGTGGGTGGAGGAATGCTAATAGTAGAGCTAGGCTCAGGTGGACGGGATTTCTGATTTTCCACCAGGTTTCAATGTTACTACTACTGTGTGAAACAGTTCTTATCTGACTTGGGCTTTTTCAATTCCTCTTCGATTGTCTTTATCGGCACTTCTAAAGTTTTCTTTTTTATCGAGTTGAAGAAATTAATTGCTATAACATCTTGTTTTAATGTTGAAAGTAACTGTAGAGCTGACTGTACATTAGCATTTTGAAGTGTAGCTTCAGTTCTGTTTTGATTGACGCTGCTTCCTTTATCTGCTTGAAGCTGATTAAATCCAATATCAGAGTTACCATCAGCAATGTTGATCCCTACAATATTTTGAAAATGGGATTTTGCAGCTTTTGTAGCAGTAGATATAGTGTCTAAAACACTAGGTAAAGACTGTTGCAATTCCAACTTTTCTGAGACTATGAGATTTCTGATAATCTCTAAAATTTCGCTAACGCTGTACTTGGGCATATAAAGCGCATCTCACTTATGTATGCTGCAATCAGGTAATATAATTAAGATTCAAATGCAAATCTAAGTATTTCGGATTATTTTCCAGATTTAGGGATAAAATTTAGTAAATGCCCTATACCTAAGATTTTCAGTCTCTGGATTAAAGCAAGATAATTGTAGCTTATTACACTAAGTATTAACTATCGCTATCAAACAGAGAAAAAGTTTAGGATCAGAACTTTTGCAAGAGACTTTATGAGTTGCACTTACGTTGGACAAATTGCTGATTTGAAGTCACATTCAAACTACGCCCAGCCTGTGCCTCAATTTTTAATTACAATGCTTGTTGTATTTGAGCATAAGCTTCATAGACACCCTTCACGTTGTACCAGTTGAGAAAGATTCGGGCAATTTCTAAAGCTAATTGAGGTTTACCTAAATTAATTAGCCATTGCAAAAATGGAGCCATTGTTCGTTCATTAAGTGTGCCATTGAGTGACAAAATTCCCCAAAGTAAGCGATGCAACCAAGTCATTTGAATCATCATTCGCACTTCCCATGTGGGATGCTTTTGATAAAACAAAACTCCCATACGTCCGCGTTGAATTTCTTGGTCAATCAATCGGGGAATTTGTTCTAATTTAAATGCTGGATGCCAGTGATATCCTACTGCTTCGGGACATTTAATTAGTGTCAAACCTAATTGTTTAAGCCGCACACCTAGTTCTAAATCTTCCCAGCCATAGAGTTGGAAGCTGGTGTCAAAAAGTCCAGCTTTCTCTAGCCAATGTTTAGGAATCGCTACATTTCCCGTAGCAAAAAAAGCTGCTGAAAAATCTGTGACTTTGTAGGGTTCAGCAGTTGGATTGTCGAAATTACAAGTATTAATAACTGCACCGTAAGTGAAAAAGCGATCGCTCCCTAATTTCTCCTTCCCTTGCACTAGCGCCTCAGTATGAGCTTGCAGGAAATTCTTCAGCACTACTAAATCACTATCAATAAAGATAATTGTGTCTCCCAGTGCCTGTTCTACACCCAGATTCCGCGCCGCAGCTGGGCCAGCATGATCTTGCCCAAACCAGCGCACATGGGGAAATTCTTCTTTGTGTCCTGCTAACCACTCCAATGTGCCATCAGTAGAACCATCATCCACCAAGACAATTTCGTAATCAGTAACCGAACTTGACTTACTCAACTCCTGCACCTCCAAGGCGCGGAGGCACTTTTCTAAAATCGGTTGGCGATTATAAGTCGGTATCACAATGCTGAAAAACACAGTCTCACCCACACACAATACTATTTATCCATCTCCAGGATAGGACAGATGCGACGCTGACACTGTTCCTTACATAATTCTGGTTACGGAAATGGTAAATCTGCCCATAATGCAATATTTGCTAAATACTTAAAACAAAGTATATAAATTTACTATAACTTAAACCTGAAATTATACATTTTTCTATGTCTGTTAAAGTCTATTTTACTTTTACAGTATAAGTATTTATGCTTAACTTATATTACTTTTTTCAAGATTATTTTTAAGTAAAGAATAACACTTGATAAATTCTAATTAATCAGGATATAACCTTTTGTTAATTTATATTGATTATATTCTAGGACAAACTTACGAAAATTCATGCATTTAGGTAATTAAAATTGCAAATAATCTATTTTTCATAGCAAGTTATCTCATATTGAAAATGTAATAATTTTCACGTAAATACTAATGGTTTTTTTGTCAATAAGTATTTGTCTAAATTAAATTTTTCTGATCAAAATAGAGGGAGTTTGATGTCTACATTGAGCCGGAGACAACTTTTAATATTTTTTGCAGGCAGTGCTGGTGCTGTTGTGTTAGGAGACAAAATCCTAGATGGTGTTACTAGCATTGCAGAAGCAAAAACTAAGCTACTAAGCTTTACACCAGTACGCTTACCCCATCCCCTACCAATTTATAAATATCAAAAGAATTTTTTGCCAACAGGAATCGGTAAGGGAGAAGTGCGTAAAGCGTCTACGGATGTTAAGTTAAGTAGCTACAACGTCATTGATGATCTGGTAGTACCGCCAGAGTATGAACGTTATGTAATTGTAAGTTGGGGCGATCGCGTGTTTCCCAACGAAGATGATTATTTCGGCTACAACTGCGATTACACTGGCTTTGTTCCCATTGGTAGAACCAAGGATGTCGGCTATTTGTGGGTAAATCACGAATATGTTAGTTTCCCTTTTTCTGTCTTAGCGCCAGGAACTCCCTCTGATGTGAAAGCATCACCCGACGCATTTAGGCAAGTAATTGGGTGGGCTTTACCCTCCACTAAAAATATTGAAGTTGAAGGGGAATTTTTATATAACCAAGGTGGATCAATCATTCGCGTCTCTCGCCGTAATGCCAAGAAACGTTTTGCTGTAGTTAGCAGTGATCCAAAAAATCGCCGCATTCATGGTCTTTCTGGGTTGGGAATTAATAGCCAACGCAATGATGACTACAAAAACATTACTTCTTGGGGAAGCCGCAGCCACCAACAAGGTGATCAAAACTATTTAACTAGTACTGGCCCTGCTGCAACTGAAGTATTTAATCTTAGTTCCGATAAACTGGGTAACAAAATTATTGGTACTGCCTACAACTGTTCTGGTGGTACAACTCCTTGGGGAACTATTTTATCTGCTGAAGAAAACTTTCAAAGTAGTGTCACAGAAGCAGTTAAGCCTGATGGTACTCAGACAGATTACACCAAGGATACTATAGGCAAGACTTTTGGTTTAGTTGGCGAAAAATACGGTTGGATTGTCGAAATTGACCTCGTAAATCCGAATTTCCGCCCTCGAAAACACACTTGGTTGGGTCGTTTCCGCCATGAAAACGTCGCCATCCGGGCTGAAGCAGGCAAGAAATTAGTTGCTTATATGGGTGATGATAGACGTGGTGGACATACCTGGAAATTTGTCAGTAAAGGTACTGTTTCTTCACCAACTAGTAAAGCTAACAGCAGTTTGTGGGAAAGCGGTACTTTATACGTTGCCCGTTACAACCCAGACAAAACAGGTAAATGGATACCATTACTCTTAAATACTGCTACCAATCCTATTTCACCATCAGTTATTTCTTCTCAAGAAGGTAACGTGTTGGAGGAAAAAGTGAAATTTTTACCATTACCGAAACGTAATGGTGTTGCAGATCAAACTGAAGATGGTGGTATCTTTAAATGCGATCGCACCAACGAAGCAACAGCATTACCTAATTATCAAAATAAGAAGCTATCTGACTTCTACCCCACCCAAGGCGCTGTTCTCAGTGATGCTTTCTTAGCCGCAAACTTGGTCGGAGGAACACCCACAGCACGTCCAGAAGATTTAGAAGTGCATCCCTTCACCAAACAAGTGTTCATTTCCTATACCGATGGTGCGCCAGGAAGCGACGGTTATCCAGATTCGCGGATCTTCCAAGTTGCTAAGGTAAGTACCGATGTCAATGCCACACAGCAGTCGGGAGGACTATACAAAATTATTGAAGATAGTGCTGATGGTATAGGTTTAACCTTCCACTGGGAAAGATTTGCCCAAGGTGGAGAAGCCGGATCGATTGATGGTGCTGGCTTTGCGAATGTAGATAACCAGGTGTTCGACAATAAAGGTAATGTTTGGGGTGTCACGGATATGTCTACGGGCACTCACAACGGTTTTGACATCGGTGCAGCGGGTACTCCAACTACCATCGATCACAAAATTAGTGGCGATGTTTCTAAGTTTACAGGAGTTTTTGGTAATAACTGGCTGTTCTTTATCCCCACCAGTGGAGCCAATGCAGGACATGTAGTACCCTTTGCCTATGGACCAGTGCGTTGCGAGATGACTGGACCAACTTTTGTGGGAGATACACTGATTATTTCAGTACAGCATCCTGGTGAAGATTGCCCGATTAATGATGGCACGATTTTGAGTCGTAGCATTGAATTACTGGATTTGAATGGTATAACTTTCAACCAAACTCGCACTGTACCTCGTGGCAGTAGTTGGCCCAGTAATATTAATGGTAAACCTACAGGTGTTCCCCGTCCATCTGTAATTGCTATCCAACGGAAGAATCCAACTGGCAGTTTTGTTTAGCATTATATGTACGTGTAAAAATGTTAGATAACAACTTCTTTACATTGAAATTCTCGCAAAAATAGGTGTTTTATAATTTGGAATCACAGATGCACACAGATCAATCATCTGTGTGCATGATTTGTATAATCATCAAGCTAAACCGTTTAGTTGAAAGCTAGTTACAACTTCAGAGATTGGCTAAATACAGAATTTAATTCAAAGTTAAAAAATCAATAGTTTTGTAATTTCATTTAAATAAGCTTTAAGCCAATGTATTTAGGTTAAGAAAAATCAAGCCAAAGATTATTTTTACCAAATCCTTAATCTTTTCACGTATATAAATTTACTATAAAGTAAAAATTTAACTCATCCACTCAATATCAAAAGGTTTCAAAGCTCTGACTTTAGTAATTGTTATTAACAACATTTTTGTTATTGACAAATTGCCATAAAAATGATTTACAAACCGTATTGATAGTAAGTGAATATGCAAATCTGAAGCTTATAATTTTTAAACTTTTATTCAAAATTTAGATAAATTAGTAAAAAATATTCTTATTCTCAATATATATTTAT
>NZ_CAXTNE010000285.1:0-9549 GCF_964245445.1 uncultured Nostoc sp.
AGCCTCATTAATGGAGTTCAAAGACTCGTTAACGGAGATAAAAGGTGGATTCATCCAGTTCAAAGACTCGTTAACGGAGTTCAGAAGTTCGCGCATGATGTCCTACTTCTTCCACTCCCTCTTTCTTTCACCATTTTTTTATGAGGCGAGTCTCCTTCTTGGTGCATCAAGAACAACTTCCGCGACTGAAAAATCACGTTTAATTTTCAAACTGTTGAGATAAGCGATCGGATCGTCGGCGTTAAAGGGAGTACCATCGAACAGTTGAATAGGTTGGCGAATATAGCTAATATCCAAACCTAATTCTCGTGCGGCGGTGCTGAAAACCCGCACGCGACATACCCGTTCTACAACTTCTACCCAATTTCTGGGGAAGGGAGTGTCACCCCAACGCGCCAATTGACTCATAATCCAAATTTGTTCGGTGCGACTGGGGCGGTTAATGGCAGACTCAGAATAAAACTGGTGATGGGCATAGTCCCGCAATGGATGATCTAAGTCACAGGTGAGACTATCTGGATCTTCGAGTTGAATGTATTCTAAATCAGTGCTGACGTAATCTCGCCCGGCTAAAATTTGCCGAATTTCTTGGGTATTTTCGGGATTTGCACAATACTGACAAGCTTCTAACAAAGCTTTAGTCAAGGCGATATGCGTATTTGGATAATTTTCTGCCCAATCTTCCCGCACACCAAGAACTTTACCGGGGTGTCCTAGCCAAACTTCTAAATCGGTAGCGATGGTAAAGCCGACATTTTCCACAGCAGCGCGGTAGTTCCAAGGTTCGCCAACGCAGTAACCATCAATGCTTGCGGCTTTTAAGTCGGCTACCATCTGCGCTGGGGGAATGGTCTTCATATCTACATCGCGATCGGGGTCAATTCCTCCAGCCGCTAGCCAGTAACGCAGTAGTAAATTGTGCATAGATGCGGGATGTACTACCCCCATTATGTGCCGTTCTTCGCGGGTGAGAATCAGGTGATTCCTGAAGTCTGATAAGGTTTGCACCCCTTGGTCGTAAAAGCGTTTTGCCAAGGTGATGGCGTTACCGTTGCGAGTCATGGTGAGGGCGGTGACAACAGGGAGGGGTTGGTTATTATGTCCTCCCAAAGAAAGCCACATCGGCATCCCCGAAGGCATTTGAGCCGCATCCAAGTAACCACCACTTATGCCATCTTCTATACCCCGCCAGCTACTTTCCCGCACCAGGTGAACTTCATCTAAACCGTGCTTTACAAAAAAGCCTTTTTCTTTAGCAACTGCTAAGGGGGCGCAAGCGGTTAGAGGTAAAAAGCCAATTTCTAGGTTAACTTTTTCTAATCCATGACGGGCAATGTCGGCAGTTTTCCGCGCCCGAATTTTCTTGATGCGCTTTTGCTGATTGAGGAAGTAAATCATCTCACTTCGCAAGCTGTAATAGCTGGGATGTTCTACTACTTCCATCCGTTTGCGGGGTCTAGGAATATCTACTTCTAAAATGTCGCCTATTTTAGATTCGGGGCCGTTGGTTAGCATCACAATTCTGTCAGATAAAAGCACTGCTTCATCTACATCATGTGTCACCATTACGGCAGTAACTTGATTTTCTTCGCAGATTTGCATGAGTTGTTCTTGCAAATTGCCGCGTGTGAGTGCATCCAATGCGCCAAAGGGTTCATCTAGCAAGAGTAATTTGGGACGAATTGCTAAGGCGCGGGCGATCGCGACTCGCTGTTTTTGTCCACCTGATAACATTCCCGGCTGTTTATCAGCATGGGGACGCAAACCCACCATATTTATATGCTTTTCGATAATGGCGTTGCGTTCGGCTGCGGATGAACCTTTCATTACCGAGTCCACGGCAAGGGCAATATTTTCTCTTACCGTCCGCCAAGGTAATAGCGAATAATTTTGGAACACCACCATCCTGTCTGGGCCGGGTTTGGTAATTCTTTGTCCTTCTAGGGTGACAATACCCTCAGTGGGCAAATCTAAACCCGCAATCATATTTAATAGAGTAGATTTGCCGCAACCAGAGTGACCAATCAAAGAAACAAATTCTCCTTTTTTAATTTGGAGGTCGATTCCTTTGAGAGCGATATATTTTCCACCACCAGTTAATTCAAAAACTTTTTCAATTCGATCAACAGCTACGAACATACTTATTTGTCCTTTGTCATTAGTCTTTTGCCTTTGGTACGTGGTCATTAGTCTTTAGTTTTTTACAAATGATCAATGACTAATGACCAATGACTATTTTTGTTCTGCTGGTAAAATCTTGTTTTGAAGCCAGCCCATCATTTTATCTAGCACCAACCCAACAATGCCGATGTAAATTAGAGCTAAAATAACTTCGCTGACGTTGTTATTTTGATAAGCGTCCCAGATAAAAAAGCCGATTCCGACAATACCGGACATGACGATTTCGGCGGCGATAATCGCTAACCAAGCTAAACCGATCGCAATTCTCAAGCCGGTAAAAATGTAGGGTAATGCCGCAGGAATCAAAATGTTAGTGAAATATTCTTTGCGACTAAGTTGCAGAACTTTGGCGACGTTGTTGTAATCTTGGGGAATTTGGGTAACGCCGACAGCAGTATTAATTAAGATGGGCCAAATGGCGGTGATGAAAATTACGAATAAGGCTGCGGGTTCGTTTTGTCGTAAAGCTGCTAAAGAAATTGGAACCCAAGCTAGAGGTGGTACAGTCCGCAGTAATTGAAAGATGGGGTCTAAAGCTTTGGACATTGTTTTATTGACACCAATCAAAATGCCTAAGCCAATACCAACGATCGCAGCTAGGGTATAACTGATAGCAACTCGTTGCAAACTAGCGAGAATCTGCCAAAATAAACCTTTATCAATACCACCTCTGTCATAAAATGGCCAGAAAATCAGAACCCAAGTGTCTTGGATAACTTGTATTGGCCCTGGTAATGTGGCTCCTGGAGTCCAAGCGAAGAGTTGCCAGATAACGAGGAAGATTGCAATGGCGATCGCTGGTGGTATCAGGTCAGGAAATTGCTTTTTCAGGCTGGATATAAAACTATTATTCAATCTAGGGCTTGCAGGGCGTTTTTGGGCTATTGTCATGATGATGTTCTCCTGAAATTTTATTTGTTATTTGTTTTAGACGCGATTCATCGCGTCTCTACAAGAGGTTAATCGTGCCTCTAAATACTGATTTTTTTGATTTTCAAACTTTTCAAATATTCTTCTGGCTTTTCGGGGTCAAATTTGATGCCATCAAAAAACTCTTCTACACCACGGGATGTATTTGTAGGAATATCAGCAGTAGCAATCCCAGCTTCTTTAGCAGCTTCTTTCCAGATATCTTCGCGGTTGACTTTGTTGATAAGTTCCTTAGCCTTGGCAGCATTATTGGCAATGTAATCTTTTGGTAAGAATCCCCAGCGAACGTTTTCAACTATGAACCATAAATCGTGACTCTTATATGGATAAGAAACATTACCTTTTTCATCTTTCCAGTAGTAAGCAGCCATTGATTTATCATCAATTTTGCGACCATCACCCATGTCATACTTCCCTTGGTATGGATCAGCCAGAATTTCTGGTGAAGAAAGGTTGAAATAATTTCGTCCAGCCAGAATTTCAGCCGCTTCTTTGCGATTATCAAAATTATCTAACCACTGTTGGGCTTCCATAATTCCTTTTAAAATTGCTTTAGTAGCCTTGGGATTTTTATCAACCCAATCGCCTCTTATGGCAAGATATTCTTCAGGATGATTTTTCCAAATTTCTGCGGTTAATGCTGCTACGTAGCCGATTTTTTCTTGAACCAGGCGATAAGGCCAGGGGTCGCCTGTACTAAAGGCATCCATCGTTCCTGTTTTCATGTTGGCCACAGTTTGCGCCGCAGGTACTGTGAGCAATTTGACATCTGCATCTGGATCTAAGCCGCCTGCTGCTAACCAGTAGCGAATCCACAAATCTTGGTTGACGTGGGGAAAGGTGAATGCAGCTGTGAAGGGTGTTGAAGATTTTAATTCCGTGAATAGGGACTTAGCGCTGGCGAGTTGTAAGCTAATACCTTTACCTTGGTGCTTGCTTGCGATCGCAATTCCATTTCCATGCGTAATTAATTGACATAATACATACATGGGAATTTTTTGATTGCCTTTGGTAATTAAACCTTCTGTGATTAAATGTGGCATTGGCATCTGCCATTGACCGCCATCTATACCACCACCAGCAGAACCAATTTCTACGTTATCTCTGGCTGCACCCCAAGAAGCTTGTTTGGAAAGGTCAACATTACTCATCCCATACTTTGCAAAAAAGCCTTTTTCTTTAGCAATAATTAAAGGAGCCGCTTCTACAATGGGAATATATCCTAACTTGACTGTGGTAGTTTCTGGTGTTTGTTCAGGACTAATATTAACGACCGACTGAGCAGTTGGTTGTGCTTGAGTGCTTCCACTAGTGAGGTTTTCAGGGGGATTACCCAAACAGCCTTTGAGGAATACAGCACCCGCAGATACCCCAGATGTGAATATAAATTTGCGACGGGAAATTTTATTAAAAAGTTCTGTCATAATATCTCCTTTGAACGTAAATTTTATTTTTCATAGCTATGACAATTTAGGCAATAAAATGTTGTGTTTATTGCTGTATTAATGATTAATCAAGCTATATTTTGCAAAGTAACCGCAGTCATTTTGTCAATGACAGAGCTACCTATATAAAAACTCAGCTAATTTATTGGCTCTGCTCTAGTGTGGTGCAGAGGTATCATTCACCTTGTTGAAATCAGTTTACAGCCTTTCAAGTTGAATTGGTTCACTTGGAGTCTGGATTTATTAAACAAATATTAGATTGGATGTATAAGGAAAAGTTTATGTATTTTACTTAACTATATGAATAATTTTTAATATATAAATTTTTATCTATAGAGACTATTATTTTTATATTATGATTTGTTTTTTCGCTTATTTTGCAACTTAATATTAGTAGTATTTTCTAATATATAAACTCTTATTTATGAAAACTATTATGTTAGCACTATGATTTAGGGTAGCACAGTTAGCTGTGCTACCCTAAAAACGCATTTGTATCAACCTGAAAGTAAAAACGGTATACCTGTAAAAAAGATTTTAAGTAGTGTATTCGGCGTTAATCCTCACGTAGTCGTAACTCAAATCACAACCCCAAGCTTTACCTGAACCATGACCATTGCCAACATTAACGGAGATTAACACTGTATCTTCTTGGAGATAAGCACCTGTCGCTGCTTTTTTCAAATAAGCACTCGCTGCTGCACGGTCAAATTGTAGAGGTTGCCCATTTTCTAACATTAAGAAATTTCCTAGCTTAATTTGCAGGTTTTCTTGCTCAAAGGGCACACCTGCACGTCCGGCGGCGGCGGCGATGCGTCCCCAGTTAGGGTCATGCCCAAAGATTGCAGATTTAACTAAGGATGAACCAGCGATGGTTTTGGCTATTTGTCGGGCTGAGAGTTCATCATGGGCCCCTGTTACTTCCACTTCAATTAGACAGGTTGCGCCTTCACCATCACGAGCGATCGCTTTGGCTAAATGCTGACAAACTACTGTTAACATCGCCTCTAATTTCTCTGCTTCTGCGCCCCATTCTGTAATTGCTGGGGTGCGAGATTGACCGTTTGCCAAAGCGATTAAGCTGTCGTTGGTGCTGGTATCGCCATCCACAGTAATGGAATTGAAACTTCTATCAGCTGCCCTTGCTAACATCTGTTGCCAAAGCGCAGGCGAAACCACAGCATCACAAGTAACAAATGACAGCATGGTTGCCATATTCGGGTGAATCATACCGGAACCCTTGGCAATACCACCAATTCGTACTGGACGGTCGCTTATAGTTGTCTCTAGGGCAATAGATTTTGTTACTAAGTCTGTAGTGATAATCGCCCCGGCGGCGGCATCTGAGCCTGTTTCTGAGAGTGCTGCTACTACCTTGGGTATCCCGCTTCGCAAAGCATCCATCTTAATTCTTTGACCAATCACGCCAGTGGAAGCCACTAACACAGATTCAGATGGGATGTTCAGGGCTTGACCTATTGCCAGAGCAGATTCTAAGGTATCAAGGTAGCCTTGAGTCCCTGTAGCGGCGTTTGCTTGTCCGGCGTTGCAGAGGATGGCACGAGCGCTCTGTTTAGCTTGCAAACGTTGGCGACAATATTCTACGCAGGCAGCTTTAACTTGGCTAGTGGTGAACACACCAGCTGCGATCGCTTCCACCTCTGAGAATATCAAAGCTAAATCTGGCAACCCCGAAGGTTTCAACCCTGCGGTAATTCCCGCCGCTTGATACCCCCTTGGTGCTGTGATGCCACCTGTGATTTTTTGCCAATCTGCCATTATTCTTCCTTACAACTATCAAGTTAGATAGGTCAATTTGTGCTTTGGAAAAGTGCTTTGGAAAAGTGCTGAGTTAGGAGTTAGAAGTTAAAAGTTATTCGTTTCCCCCTACTTCCCCTGCTTTCTTTACTCCCTACTCCCCACTCCCTTTTATTATGAGTTTATTTGCTGATGGCAATAATAAAGCACTAGTTGGCAATTAGCATAATTGTTTTTACCTTTCTTATGACGAAAGACTTTTATTACGAAAGACAAAAGCAAAAAAGGAGAGCCACTTGGGTTGCTCTCCAGATCATTACGGTGCATCTTTTTATTACACTATATCACTTAACCTCTAAGGGTTAGTACTTATTTGTGAAGATTATTTATAAAAATTTTATGAAGCATTTACGTAAATACCACAGAAATCAAATAAAAAAGAGAGCCACTTAGGCAGCTCTCCAGATCATCAGGGTGCATCTACTTACCACAGCATAGCATTTTAGGTATGGGGGCTGTCACCAGTTTTTATATGAAGATTTCGTGAAGAATCACCGGGAAATTACTTACTTGGGCATTGGGGATTGGGCATGGAAAAGAGGCAGAGGGAAAAATCTTCTCCCTTGCTCCCTGCTCCCATTCGGCTACGCTCACGGCAAGCCTGCTCCCTGCTCCCCTGCTAGGCGTTCAGTTTTTTCTCCACTAATTCGTTAGTCAGCTTAGGATCGGCACGTTTACCTGTCTTTTTCAGAACTTGTCCGACAAAGAAGCCTTTGAGGTTGGTGTTTCCGTTGCGATACTTTTCTAGTTCTTTGGGATTGGCAGCTATGACTTCATCAACGATGGGTTCTAGTACACTAGGATCGGTGATTAACTCTTGACCGGCAAAGGCTTTTTCAGGAGAAATACCAGTGAGCAAATCTGGTAACTTTTCTTTAGCTTGAGCATTGCTAATTTTGCCTGTTTCAATGCGAGTAATGATATCAGCTAGATTAGTGGGAGTTAGTCCGATTTCAGTAATACTGAGTTTTTGCTTATTGAGGTGGGCGGCGATATCTTGAGTAATCCAGTTTGCAGCAGCTTTGGGGTTTGCTCCAGATGCGATCGCAGTTTCAAAATATTCCGCTATTGAACGATCTTCTGTCAGCACTCGCGTATCGTAAGCCGAAAGCCCCAACTCACTTTCATAATGATGGCGTTTGTGGGCTGGTAATTCTGGTAGTTCGCTGCGCCATTGCTCTAATTGTTCATCTGTCACCTCAATTGGTGATAAATCTGGTTCGGGGAAGTAACGGTAATCGCTAGAACCTTCCTTCACCCGCATACTACTTGTGCGTTGAGCGCCTTCTTCCCACAGCCGAGTTTCTTGGATAATGCGATCGCCTGCTTCGATGGCGGCGATTTGACGTTCAATTTCGTAGTCAATCGCCCGTTGGATGGCGCTGAACGAGTTCATGTTTTTAATTTCTACCTTGGTGCCAAATTCCTCTCGTCCTACTGGACGCACGGAAATGTTGACATCGCAGCGCAGAGATCCTTCTTGCATATTGCCGTCACTTACGCCAAGATACCGGACAATCCGGCGCAATTCTTCAGCATATTCAGCTGCTTCTAATCCAGAACGCAAGTCAGGTTCCGAGACAATTTCTACTAACGGTACGCCTGCACGATTGTAGTCTACCAGAGAATAGGAAGAACCGGAGAGGCGATCGCTACCTGCGTGTACCAATTTTCCAGCATCTTCTTCCATGTGCAGACGTGTGATGCCAATGCGTTTACGAATCGGATTCCCCTCAGCATCTACCAACTCAATTTCTAACCATCCGTGTTCTGCGATCGGTAAATCATATTGAGAAATTTGGTAATTTTTGGGTAAGTCAGGATAAAAATATTGTTTCCGGTCAAACTTGCTATATCTAGCGATTTGACAATTCAGTGCCAAACCAGCCTTGACGGCGTATTCTAATACTTTTTCATTGAGTACAGGTAAGACTCCAGGTAAACCCATACAAACCGGGTCAATGTTAGTATTTGGGTCAGCACCAAATGCTGTAGAGCTATTAGAGAAAATCTTAGTGTTGGTACTCAGCTGACAATGGGTTTCTAGACCAATAATCGCTTCATACTCAGTTTTTACGGTTGTAGCAGTGGTCATAATATCAATATTTGGGCATAATCCTTCTTAGGCTACTATTGTAGCGGCGTATTGAGTTGCCCTGAAGACGGTTATTTGGGTGAGCAATGCTTACCCTTATGAGCTTGAAAAGGGAGATGCAAACACAAGGTGAAGAAAATCTTAATTATTGGTTTTGGGGGTGCTGGGAAATCTACCTTAGCCCGCGAACTGGGAACTATCTTAGGCTTAGAAGTGATTCACTTGGATGCTTGGTATTGGAATCCTGGCTGGGTTGAGACTCCAAAAGCTGAATGGCAGAGCATAGTTCAAGACCTAACCCTACGAGAATCTTGGATTATGGATGGTAACTATAGTGGTACTCTCGACGTTCGTTTGTCGGTTGCAGATACGGTAATTTTTTTGGATTTTCCCCGGATTTTGTGTTTAGCGCAAATTATTAAACGTCGCTTTATGTATGCTGGACAATCCAGACCTGATATGGCATCAGATTGTCCTGAAAGATTAAATTGGGAATTTCTCAAATATGTATGGTCATACCCAATTAATCGTCGTCCTGAAATTATCAAAAAATTTAGTCAAGTAACACCAAATCAGCAAGTTATTATTCTTTGCAAACCAACAGAAGTCAGAAGTTTTTTACAAAAAGTTTCCCACTATTAAGATTTGCATAATTGATTTTTATTAAATTAACTGAAATAATAGTTAAAGTCTGTATTACTACGTGTATGCTAATTATTAATAATATTGGTTAATTTGTTGACGAACTTCTGTATTGTTCATATTTTTGAAATTACTTCTCTAATTCTGCCAAATTCTGTTGAGCAAAGTTTCGTACTTGCTCATCTGGATCATTCTCTGCTTTGTCGCGCAACAGTGGTAAAGTCTGGGAATGTTGAGGAAATTGCTTGATAATTATCTCCAGTGCAACGCGCCGAGGGTTGATTTCATAGTCTTGCTTACGCTCAAAGGGATCATTGACAGCGCAGTTGTAGTAAATTTCAAACAACTCAGATTTATTTCTGAAGTGTTTAGCTAATGCTTGGATGGCTGTACGTCGCACATATTCTTCATTATCAGCAGTGGCGAGGTCTTTGAGAA
>NZ_CAXTNE010000286.1:0-9528 GCF_964245445.1 uncultured Nostoc sp.
CCGGTTGATGCACTAGCGTTTAGTGTACTCTATCTACCTGCAATCTGCTGTATGACTTTGTACATGATTAAGCAAATTAATAGTTAATCATAGTTAAATATGTTGATGTAGCTATTTTAAATTATTCGTATTTTGATTAATGGAGTTCTGATTTTATGAGGATGGGGCTGGGAAGATTGATGGTAATTTTTATTATTGCTTTATTACTTTGTATCTCCCAGCCTTTTTGGTTGAAATCTTAGAAGACTATCCACAGGCGATAAAGTACTACAAACAGAGTTTGGGGATTGCACGGGAAATTAAAGACCGACAAGGCGAAGGGAGAATTCTCGGTCATCTGGGAAATGCTTACAACGCTTTGGGAGACTACAAACAGGCGATAGAGTATCACAAGCAAGATTTGGCGATTACGCGAGAAATCAAAGACCGACAAGGCGAGGGTTATGCTCTTGGCAATCTGGGAAATGCCTACCAAAATTTGAGTGACTATGCTCAAGCTATTAAGTATCATCAGCAAAACTTAGCCATAGCCAGAGAAATCAAAGACCGCCAAGGTGAAGGGAATGCTCTAAACAATCTAGGATCTGCTCTGCGCGAATCCGGTAATCTTGCAGAAGCCGAAAAAATTCTCCGTGCTGGTATTGAAGCGTGGAAATTTCTACGAGGAAGATTAGGCAAAAAAGATGAATTCAAAATATCAATTTTCGAGCAGCAATCTCGTACTTATCGTCTTTTACAAACAGTCCTCATCGCCCGAAATAAAACAAATGATGCGCTAGAAATTGCCGAATAAGGTAGAGCAAGAGCATTTGTTCCGTTGAATTTTTGCTAATAAATGATAAAAATAATCCAGTTTATAAAACTACTTTTCAGTTAACAAGTACACCAGGAATTATTAGTGTCAATTTACCTCAAAATATACCAGCATTAGAAATTGGTAAAAAATATAATTGGGTATTATCCTATATGTGCGAGCCAGCAAATCGCCTGAAGGATACTTTTGTTAAAGGATATATTGAGCGAGTTTCTATCAACTCTAATTTGAAAAATGATTTAGAGAAAGCAAGTAGACCGAGAGAGCGCATTTTGCTGTTCGTTGAAAATGGTCTTTGGTATGATGCTTTGACGATGCTGGCTAACGAACGCCGTCAAAAACCCAAGGATGCACAGGTAACAAAAGATTGGAAAGATTTATTGCTGTCCTCAGAAGGGGACTTAACAGAGATTAAAGAGATTGTTTCAGAACCTATTGTCTCTTGCTGCCAAAATATTGTAACTCAATAGCTGAAGCACCTGAAATCCTTCAACTACTTGCCCCAGGAGTGTCAGCATTTTCAAAGTAATTAACTGTGATTGATTTAGATATTTTTCAAGGTAACTTTGAGAAAATGAGGGCAACATTATACTGACGGTCTTGTTCAATTTGCCAGACCGTTCTTTTTTACCATCAAACTGTACCTTCTAGATAGGTGCTTAATAACTGCACAGTTTTGATCAATAAGTTTCATTTTTTTGAGAGGGTCTTTTACTTCAAATCCTTTACCTGTGGTACTTTAACGAGTCTTCTCGCCCCCTCAAGGGCAAGAGTTAAACGAAAGGGGGTGACTCTATTACTAGAAAATCTCGGCTACTCGGACGATTAAACAGGAAAGCTCGATATGGTAATCCGAAAGAGTACAGAAAGCAAGTAGCGATTGCTCACCGAAGAACTCAGAATTATTGTGTAGTCTGTCTGAGCAGACGCAGTGAACAAATTCACCATGCCTATTATGGCAATGACGTTATTGGAATATCAACATTTCCGACGTGTGCCAGTTGTCATTCTCTTGTTTGTCATAGTCCAACTAACTGGATTATTTGCCGTAGTAATCCTGTGTGGGGCAATCGCAATACAGAGGAATTCATCACGAGATTGAGGCTGGGATATCAAATACTTTACGGAGGTGTTATTTGGTGATTAAGCTATTAATAAAATATGCGCCTGATTCCATCGTGGATGCGGTTAATGCTATTTCTTTAGCAGAATTAGATAAGCGAGGACTAATCATCTGGGCTGATGCAATGCCCCGAGAGCCAGATTCGGAAAACTCAGCATTTAATTTGGCTTCTCGTTTCACTGAAGTAACGCCTGATAATATACTAGAAGTTTTCAAAACTCTTGCTCAAATATACACTAACTACGGTGATTGTTTGGCTTTCAAATATTTGATGGAGCTTTCGACAGAATACTTTGGAATTATTAGAGTTGAATAAAATGTATAACGAGTAGGACGATTTGAGTTTTGAGGAACAATTACACCTGACTGAAGAGGAGATTATCCGGCGGCACAATCAGCAGATGTTTTTGCGCCGCAATGCCCAACTGTTGCAGCAAGAATTGTCACTTGAAGCCAAACTGTTAGAAGAGAATCCAGAGTTAGCCCAAACTATTCATTCTCTTAATATGCGGGAGATTCAGAGTAATCAACGAGGGCTGACACCTGCCGATGAAGCTGCGTCTGCAACGGTTTTGCCATCTCGGATCTCGGCTGATAATCCGCCTTCTTTGAGAAAAGTCTGCAATGAAAAAACACCATAAGCACCTTGTAGAGCGCGATCAAGGGACGCGCGATCACTGAAATCTCCGGCGACAAGTTCTGCCCCCGCTTGTTGGAGTGCATGGGCAGCGGGCTTGTTTGCATCGCCCCCTCAAGCACGTACCTTGAAGTTACCGCGCTTTAAAAGATGACGCGCCACTGCGCCGCCCTGATTGCCGGTGGCTCCGGTGACTAAGATAATTTGTTCTGCGGTTGTTTGCTGTGTCATGTCTGTTTTTTTTATGCTGTTTGTGTATTTGAAATTTATCTTGTCTAAACAGTAGCTTGTACAGAAAAAAAGAAAAAGTAGTTAAAATTCAAAATAGTTGTGCAAAAAATTCAAAGATGCGTTTGGGTTAATGGACAAGCTCAAAAGCCTGATGATTTTTATGCGCTCCGCTCAATATGGCAGCTTTTCCGAGGCAGCCCGACAGTTAGGCATGGCTCCGTCAGCCGTGAGTCGGGCTGTATTGCGCTTAGAAGATGAACTGGGGGTGCGCTTGCTCCAGCGCACAACTCGCAGTTTGACGCTGACCGAAGATGGCAACCGATTTTATCAACGCACTCAGCAAATTCTCAACGATTTGGAAGAAGCCGAACTCGAAGTCAAACAATCGCAATCCATGCCGATGGGAACATTGCGATTGGATCTGAGCTTTGTATTTGGCAAAATGCATATCGCCCCGGCTCTGCTGCAATTTGCCGCACAATATCCAAAGCTAAATTTGAATGTTTCTTTTAACGATCGCCTGATCGATCTGATTGAGGAAGGCGTTGATGCGACTGTGCGGATTGGAATCAGCAGCGATAGCAGTTTAATCATGCACCACCTGGCAACTGCACGCTACATCACTTGTGCCTCGCCGCAGTATCTTGCCCAGTATGGTACACCCATAATACCCACAGAACTATTGCAGCATCGCTGTGTCAACTTTATCTATCCACAGACTCGGCGAGAAGCTAACTGGAAGTTTGAACAAGACGGAAAATCGATTCACCTTGCTGTTGACAGTTATCTGCGATTTGATAACTCAGAAGTCATTTTAGAGGCGGTCATTCAAGGAGCTGGTGTGGTGCAATTGCCCAAATTTATTGCAGCGAACGCGATCGCACGGGGCGACATCCAACCGATTCTCCAAGCCTACACGACCCAAGTCGGATTACCGCTCTCCGTGTTATATCCGCAAAAACGCTATCTCTCGGCTAAAGTTCGCGTTTTTGTTGAGTTTATGAAAGAATTGACGGCTGCTTTAAAGCGAGATGATGTTGTAGATTGAAAGCTATTTATTTAGGGACAGTGGTTGCGTTGAGTCCATTGCTTTTCCCTTTTCCAAGATTGTTTGCACCTTGTGTCACCTTCGGTTCTTCTTCCTTACCGGATTTAACCATTTGCATCAAGTGCTGATTTAGATAACTTTGCGCCGAGATATACAAACTTTCCCAAATCTCTTGATTGCGGCTGATTTTTGTGCCGACTGTATTCCCTGCTGTTTTCTCTGATACCAAGTATTTACGGAAATAGTTAGCCCACAGGTGTTGGAGAAAATCTTCAGCGAATTCGTCAAAAGAAATAATCCACTTATAGTCTTGATCCAAAAATACCCGATAGGACGCAATTATCGGTAGTGCTAAGTCGGTTGGCGCACCAAACCCGAAAGAGTACTTGCTGTCAGGCAACAACGTAGTTTTACGTATATCTATTGATGCTAAATCGTTAGCACCCTTTCTTCTGGGGTTGCTGATATGTTCTTGGATAATTTCATACAGTCTTTGCTCTATCCACAGAGCTTGAGATAGCAGTGCAGAGGAGCAGGGGAGAGTTTTTGTACAAGTTGTTTCCCCTCTGCCCCTCTGCATAAGCGCAGGCAAATCGAGATGTAGTGAGAAATCCGGGTCTTGTGTCACTCTCTGAGGAGTAAAATATTTTTAAAGTGTTTTCTCGGTCTAGAAACTAGGTAGAAGATGGATCTAGCTGATTAGGTGTTGCAACATAAAGCTAGGGATGCGATCGCCACCGTATTATTTGAGCTACTGCAATATGTATTGAAGCTCCTAATTTTCGCATTATCAATCATGCTTTCAGCCTTTACTGAACTGTCTTGCTCTATAGTTTGCTATTTCTAGATGTAAAATACTGCCGATATAATTCACAGGTTGGTATCAGTTTATCTCTTAACTGTTTGATCACTCCCATACTGCTTAGTTTATAAATCATGCTCAAATCTAATGATATGGGTTGTTGAGAATTGATGACAATATCTAAGGCTTTTGCTAATTCAGGTTGTTCTTGCAAGGTTGCTTGATGACGCTGCAAGTGATGTGAATAAATTCCACTTGGTGTAGCTGCTGTATCGAGGAATTGAGCAAAAGTAATTTCTTTGCGACTAAGATGATAAATAGCCATATGTACTAATGCTGGATGTCCTTCGAGCATAGCCATAAGTTCTGTAGCTTCCTGATAGTCAGTCCAGTTAAGTCCATAGCGTTGAGCTAACTGCTGTACCTGCTCTACATTGAAGCTACTTAAGTCTATTGGCAGCCCTACATTAAATGGAGATTGTTTTAACTGGAGAGGTACATAAATTTCAGTTGAGTGAACTATAATCAGTCGTAACTTTTGCCAAATTGGTTCTCTTTTAGCTTCTTCGTACCATGAACGAAACAGAGATAAGACATCTTTTGCTATTAAAGGATGCTCAAAAATACATTGGACTTCATCTAACGATAAAACCAAAGGAGTATCAATTTGCTTTAATAAATGGTTCCAAAAATAGAGAGAACAACTAATTTTACTGCCGATATCTTCATCCCAATATTCTTCTAACTTTGGTTTCAGATGGAGTTGACGAGTAACGTTGGCACACAACCAACGCAAAAATCGATTCAGGTCGTTCAAAATTACGTAGTCAATTTGCTCTAAATTTAAGCTAACAGTGTGGTAGCCTTGGCGTGCAGCATAATCTAAAGTTCTCAAAAGTAAAGAAGTTTTCCCCATCTCTTTAGGTGCTTTAATGCGGACTAAAGCACCAGGTTTTCTAATTTCTTCACAAACTTGCTTTTCAAGTGTAGTTCGTTCTATGTAAAAAGGAGAATCGAGGGGAACTGCACCACTTGGGTAAGAGGGAAAATTAAGGGAGTTGTCAGTATTTTTACTCAACACAGGATAATTGGGGCTAATGTGGTATAAAAAAACTGGTTCTAAGATATTTTTGAGCTTATACTGCCCCAAATTAACTGCATTTACCTGTAAGTGAGGTTTAACCTGGTCGTAGACGGTTTGAGATAAGCAAATTCCTCCGGGTTCAGCTTGTGTGTGCAGTTGTGCCACTAAGTCTACCCCTTTGCCCAAAACATCATTGTCTTTGAAAAATACCTCTCCCAGATGAATGCCAATTTGATATAGCAGCCTATCTGGTTTTAGCAAATTAGTAGCGGCGATCACTAGTGCTTTTTGCATTTCTATGGCACTGTCAACTGCTTTTTCAGCACTTTCAAAAGAAAATAATAATCCATTCTCGAAAGACTTGAGAACTTGTCCGCCAAATTGCTGGCAATACTGACGCATTTGTTGCCAGTTCTGCTGTACAATATCCAAATGTTGCTGATTTACTAGCATTTCAGGTGTAGAAGCTACTATCCGGGCAAACATCAAGGTAAGGTCGGTAGCAACTATCTTGGAATTAGCAAGTTCTAGTGCTAGCTTTTGATTTACCCAATCCAAATTAAAGACTCTAGCATAGATCGGGTTCTTGACTGCTAAACTTCCTTCATGTTGGGTGACAAGTCCCGACAAACGCAATTCTAAGTATTCAGGGGAGTTCTGAGCAGGGATTGTTACCTGTTGTATAATCTGTTGATATAGCTGTAATAATTGTGTACTTTTTGGAGTATTGCGGAGCAGGCGATCGCGTATTGTTCTTAAATGCTCGGGTTCATCTTGAGCTTCCCAATTTTTGATAACTTGGCTTTGGACAATTTGCTCAATCCACTGCGATTCTTCACCATCTTGAGGGGGGCAAAATTCTGTGCTGTTATTGCAGTGATTGACAATTAACCAACACAGTTTTTGGGTAAGAAATGGCTGTCCACCAGTCCAAGATAAAACTTCTTTTAAGACTGCTTGTGGGTTGCTAACTTTTCCTACCAATCTCTTTACTAAAGGTTCGCTATCTTCGATTTTAAATCCTTGAAGTTCAATGGACCGACCGATATTAAAGGGCGTAGAATAGTGTTTGTCTTGAATCAAATCTGAAGGTGCAGCTACTCCCAATAAAGCAAATGACAGTCGCCTATAAGCTGGCTTTATAGCTCGATTTTCATAGCAGTGGCGAATCAAGGCAAAAAATTCGTCGGTGGAAAACTTCAAACCCAGCACGTTATCAATTTCATCAATAAAGATGACAATTTTTTGCGGAATCTGGGTCAGTAATACTGTTTCGATGAATTCATTTAAGGACTGGATCGGGGAAAGATCATCGCGTTCTCTTAACCAACTGCGCCGATTTATCTGTAGTTGAAAACCGCTGACTAATTCTTGAATAATCCCCCCATACCATTGGGGAGCCGTAATTTGCTGGCTACCAATGCCGCTCAATTCAATTTCTGCACAGGCAAATCCTGAGGAGAGCAACTTATTCATTGTCCGTACTCGCAAGCTAGACTTCCCCATCTGTCTTGCGTTGAGAACATAGCAATACTCAAGAGCTAATAACCCTTCGTAAAGTTCAGTATCAGCTTGTCGCACCACATAGGTAGGCGCATCAGGCAGGAGACTGCCACCAGGCTGATACTGATAGATGGGGTTGAATTTGGCAAACATTGGTATTTTTCAGATGCTTTAAACCTTTTCAGTGTTCATTTTTACATGTTTAGGTATTTTTGTATACCTGAATTTAACTGAATTAGCTGAATTTAACTGATTTTTAAGAGTCCTGAATTTAACTCAACTACTGATGTGAAAAAGCAAGCATTATAGGATTCATACACCTTAAATGTAGAACTTACTGCAAGTCTCAATCACAAACCATCCCGACTGCTTTGTCAGTTCACATGAGTTCACATAGGAGAATTAAACATGGCATAAACTGACTTTTGCTCAGGGCAAATTCCGATCACCAGGGTAGCCCGCCTGCTAAAACTGTTTGTTATCAATCTGTTGATATCATTTCCATACACCAGGGCAAACGCATCTAAATTATTGTTGATCACAACCAAGATTAAGAATTAACGAAAGAAAGTATTTCTCACTTAGTTGAATTTACAAAACTCAAAGTGATCGCCTAAACCTTTAGCGATAAGCGTAGGTTAATGAGATTAACTAAGAGGCTATTGAGAATAGATTCTTCTTATTGACATGATGCAGCCAATGCTAAATCAACCAAAAATGTAACTAAAACAAGGACAAAATTATGTCTGCTACAGTTGAAAACTCTCAATCTCAGCAAACCAAAGTAAGTGCAACCGAAGAACAACCAACTGAATTAGTTGTAATAGGAGACTTTACTAATTCTGCCAAAATTTAGACATTCAGTAAATCGCAAAGTTTTGCTTAAGGGCGATCGCCAATTCCCATTTCCGTATAATCTAGTTTTAAATTATACTATCTATCTAAATAGATATTATATTTATTGAAAGAGGTTCAAACACTGAAATTATAAGGAATATACCTTTACTCTAATAATTACCATTGACTTTACCAAAACAGCTAACACTCTCTGATTCAGAAACCCTGTCTTAATGGAAAAGTTTTCGGTCTACTGATTCTAGTTTATTTCTCTGCAAGTATTCATAGAAGCTTACATCTTATGCTACAAACAATAGATGCTCAAATAGAAATTTACAATATGCATAGCATAACACAATTAAAGTTTACTGATACCAATACTTTTACAGAAGATGTTACAAGATCAATTAGTAAGCAGCCGTTTATTACAGGTTTTGATAAACTTCTCAAAACCTGTGTTTTTCAGAAAAAAGGCATGAATCCAAGAACTTTCTGCCGTCGGTGGTTTGGACTGGAAGAAAAGGATAATGATGAACGATTTCGCTACACGGAAAATTTGATTTTAGCAATGGAGTCAGAACATGGTTACAGGGAGAAGTGTATTAATTTACTTGCAAGATTGCTAAAAATTAAACCTAATACTATTCACCGTTGGGGAAAAGGAGTCGAATTTGACAAGATTCCTCCAGATAAACGAGAACAGTACGAAACTTATCTTGGTTATGTTGACACTATAAGAGTTTTGAGTTCAAATCTTGCTAATCTTAATGAAGATTTGTTAAGAAAACTTTTATACAATTTGTAGTTGAAACTTGTTCTTTTGTTAGCTTTCAGATTATGGGCTAAAAAAAATCTAAAACTGTATTCCATACAGAAAAGTATTGAGTCAATAAAAGCTGAAGCTATAAATTTTAGTTAATTAGTTTTTTCTATAAATAGGTAAACAGAAATAAATCTATTCTGCAAGAGCAAAACTATTAATGTCTGCAATACATAAGTTTCTTTAATGTCAAATTTTAAAAGCTATGAACACAGTAATAGTCAAGGAAGTTGATACAGCATTAGTCAAAGAGTCTAAAAATAGCTTGGATGCATTACTCTCTTTGCGCGGAGTTGCTTGCTTAATAGTTGTCATATATCACGGTATTATTATTCCACAACTTTTTGGCTCACAACTTTCTCCTGGCGCACAACTTTCTTCTTTGAGGCAATCAATAATTTATCATGGTTATGACTTTACTTGGATACTTTTTAGTCATGGTCCTGCGGCGGTCTGGATTTTTTTTGTCCTTTCTGGCTATCTGATGGGTAAGGGGTTTTACTCAGGAAGATATATTGCTAATATCTCTGGAATTGTTAATTTCTGGCGTAATCGGATTTTACGTATTTTTCCTTTGTATGAACCTATCCCACTAATAATATTTTGTGAATCCAGATGTGGATAGTAGC
>NZ_CAXTNE010000287.1:0-9491 GCF_964245445.1 uncultured Nostoc sp.
ACTCCCAAGGCAGATACAGCGAAGCCGAACCCCTTTACATCCAAGCTTTAGATATTTTTAAGCAACAGTTAGGGGTGAATCATCCTAATACTGTTACTACTGGTGACAATTTAGCATATCTTCGCGTAGGCGAAGCCCGCCGCAGGCATCGCCTCCCCCCACCACAGTAAAATTTGACTTTTTAGCAAAGCGTACCATCCTAAAACTTAGACACGCGATTCGCCTAGACTAAAATTCATATTAAATTAAGTAAAAATGCCTGATTGCTTACTCAAAAGAAGCTTTTACTTCTTCAAAAGCTGCTTTTGATTTCGCATTTTAGTGTTTTCCACAAACAAAAGCAGCTTTTACTTCTTCAAAAGCAGCTTTTAATTTCGCATTTTAGTGTTTTCCACAAACAAAAGCAGCTTTTACTTCCTCATTTTAGTGTTTTCCGCAAACAAAAGCAGCTTTTACTTTCTCAATTGCCTGAATATTTTTTCATTTGAGTAATTCACGCATTCATTTTGGTATATCCCACATTCCGCCGAAAGAAAAGCGTAGGCGTAGCCCGTCAAAGACATCGCACGATAGAAAATCAGATAATCATCTACAGCAAAGCTACGTAACAAAGGTAAAAGTTCATTACGCTTGCGTCCCATATTGGGAAAATTTGCTAAATTACTGCACTTTTCGTTAATTTTTTTGAGCAAACGCTCCACAGCATCAAAACTACTAATGATGGGCTTGCATCCGGTGACAATGCGATCGCATTCGACCTACAACCATTAAATCAGTAGGGGTAACCCAAGCATATTAGGTTATCAGCATAAAAAAATAGCCCCCTGAATTCAGGAGGCGCATTACCAAGGTAATGGAAAGACGCGAAATGCCGCGTCTCTCATTTTAACTAGCAACGTATTCTTGGACATTGGCACGACGGCGACGCAGATGAGCCAAAGCTTGATGCTCTAACTGGCGGACGCGTTCACGGCTGAGACTCAATCTCTCACCCACTTTCGCTAATGACATTTCATTACCATCTTCTAAACCAAAGCGCAGGGCTAAAACTTGTCGCTGTTGCGGAGTTAGTTCTGCTAGCAGGTTGTTCAAGTCTTGGCGTAAGAATTCCTGGTTGGTGTAATACTCTGGTGATGGGCCATCATCTTCGAGCATTTCTTGCAACTCAGTATCTTGGTTATCGCCAACTTTAACATCCAAAGATACTGGTTGACGCGCCATGTTCAGGTACTCGCGGATCTGAGCAGGTTCTATTTCTAGTTCTTTGGCAATTTCGGCTGGAGTAGGCGATCGCCCCAAAGTTTGCGCCAATTCGCGCTGCACTTTTTTGATTTTATTCAGTTTCTCGGTAATGTGGATCGGTAAGCGGATGGTGCGGCCTTGTTGAGCGATCGCACGGGTAATCGCTTGGCGAATCCACCAGTAAGCATAGGTTGAGAACTTATAACCCCTCATTGGGTCAAATTTCTCCACACCCCGCTCTAATCCTAGTGTTCCTTCCTGGATTAAATCCAGAAACTCCATATTTCGCTTTTGGTACTTTTTGGCAATAGCAACGACCAAGCGCAAATTCGCTTCGATCATTTTTTGCTTCGCCCGCTTCCCTTGCGCTACCGTTTGTTGGATCTCGGTTTCCGATTGTTGAACGTGGTCAGCCCATTCTGACATATCCGGTTCGCGGTGCAGTTTCTTCGCCAAAGCTTCTTTGGCGTCGATGAACTTCATCATTTGTTGCACCTGCTTTCCATAGACAATCTCTTGTTCACGGGTTAGCAGTGGTACACGACCAATTTCTCGCAGATAGGTTCGCACCATATCAGCCGTAAATTTGGTGTTGAGGTTTTCCGTTTGGGTGTTGACAGTAGGCATTGATGTGTTATCCTCTACTCCGTAAACACAATATATGTTTTCTTACTAAAATCAATGGGATAAAGGTAGTACATCTATCACGAAATATCGGGAGTTATCAAAAGTAATTATCAAGTGATCTAGCCGTTGTTCAGACGTAAACTCCCAATGATAGGTTCCCCTACCTTCCCTAAATTTTCAATCTCTTAAATTTTCAATCTCTATATAAGCACGCTGGTTGTTTTTGAGAATTCTTCTTTTAGGCAGTTACTGATAGCAGATGGAAATCCGAAGTCGGTATGAGTTCCATTTACTTTATAGTACGATAAATCAGGCAAATAGTAAAGTATTTTAAGATAAAATCTTTAATTATAATTCAAAATTGCCGATTTGCAAAAAAAATTAAACTTCCTTGAAATTACTTACTATATCTATAGTGACGCTAAAAACCCCTCTTCTGTTGCCCAAAACTAGCCGGATAACCGAACTTAATTTCCTGCCAGAATGGAGGGATGTTACGAATTGGGGAGTGGTCATTGGTCATTTGCAAAGGACATAGACGCGCCAGTGGCTTCCCGCAGGGTAGGACAACTGACAAATGACTATCTAGAATCCCAAGTCAGCTTTGGCTAGTTCAGCAGCAGCGAATACTTCTGCGTCAGGTTTTTCTTCCCAAGCTGGTTCACCAATTTCTTCGTAAAAAGTTGCGTCGTAAGGACGGGTACGTACTACTACTGGCATAGGAACAGCATGACCCAAAATTAAAGCTTGTTGCTTAGAGTCTAACTTTGCCAATACCGATCGCAGTCCGCCACCACCAGATACACCCGTAAAAATCGCGTCAATGTCTTTTTCATCATTAAGCAAAGCGGTAATTCGAGTCCCAATCTGGGACATGACTTCATTATCAATACCCGATGGACGTTGATCAACTACCAAAAGTGTGACGAAATACTTCCGCAGTTCCCTAGCGATAGTCCCAAAGATAGTACTTTGTACGATAGCCGGGTCAAGGAAACGGTGCGCCTCTTCAATGGTAATCATCAATGGCGTGGGGCGATCGTTCGGGTTCTTGCTTTGCAAGAATTTATCTGCTTTTTTGACGTAATGCTCGTGAATACGTCGGGTGATCATATTCGTCACCAACATATAAGAGAGCATATTAGACTGGGAACCAAATTCTATCACAACATTCTTCCCAGCTTCCAGACACTGGACAATTTTACTAATATAATTTTGAGGGCAAACCGCTCGCATATACTTCAAGCTATCCATCCGCAAGAGTTTACGCTGCAATGCCATAATCGAGCCTTTGTGTCCGCGCTTCTCGTCGCAGAACATTTCGATTTCTTCGTTAGTCATGTTCAGCAACTGGACAATCCAAGACTTGCCAAACTCGCTATAGAGAATATTGGCGTTATCCAGGGCTGCGTCAGAGAGTCCTAAATCTCGGCTACATAACTTAATATCTTCAACTTCAATTTGCTCATAACTCAAATAAAGTTCTTGAGCATCACGCACACCCCGGCGCTTTGTCGATTCTGGATCGAGGGTGTAAACTTCTACCTTGCTGGGAAATAATTGCTTTAAACCCTTAACTGTATTTACGTTCTTCCCTTCTGCAACGGCTTCCCAGCCATACTCAGAGTGCATATCAAAAATCAAATTTACTGCCGCACTTTTACGGATAACGCCAGCTAAAAGCAACCGTGTTAGAAAGGATTTACCAGTACCAGATTTACCAAAAACCCCGTTACTCCGTTCCACGAAGCGGTTTAAATCGATGCAAACGGGCACATCCATATCCAAAGGTTTGCCGATGGAAAAATTACGCCTTTGGGGGTCATCTTCCCAACCAAATACGCGGCGAAAATCGTCAACACTTGCATCGTAAACTTGGCTAAAGTGGCTAGGAATAGTTTTAACAGGCAACAATTCCATTGTAGTACTGGTTTGTGGCACAAACGAAGCCAAACCCGTCACCGATGGGAGGAAGGGATTTGTCGATTTGCCATTTGTTGGGGAGAAAGATTCTTCCGATTCGGGAGTGAACATCAACATCGGCGCGAGGTTGATAGTACCATAAGTACCACTTCCGGCTAAAACATCTCGTAAAAAAGTGTCTTCCCAACTAGGGGGATTGGCAATAATTCGGGCATTAGCAGCTCCCAATGCTACATCTGTGAGCATACAGAAAAAGCGCGATCGCATCCCTTGCACAACAAGAAATTTACCCACCCGCATATCTTCTACAGAAATGTCAGGATGCAATCGTACTTCTAAACCTTCAGTTAGAGAACCTTGAATAACTGAACCTAATGGCTGTTCTGAATTCATTTTATTAGTCATTAGTTATTAGTCATTAGTCATTAGTTATTTTCCCCCATGCCCAATGCCCAATGCCCAATACCCAATGCCCAATGCCCCTTATTAGTCAATCTGAATTGAAGTTGGCGCACTTCCCGTTGGTGGAGTGGTACTGATTAATGGTTTGCGGAATTGGGCGTAAAGGCGATCGCGCCAGGTAAAGAATGGTTCATAATCTATATTCTCTGAAAAGATTGGTAATCCTTTACCTCTAATAGAAGCTGGTAAATCCAGATAGGGCCCAGAGGGGAACTTGAGCAATATCGATAAGCCAGCTACTGCCAAGTCAGCTAAAGTTGGCTCATCTCCTGTTAAATAAGGACTATCTGCCAATAATAACGTTACCGCTTCCAAGTCTTGTTTTAAAGATGCGATCGCTGACTGGATAATATCTGGACTATAACCTACACCAAAACCTAGCACTGTCAGTAAGTCAGTGGGTACTCCTCCAACCAGACTTTTAAATATATCTGGTGTTGAGGTGGGTAATAAAGACTTGCGGAAATTTTGATCTTGACTTATGGCTGCAAATAGTGCTTTGCGACCTTTGATGCCTATAGACTCATCCGCCCATTCTTCTATTAATAAAGTTAAACCCCGTTTTTTGGGATCTTGCGGTATTATTGGGCGATCGGGATATTCTAAGTCTAAATACTTAGCTATTTCCGTAGAATCCGCAATATATCTATTACGATCCTTTAATACCGGGACTTGTTTCTGACCAGTCAGCCGGAATAGTTCTACCTGTCCAATCCCAGGCGTAACCTCTATTTTGCGGTAATCTAGTCCTTTGAAATCTAGAATTAGGCGCACTTTCTCTGAGTATTGAGATAGTTCCCATTGGTATAATTCCAGCATCTTGTATACCTTATAACTGGTCAACTTCTTAACTTTACAATTGTATCTTTAGTTAAAGTAATTTTTCTTTACATTATTTACTTTTTAGCTATCTAATTGAGATTTTGATTGAACTTATGCCTGATTTTTAGCAAAATCATCGAATTAAAAAGTATTATTTTCTGATTATTTCTGATTAAAATATTAAATAATTAAATAATTGAATTTAGCATATATAGATAAACTTAACCGCTCAGTTGTAGGTCTTCAGCACTTACTTTAATTTCCATCACTCTTTAGGCTAGGTTAAGATATCTAGATAATTAATTACTGTGCTTTTGCTGAATAATCAATGGTTAATTCAGAGATATTCCCTTATTCCTTATGGGATTCAGTATTTTTTAATTACCTATTAATTTACGTAGCGCTTTGAATATAAATTGTCTTTTAATTAAGAAAAATATTTATCATAGTTTATTGTAAATCATACCTTGTAGATGTAATATTTTCACACTTTCTGAGAGTTGACGCTATAACAAGTTAGGCTTTTTAACTCTTTTTGGTATAAGGAAAAAATATACTCATTACATAAAATATGTGCTAGATATATTTCATAATTCTCAGCGTCAGCCGACGTTTGATATTTTACCTGACCAGCACAAATTCTTGTGGTAAAATTTTTCTACCCTCTTAGGTTAGATTTTGTGCATAGCAAAATGTTATAAATCTTTATGTAATGTGTGGACAAAAAGACAAACAAATATTTATGAAGACAAGTTACAGCAAATTGCTGATTGCGTTGGCAGGCATAGCAGGATTTAGTAGTTTCAGCCTTGTTATTACTTTATCATCTGAAGCTAAAGAGGCACTAAATCCTAACCCCAGTATTTTTAACGAAGCTCCCTATAACAAGGGTCAACGTCTTCAAGTAAACGCTCAATACACACCTGTTGAAGCTGCTTTTGAAATAGAAAAGGGCAATACCAAACGCAAACAAGTAGCACAGAACGGTGGTGTAACAAATCCCAGACCAAGCATTTTCAACGAGCCGCCCTATAACCGTGGTGGTAGTGTTACACCTGGTGAAGTTCCACCCCGCACCCCACGTCCTACCCCAGGAACTCAACCCACTGAGACACCTACTACAACTCCACCAGGGCCAGGAGCAACCGACACTCAAGGTAAAGACTTGTTAGGGTTGGCAGAGTCAAACGCTTCTTTTAAAACCTTAACTAGAGCTTTGAAAGCAGCAGGGTTGACTGGAGCTTTGCAAGGCAAAGATAACTTAACCATTTTTGCACCTACTGATGCAGCTTTTGCTAAGTTGCCACAAGATGCTTTGCAAGAATTGTTAAATCCAGCTAACAAAGAAGTATTGCTCAAGATTTTAACTTACCATGTAGTACCTGGTAAGGTATTGTCCACTGATTTGAAGTCTGGCGAAGTTAAAAGCCTTGAAGGTGGCGCAATCAACGTTAAAGTTGATCCTGCGACCGGTGTAACTGTCAATGATGCTAAAGTGACACAGGCAGATATCACAGGCACTAACGGTGTAATCCACGCAATTGATCAGGTGATTTTGCCTCCTGACTTGTAATTTTTTGGTACAAGTACAACCTGTAGTAGACTAGGTTGGCATTAAGTATTAATAGGAAAAAACCCCGTTCAGATGTTAGCTTTGGACGGTTTTTTTGTAAGAAGTATTGTATGCTTACCCATTGACATGAAAGATCAAATATGAATAATTTGAAAAACCATATCTGTCGTAGGGTCACAGCATTGCTCATTAGTGTCAACAAAAGCCTAGAAATAGCAAAACTTTCGGCTTGACTGACGCGCCTGGAACTAAAGTTCTTTGGCTTTTAGCTAAAGTTTACTGAAGTAGACTAAAGATTTTTGGGTATATCTTAGTCATTAAAAGAAGACTTCTGCTATTAGCAAGGAAGTTCAGTTCCTTGCGGGACATGACTTGTAACGTTAAGTTTACACCAATGGGCGCTGCCGTGCCCCTATAACGCTGGATTCACCGCAACGCCCTGGCTCCTCTACTTTTACTAAATTTGCATTACAGGCTAGACATTACATCCCGTGCAACTGCTAAAGTCTGCTCAATGTCTTCTTCAGTGTGAGCAAAAGACGTAAACCCAGCTTCAAATTGAGAGGGTGCTAAGTAAACACCACGTTCTAACATACCCCGATGGAAGCGTCCGAATTTGGCTGTATCAGACTTTTTGGCATCTTCGTAGTTATGAACTGGGCCAGAGGTAAAGAATAAGCCAAACATGGCGCTGATTTGACCACCGCATACCCCATGACCAGTTTCTTTAGCAATTTGCAGCAAACCATCTGCTAGCTTTTTAGTAATCCGGTCAAGATACTCGTAAGTACCCGGCTTTTGCAGCAATTCTAAAGTCTTAATACCAGCAGTCATCGCCAAAGGATTACCAGAAAGAGTCCCAGCTTGATATACAGGACCTGCGGGGGCAACCATTGACATAATATCTCGGCGACCGCCATAAGCTCCTACTGGCAAACCACCACCAATAACTTTACCCAAAGTCGTTAAGTCGGGAGTAACACCAAATTTATCCTGAGCGCCACCGTAAGCAATACGGAAGCCTGTCATTACTTCGTCAAATACCAATAACGCTCTATGCTCGTGAGTCAGTTCCCGTAATCCTTCTAAGAAGCCAGCATCAGGTGCAATAAATCCAGCATTGCCGACAACTGGCTCAAGAATTACACCAGCAATCTCGTCGCGGTTTTCTTCAAACAAGGCTTTGACGGATTCTAAGTCATTAAAAGGCGCGGTTAGAGTAGTGCTAGTTGCCGCTTTCGGAACTCCCGGTGAGTCTGGCAAGCCAAGTGTAGCAACACCAGAACCCGCCTTCACTAGAAACGTATCGGCGTGTCCGTGGTAGCAGCCTTCAAACTTGATAATTTTATCTCGTTTTGTGAAAGCCCGCATCAGTCGCAAAACTCCCATGCAAGCTTCAGTTCCAGAGTTGACAAATCTGACCATTTCGATGCTAGGAACGGCATCGATTACCATTTCTGCCAAAACATTTTCTAGGACTGAGGGAGCGCCGAAACTCGTGCCTTTTTCTAAAGCTTCATGCAAGGCTGCAATTACTTCTGGATGAGCATGACCGCAAATAGCTGGACCCCAAGTGCCTACATAGTCTATATATTGGTTACCATCTACATCCCAAATATATGCGCCTTTAACACGATCAAAAACGATGGGTTGTCCGCCCACAGATTTAAACGCACGAACTGGAGAACTGACTCCTCCGGGCATGAGATTTTGAGCAGCAGCAAAGACTTCTTGTGATTTTGTTGTTTTAATTGTGGTATTTACCAAGGTTCTCTCCTAACAGTGGGCAATAAAAAGCTCTATCTTAGGATAGTGTCAAAAACTACTTAGAATTTCTATCTTATATAAATAGCTGAACCAAAAAATAATAATATGTTATACAACTCGAATAAAGACTTACCGCTAGATATTCAAACTCGATTATCTGAAGCATACCAGGATCTTTACCGAGCAGCTTTTAATTCGGCGATCCATTGGTATGGTGAAGCCTCAAAAGCTCACAAAGTCGCTTTGAGTGCTGTAAAGATGCAGTCTGCTATGGAACGGAATGTTGTTGTTTAGAGCTATATAAGATAGTTCAATTCAAAAAAACATGCCAGTTGCCCTATTGAGAATGGTATCGTGAATCCATGAATTATTCTCATTAGAGCAAATTAGCTGGTATGTCTTCTAACGATTCGCACTCACTCCATAACGCTATCCCTGTTGAGGAAATTCGCTACGATGAACGGGGTCTAGTGCCTGCAATTGTCCAAGATTATTTGGATGGTACTGTCCTGATGATGGCGTGGATGAATCAGGAGTCGTTACAAAAAACTTTAGAAACTGAAGAAACTTGGTTTTGGAGTCGTTCCCGGCAAGAGTTATGGCATAAGGGGGCGACTTCTGGACATATTCAAAAAGTGCAGAGTATGCGTTATGACTGTGATAGTGATGCGTTGCTCATAGGTGTAGAGCAATTAGGAGACATTGCCTGCCACACTGGAGAACGTAGTTGCTTTCACCAAATAGAAGGCAAAATTGCCCCACCGCCAGGGGACACATTGTCGCAATTGTTTCAAATAATATGCGATCGCCGCGATAATCCTACCGAAAGCTCCTATACCTGTAAACTATTCGCAGGTGGCGATAACAAAATTTTGAAAAAGATTGGTGAGGAAACCGCCGAGGTGGTGATGGCTTTTAAGGATGATGAAGCAGATGCGATCGCAGGTGAAGTGGCTGATTTGCTATATCATACTTTGGTTGCCTTAGCTCACCATCAAGTTGATTTAAAATCTGTATATCGTAAGTTGCAAGAACGTCGTCAATGAGGAGGAAGGGGGCAGGGAGCAGGGGGCAG